>JAEXWS010000119.1 GCA_023406225.1 Bacillota bacterium | reverse complement strand
CAACGTCAAGGGCGTGCGCGTGTTCGTTCCCGCTTCCCAGTCCGGCCAGCCCCGCGGCGCGGACCTGTCCGCCATGATCAAGCAGAAGGTCCAGCTTCGCATCACCGAGGTCAACCGCGCCCGCCGCCGGGTGGTCGGTTCCATCCGCTCCGTGGCCGACGAGGCCCGCAAGGCCGCGCAGGAGCAGGTCTGGTCCAGCATCGAGGTGGGCAAGCACTACGCCGGCACCGTCAAGTCCATGACCTCTTACGGCGTGTTTGTGGACATCGGCGGCGTGGACGGCATGGTACATATCTCCGAGCTGAGCTGGAGCCGCATCAAGACCCCCTCCGAGGTCTGCAAGGTCGGCGACGCCATGGATGTGTACGTCATCTCCTTCGACCCGGAGAAGCATAAGATCTCCTTGGGCGTGAAGGACCGCAGCGTCGATCCCTGGACCCAGTTCCTGAACACTTACAGCGTGGGCGACGTGGCCTCCGTGCGCATCGTCAAGCTGATGACCTTCGGCGCGTTCGCCGAGGTCGTCCCCGGCGTGGACGGCCTGATCCACATCTCTCAGATCGCCGACCGCCGCATCGACAAGCCGGAGGACGTGCTGTCCGAGGGCGACGTGGTGGACGCGAAGATTACCGCCGTCGACGAGGAGAAGAAGAAGATCTCTCTGTCCATCCGCGCGCTGCTGACGCCTCCTTCCGAAGAGGAATACGAGGAAGAGGCTCCTGTGGAGGAGTAAATTTCTGAGCATAAAGAGGCAGGTCACAGGACCTGCCTCTTTTTTTAGAAAATTTTGTGATTTTTTTCACGTTTTGATTGCATTGATTTCAAAGACGTGTTATAATCCTAACAATGTGAAATCATACAACACCTGCGTCATCATACAAGAATATAGATCAACGGGAGGAAGCAACATGAGCTATCAGGAAGAATACCAGCAGAAACTCACCACTGCGGACGAAGCGGTCAAATGTGTCCGACCCGGCATGTGGCTGGATTACGGCTGGAGCATCTGCTCGGCCAACGCCCTGGATAAAGCCTTGGCAAAGCGGGCGGAAGAGCTGACGGACGTGAATATCCGCGGCGGCATCCTGACCCGCCGTCCCGCGATTTTCGACGTGCCCGACGCCCCCAGCCACTTCACCTGGAACTCCTGGCACATGTCCGGCGTGGAGCGCAAAGCCGTGGACAGCGGCCTTGCCTATTACATCCCCCTGCGCTATTCCGAACTGCCCGGCTATTACCGCAACTGCATCAAATCCCTGGACGTGGCCATGTTCCAGGTGGCGCCCATGGACGCCCATGGCTGGTTCAACTTCGGCCCCGGCGGCTCCCACATGAAAGCCGTCTGCGAGGCGGCGAAGACCATCATCGTGGAGGTCAATGAAAACATGCCCGTGTGCCTGGGCGGGTTTGAAAACTGCGTTCATATCAGCGACGTGGACATGATCGTGCAGGGCGAGAATCCCCCCATGGAGATCCTAGGCGGTTCCGGCGCGCCCTCCGAGGTGGATATGGCGGTGGCCAACCTGGTGGTGCCCGAGATCCCCAACGGCGCCTGCCTCCAGCTGGGCATCGGCTCCATGCCCAGCACCATCGGGCAGATGATCGCAGAGAGCGATTTGAAGGACCTGGGCGTACATACCGAGATGTACGTGGACGCCTTTGTGGATATGTCCAAGGCGGGCCGCATCACCGGCGCCTGCAAGCCCTTTGACCGGGGCCGCCAGACCTACGCTTTCGCCGCCGGCACCCAGAAGCTGTACGATTTCCTGAACAACAATCCCGAGTGCATGGCCGCGCCCGTCAGCTATGTGAACGATATCGCCAGAGTATCCCAGATCGAAAACTTCATGTCCATCAACGGCGCGGTGGATATCGACCTCTTCGGCCAGGTCTCCTCCGAGTCCTCGGGCACCCACCATATCTCCGGCGCGGGCGGCCAGCAGGACTTTGTCATGGGCGCGTATCTGGCCAAGGGCGGCAAGAGCTTCATCTGCTGCTCCTCCTCTTACATGGACAAAAAGAGCGGTCAGCTGAAGTCCCGCATCCGGCCCACTCTGCTGGAGGGCTCCATCGTCACCGCCACCCGCACCAACCTCCACTGGCTGGTCACCGAGTACGGCAAGGTGAACGTGAAGGGCAAATCCACCTGGGAGCGGGCCGAGGCGATCATCGGCATCGCCCATCCCCAGTTCCGCGACGAGCTGATCGCGGAGGCGGAGAAGATGCACATCTGGCGCCGTTCCAATAAGAAGTGATCGTGTTTCAAAATCCCCGGCGGGAGGTCGCAGCCTCCCGCCGGGGCTGTTTTTTTCAAAAGCCGGAAAACAGCTTGTAAATCAAAAGGAAAACAGATATAATAAATTTGAATGATTATCGATATATCTGGGAAGTGACATGAATAGCGGGTACCGCGGACCGCGAGGACGGGAAAGGGGCTCATCATGTTCAGCGTTGGGGATCAGGTCGTTCATCCGATGCACGGCGCAGGCGTCATTGACGCCATCGTGCGGGAGAGCGTGTCGGGCAGCACACAGGAGTATTACGTCTTCAAAATGTCTGTGGGCGGCCTGCTGCTGAAGATCCCGATCGCCAAGAGCCAGATGATCGGCATCCGGGCCATCATCGGCCCCGGCGAGGCCCAGGCGCTGCTGGACGCCGTTCCCGCCATGGAGATCGAGCAGAACGCCAATTGGAACAAGCGGTACCGGGAGAATATGGACCGGCTGAAAAGCGGCGATCTTTACGAGGTGGCGCGGGTGATCAAAAGCTTAATGTATCGGGACCGGCAGCGGGGCCTGTCCACCGGAGAGCGGAAGATGCTCCACAACGCCCGGCAGATCCTGCTCTCCGAGTTGGTGCTCTCCCAGCGCACGGGCTATGAGGACGCGGAGGCCCGGCTGGACGAGGCCATGCGGCAGATGCCGCTGGCCACTTGAATCGCAGGAAGAGGGCTTGATATGGGTTCATTTTTCAAAAAATTCCGGGACGCCCAGCGTCCCCGCTGCACTGCGCTCGTGGCCGCGGCGGGGAGTTCCCGGCGCATGGGCGGCGTCAATAAGCTGCTCCAGCCTCTGGACGGCGTCCCGGTCCTGGCGCGGACGCTGACGGCGCTGCAGCAGGCGGCCCGGGTGGATGAGATCGTTGTTGCCGTCCAGGAGGCGGATTTGCTGGAGATCTCCCAGCTTTGCCATACATATGGGATCACCAAATGCTCAAAAGTGGTCCGGGGCGGCGAAAACCGGGTCCACTCCGTGCTCCTGGCGGCGCTGGAGGCCGGGCCGGAGACGGAGCTGCTGGCGGTCCAGGACGGCGCCCGGCCTCTGGTGACGCCGGAGCTGATCGACCGGGTGATCGCGGAGGCGGCCCGCACCGGAGCCGCGGCTCCCGCCGTGCCGGTGGCCGACACCGTCAAAGAGGCGGACGCGGACGGCGTGGTGACCAGGACGCTGGACCGGCGCGCCCTTCGGGCGGTCCAGACCCCCCAGGTGTTCCAGGCGGATTTGCTGAAGGCCGCCCTTCAGGACGCGCTGGAGAAAGAGGCCCCCGTCACCGATGACTGCGCCGCCGTGGAGCGGCTGGGCAAACAGGTGCGCCTGGTCGAAGGGGACGGGACGAATCTGAAGATTACGGAGCCCGCCGATTTGATTTTGGCGGAGGCGGTCATACAGGCGCGGGAGGATGGAAGATTGTGAGCAAGCTGCGGATCGGACAGGGATACGACGTTCACCGGCTGACGGAGGGCCGCCCGCTGATTTTGGGCGGGGTGGAGATCCCCTGTGAGCGGGGGCTTCTGGGCCATTCCGACGCCGACGTGCTGACCCACGCCGTGATGGACGCGCTGGTCGGCGCGGCGGGACTGGGAGATATCGGCGGGCTGTTTCCGGACACCGACCCGGCCTATAAGGGCATCTCCAGCATGGAGCTGCTGGCCCGGGTGGGGAGACACCTGGAGGAGCGTGGCTACGCGGTGGTGAACCTCGATATGACGTTGATCGCCCAGGCGCCCAAAGTCGCGCCCTACAAGGCCCGGATGGCGGAGAATATTGCCGCCGCCCTCGGGATCGAAGCCGGACAGGTGAACGTGAAGGCCACCACGGAGGAGCGTCTGGGCTTCACCGGGGACGGCTCGGGCATGTCCGCCCACGCGGTCGCCCTGCTGGAGCGGGTAAAGTGAATCGGAAAAGGGACGCGCGGATGCGCGTCCCTTTTTTGCACCTCCCGCCGTTTGGGGCATAAGCTGTTGGGAGAGGAGGCGTGCATATGGAGCATTATTTGATCATCGCCCGCTCGGTGACCTATGCACAGCGGATGCAGCGCGCACTGTCCCGAAGCGGGGTCCGCTGCCAAATTTTTCGTGCGCCCAGGGACCTGACGGAACTTGGCTGCGCCTATGCCGTGCAGATCGGCGTGTCCGACCTGCCTTTGGCTTTGAATGTCCTTCACAGGGACGCTCTGGACCCTGTTCAGATATATTTGACCCAACGCGGATTTTATCGGGAGGTAGCGCCATGATTTATTTGGACAGCGCGGCCACCACGTTCCAAAAGCCAGACACGGTGGCGGCCGCCGTGCAGGAGGCCCTGGCCACCATGAGCTCCCCGGGCCGGGGAGGATATCCAGCCGCCATGCACGCGGCGGACGCGGCCTTCGCCTGCCGCAGCGAGCTGGCGGAGATGTACCATGCGGAAAGCCCGGAGCAGGTGGTGTTCACCCTGAACGCCACCCACGCGCTGAACATCGCCCTTAAAAGCCTGGTCCCAAAGGGCGGCCGGGCGGTGATCTCCGGCTACGAGCACAACGCCGTGACCCGGCCGCTGGAGGCGCTTGGCGTGTCCGCGGCGGTGGCCGACGCGCCGCTGTTTTCCCCGGAGGCGGTGGCGGAGGCCTTTGATAGGCTCATCACGCCGGACGTGAACGCTGTGGTGTGCAACCATGTGTCCAACGTGTTCGGCTTCGTGCAGCCGGTGGAGGAGATCGCCGCCGTCTGCCGGGCGCGGAACGTGCCGTTCATCATCGACGCTTCCCAGTCGGCCGGCCTTTTGACGCTGGACATCGCGGCGCTGGGCGCGGCCTTCATCGCCATGCCGGGCCACAAGGGTCTGTACGGTCCCCAGGGGACCGGCGTGCTGATCTGCGGCAAAGACGCGCCCGCCTCCACGCTTCTGGAGGGCGGCACGGGAAGCCTCTCCATCCAGCAGTCCATGCCGGACTTTCTTCCGGACCGGCTGGAGGCGGGCACCCATAACATGCCCGGCATCAACGGCCTTCTGGCGGGCGTTCAGTATGTGCGCCGGCAGGGGCCTGAGGCCATCTGCCGCCATGAACGGGTGCTGACGCATCTCACCGCGGAGGGACTGCGGTCCATCCCCGGCATCCGGGTCTACGCCCAGCCGGACCTGGCGGCCCAGGCGGGCGTTTTGTCCTTCGTGCCGGAGGGGCGGGACGTGGAGTCCGTGGGCGCCGCGCTGGCCGAGCGGGGCGTCGCCGTCCGGGCAGGCATCCACTGTGCGCCGCTGGCGCACCGCACCGCCGGGACCATCGGGACCGGCACCGTCCGGCTCAGCTTTTCAGCCATGAACACCCGGGAAGAGGTCAACCGTTTTTTGTCCGTCATGCGGGAGCTTTTCCGCTGATTTTCTGAACAGACCGTGAATTTTAGTGCGGTTTACCTTGCATTCTACAGGTAGATTTTATATAATCAAAGTATTCATGACCTGAAAGGGATGATGACGTTCAAATGAATTTCCCATTTGCGGAACTCCCGGCTTTTATCGGCCGTTACCTGCTGACGATCCAGCTCTCAGACCTGCTGGATATCGCCATCATGGTATTCGCGCTGTATAAGGTGCTGACTCTGGTGCAGAGCACCAAAGCGGCCAGCCTTTTGAAGGGGCTTTTCGTTTTTCTGGCGCTTTTGATGCTCTCTTCCCTTTTCCACCTCAACGGCATCCACTATCTGATGAGCAAGATGGTGGAATGGGGTGTTTTGGCGCTCATCATCCTGTTCCAGCCGGAGATCCGGCGGATCCTGGAGCAGATGGGCAGCAAGCGCTTCATCGCGTTTTTCACCCACTCGGAAACCAGCAACGCCATGGAGCAGGCCATCGGACAGACGGTCCTGGCCTGCACGGAGATGTCCCAAAGCAGGACCGGCGCGCTGATCGTGTTCGAGCGGGAGATATTGCTGGACGACATGGTGCGCAGCGGCACGGTGCTGGACGCCGCCGTTTCCGGCGAGCTTCTGAAAAACATCTTTTTTGTCAAGGCCCCCATGCACGATGGCGCGGTCATCGTCCGCCACGGGCGGGTGCTGGGCGCGGGGTGCATGCTTCCCCTGAGCAAGAACGTGAACCTCAGCCGGGACCTCGGCATGCGCCACCGGGCCGGCATCGGCATGAGCGAAAACTCCGACGCGGTGGTGGTCATCGTGTCGGAGGAGACCGGCTCGATCTCCGTGGCCATCGGCGGGATGCTGAAGCGCCACCTGAAGCCGGAGACGCTGGAGAACCTTCTGCGGAACGAGCTTCTTCCGCAGGAGGACTCCGAGCTGGACAAGCAGAAGTTCAATGTTCTGAACCTCCTGCGCGCCAAGAGGGAAGGAGATGGGGACGATGAACGGTAACATCAGCAAGCGCAAAGCGTTTTACATCGCCCTGTCCGTTCTGGTGGCGGCGGTGATCTGGATCTTCGTGGACCTGGTTGGGACCACCGACGGAACGCCGCGGGTGATCGAAAAGCAGGTGAAGGATGTCCCCATCACCTATGTTGGGGAGGATATCCTGGAAAGCAGGGGATTGATGCTGCTGGAGGACGAGACGGCCCGGACCGTGGATCTGAATCTCACCGGCACCCGCGCGGATATCGCCTGGCTGGACGTGTCCGCCATCAAGGTCCGCCTGTCCCTCACCGATATCACGGAGACGGGTGAGCGCACGCTGGGCGTGTCCGTCTACTTCTCCGATAAGCGCGGATTCAATCATGAGAGCACCGTGAAGGCGAAGCCGGTCATGGTCAGCGTGAACATCGGGGAGCTGGACACCAAGGAGATCGACGTGAAGTGCGAGATCGTCGGCAGCGTGGCCCAGGGTTTCACCGCCGGACAGCTTCAAATGTCCCGGACCACCATGGAGATCCGCGGCCAGACGGAGGATATCGCGCCTGTCAGCTACGCCAAGGTGGTGCTGAATCTGGACAACGCGGAGAGCACGGTCGTTCAGGACCTGGCGTATGAATACTACGACGCGAACGCCCAGCCTTTGGACAGCCGGGGCATCTACAGCAGCGTGGAGACCATCCAGGTGACGCTTCCGGTGACGGTGACCAAGGAGCTGCGGCTGGTGATGAACTTCATCCAGTCTCCGGGCGCCAGCCGGAAGAACATCGATTACGACATCAATCCCAAGACCGTCATGGTCTCGGGGGACGCGGCGCTTTTGAAGGATATGGAGAGCATCGTGCTGGACGATCTGGACCTGGCGTCCCTGACCGGACCCATCACATACAGCTATCCCATCACTGTCCCGGAGGGCTGCGAAAACCTCAGCGGCGTGACCCGGGCCGAGCTGAAGATCTCTTTCAAGGACATGGTGCGGGAGGACCGGACGACCACCAACTTCATCTTTGAAAACCTGCCCGAGGGGAAGCACTGCGAGATTTTGACGGCGGAGATGACGGTGTCCATCTTCGGCACCTCCGCGGATGTGGCCGCCGTCACAGGGGAAAACATTCAGGTGGCGGCGGACCTGAGCGGTTTTGGCTCCGCAAACGGCAGCTACACGGTCCCGGCGGAGATCCGGGTGCGTTCCGGCGGAGACGTGGGCGTTTCCGGGACCTACCAGGTGCGGGTGACCATCAGCGAACCGCCGGAGGAAACGCCGCCTGAAGGCGATGCGCCCGCCGAGCCGGCCGGGCCGGCAGAATGACACAGGAGAACCGATTATGACACAAATTGCAACGATCGAACGGATTTTGGACGCGGATTATGCGGAGATCTCGGTCCCCCGGAAGTCCGCCTGCGGACACGACTGTGAGGAGTGCGCCGGATGCGGCGTCACCGGCGCGGCGGTCCATGCAAAGGCCGCCAACCCCATCGGCGCGCGGCCCGGGCAGAAGGTGGTGGTGGAGAGCAGCACCCAGAAAATGATGGGCATCGTGGCCTTGGTCTACCTGATCCCCATCGCCCTGTTTTTGGCGTGCTATCTCTGCGCCGCCCTGCTGGGGGCGGGAACGGCCGTGCAGTACACGGCCGCGGGCGTCGGATTTGCGGCGGGGATCGGGATCGCGGTGCTCTATGACCGCCGCCTGCGGCGGCGGGGCGGGCTGACCTTCAACATCGTCAGGCTGTTCTGATGTTCGGCTATGTGCGCCCGCCGCTCCAGGACCTGCCGCCGGAGGAGACGGAGCGATTCCGCAGGGTCTACTGCGGCCTGTGCCACACCCTTGGCCGGCGGTACGGAACGGCGGCGCGCTTCATCCTGAACTACGATTTCACGTTTCTCGCCATGCTCCTGTCAGAGCCGGAGGAGGGAGAGGCGGACGAGGCCCGGTGCCTGGCGAGCCCTGTCCAAAAGCGGGCCTTTCTGGCTTCCACGGCGGCGCTGGAGCTGGCCGCGGACGAGAGCGTGATCCTGGCCTACTGGCAGCTCAGGGACGGCGTGGCGGACCACGACTGGCTCCACGGCCTGAAATACCGGAGCCTCTCGGCGGTGCTGGAGCCGGCGTACCGCCGGGCGGCCCTGTTCCGTCCCGGATTCGACCGGCGCACCCGGGAGCAGCTCTCTCGGCTGTCCGGGCTGGAGCGGGAGAACTGTCCGTCCATGGACCGGGCGGCGGACGCTTTCGCGGCGCTGCTGGGCGCGGCCGCCGAGGAGGCGGACGACCCCGTGCGCCGCAGGGTGCTGGGGCAGATGCTCTATCACCTGGGCCGGTGGGTCTATCTGACGGACGCGGCGGACGATTTGAAAAAAGACGCCTCCAGCGGAAACTACAACCCCGTGGCGCTGCGCTTTGGCCTGACGGACGGCGCCTGGACGGAGGAGAGCCGCCGGGAATTTGCACAGACGCTGGACCACTCGATCCACATGATGGCCACAGCCTTTGAGCTGTGGGAGTTCGGATGCTGGAGGCCCATATTGGAGAGCACGGTGTATACCGGATTGTTCCGCGTGGGAAAATCGGTGCTGGACGGCACGTTTCACAGGCGCGGCAAAGACAGAAAACGCAAGAATGGTGAGGAAACCGCATGAACGATCCCTATCAGGTCTTAGGAGTACCCGAGACCGCAACGGACGCAGAAGTTAAAAAGGCATATTTGAACCTGGCGCGAAAGTACCACCCGGACAACTACCATGACAATCCCCTGGCGGACCTGGCGCAGGAGAAGATGAAGGAGATCAACGCCGCCTACGAGGAGATCACCAAGACCCGCAGCGGGCGGAGCGGTCCCTCCGGACAGGCGTCCTCGTACGGATACGGAGGCGGCGCGTATCAGCGGCAGTACGGAAGCCAGTCCAGCTCGGGCAGCTCCGTGCTCCAGCAGGTGCGCATGTCCATCAACTCCGGAAACCTGAGCCGGGCGGAGGCGCTGCTCGCCAATTACAGCGACCACAACGCCGAGTGGAATTTTCTCAAGGGCGCGGTGTGCTACCGCCGGGGCTGGCTGGACGAGGCGAAACGGTACTATCAAACCGCCTGCCAGATGGACCCGGGCAGCGCCGAATACCGGCAGGCGCTGGACTATATGGAAAACGCGGGACAGACGGCCTACCGCCCCGGCGGCACGTTCGGGACGGAGCTTTGCTCCGCCAACCCGTGCATGAGCCTTTGCTGCGCCACCATGCTGTGCAACGGCTGCGGCCTGGGCGGCATGCGGTTCTGCTTTATTTAAGTCTGAGCGGGGAAGAGGGAGAGAGCATGATCAAGAGCATGACCGGCTACGGCCGGGCCAGGGAAGAGCTGCACAGGCGGGATATCACCGTGGAGGTCCGCTCTGTGAACAACCGGTATCTGGACTGCACGGTGAAGATGCCCCGGATGTATGCCTTTGCCGAGGAAGCGGTGAAGGCATGCGTCCAGAGGGCCGTTTCCCGGGGAAAGGTGGATGTGTTCATCACGGTGGACGCCTCCGCCGCCGACGTGGCGAAGGTCACGGTGAACCGCCCTCTGGCGGAGAGCTACGCCGCCGCGCTGCGGGAGCTGGCGGAGGTGTGCGGCCCCACGGCCTACCATCTCACGCCGGAGGCATTGTCCCGGTTCCCGGACGTTCTCACCGTCACCAAGGCGGACGAGGACCTGGAGACCGTGAGCGCGGACCTGTGCGCGGTGCTGGAGCAGGCGCTGGCGGCCTATAACGCCATGCGGGCCGTGGAGGGGGAAAAGCTGGCCGAGGACATCGCCGGGCGGCTGGACGTCATCCTGGAGTGCACGGCGAAGGTGGAGGCCCGCTCGCCGGAGACGGTGGCGGAATACCGCCAGAAGCTGACAAGCCGGATGCAGGAGGTGCTGCAAAGCACCACCATCGACCACCAGCGCATCCTGACCGAGGCCGCCATCTATGCCGACAAGATCGCCGTGGATGAGGAGACGGTCCGCCTGCGGAGCCACGCGGCTCAGCTTCGGACCATGCTGGGATCCGACGAGCCTATGGGCCGCAAGATGGACTTTCTCATCCAGGAGGTCAACCGGGAGTCCAACACCATCGGCTCCAAGTGCAACGACGTGGCCATCGCCCAGGTGGTCATCCAGCTGAAGGCCGAGGTGGAGAAGATGCGGGAGCAGGTCCAGAACATTGAGTGAGGGCGGACGAATGAAACTCATCAACATTGGGTTTGGAAGTCTGGTTTCGGCGGAGCGCGTGGTGGCCGTCGTCGGCCCGGATTCGGCCCCGATCAAGCGCATGGTGCAGGAGACCCGGGAGCGCGGCATGCTCATCGACGCCACATACGGGCGCAAGACCGCGTCCATCTTCATCATGGATAGCGACCACGTGATTTTATCGGCCCTGCCGCCGGAGAAATTCGGCGCCCGGACGGAACGTATGGAGGAGAGCAGATAGACGATGCGAAGAGGGAAAACATTCATCATTTCCGGCCCGTCCGGCGTTGGAAAAAGCACAGTGCTTCAAGCGCTGATGGAAAAACGGCAGGACCTGTATTTTTCTGTTTCCGCAACCACCCGGGACCCCCGTCCCGGCGAGATCGACGGCGTCCACTACCACTTCCTGGATGTGGACACCTTCCGGGAGTGGATCGCCAAGGACGAATTTCTGGAATACGCCGAGTACGTGGGCAATTTCTACGGCACTCCCAAGAAATTCGTGGACGGGGCCATGGACCGGGGCCAGGACGTGATTTTGGATATTGAAGTCCAGGGGGCCATCCAGGTCACCAGCAAGCGTCCGGATTCCGTGCGCATCTTCATCGCCCCTCCCAGCTGGACGGAGCTGGAACGCCGCCTCACCGAGCGGGGCACCGACAGTGAGGAAAAGATTCAAAAACGCCTGCTGCGGGCCAAGGTGGAGTTCCAGACGGCCCATACCTACGATTACTTTGTCATCAACGACAGTGTGGAAAATGCGGTGCAGGAGCTGAACGCCATCATGACGGCGGAGCACTGCAAGCCCCGGGAGCGCATGGAGATCATCAGCGGAAAATAAACCCGCCGTTTCACGCGGAACCGACAAAATTTTTAGCCGAAATCAGGCAGAATGGAAGTAGAGTATTATGATGCTGTATCCCGCTATGAACAAGCTGACAAGCTATGTCCCCAACCGCTATATGCTGGTGAACGTGGTGGCCCGCCGGGCGCGCCAGATCGCCGAGAACGCGGAGGAGACCGGCATGCATCTGGAGGAGAAAGCCGTGACCATGGCCATCAACGAGGTGGCGGAGGGCAAGCTGGACGCCAGCCGTATGGACCTGACCATCGAGGAGAACTGAGCGGAAGGAGGGCGAGGCATGGAGACCGCCGCAATCGTCAAAGTCGCGGTCAGCGCCGCGCCCTATTCCATTGATAAGCCCTATGACTATCTGGTTCCCGCGCCGCTGCTGGAAAAAGCCGTGCCCGGCGTCCGGGCCACCGTGCCCTTCGGGCGGGGGAACCGGATCAGCGAGGGCGTGATCCTGGCCCGGAGCACCGGCGAAAAGCAGCCGGGGCTGAAGGCGCTGGAAATGGTGCTGGACAGTGAACCGGTGCTGGACGCGGACGGCATCGCCCTGGCCTTGTGGTTGCGGCAGCGGTATTTCTGCACCATGTTTGAGGCGGTGAAGGCCATATTGCCCGCGGGACTGTGGTACCGTCTGCGGGAGGTGTGGCGTCTGCGGGAGGGGCTGGACCGGCCCGCCGCCGATGCGCTCTCCGCCAGGATCAAACGGGCGCCCGCGGTACTGGACGCGCTGTTTGCCTCCGGCGGCTGCGCGGATCTGGAGGCCCTGCGGGACGCTTGCGGGCCGGAGGCGGAGACCGTGCTCCGGGCGCTCCAAAAGGCCGGGGTAACGGACTGCGAGACCGCCGCCAAGCGAAAGATCAGCGACAAGCTGCGCCGCATGGTCTCTTTGGCCGTGGACGCCGAGGAGGCGCTGGCGCTGACGGAGCGGAGCGCGGCCCGGCGTGAGGTGGTGCGTCTGCTGGCCGCCACGGGGCGGGCCTCGGCGGCGGATGTGTGCTATTTCACCGGCGCGTCCATGCGGACGCTTCAGGGCTTGGAAAAGGCCGGGATCGTGGCCTTTGACCAGGAGGAAGAACTGCGGCTCCCGCCCCCCAAGGAGGTGGAGCCAGGGCCGCCCATCGTCCTCAACGGCGAGCAGCAAACGGCCTTTGACGACATCCTGCGCCTGACAGGCTCCGGGAAGCCGGAGGCTGTTTTGCTGAACGGCGTTACCGGCAGCGGAAAAACGCAGGTCTATCTTCGGCTGGTACAGGAAATACTGAAGGCGGGAAAGACCGCCATCGTCCTGGTGCCGGAGATCGTCCTGACCCCGCAGATGATGCGGAGATTTTCCTCCTACTTCGGGGACCGGGCGGCCATGCTTCACAGCGCCCTGCGCATGACGGAGCGGTACGATCAGTGGAAGCGCATCCGCCGGGGCGAGGTCCAGGTGGTCCTGGGCACCCGGTCCGCCATCTTCGCGCCCCTGAAAAACCTGGGCCTTGTCATTTTGGACGAGGAGCAGGAGGGGAGCTATCGCTCGGAAAACCCGCCCCGGTATCACACCCGGGACGTGGCGAAATACCTCTGCGCCCGGGACGGGGCCACGCTGGTCCTGGGGTCCGCGACCCCTGCGGTGGAGACCGCCTGGGCGGCGGAGACGGGCGCCTGCCACCAAGCCGTGCTCCGGCGGCGCTATAATGAGCGGAGCCTGCCCCAGGTGCTGGTGGCGGACCTGCGCAAGGAGATCCTGGAGGGAAATCCCGGCATGATCGGCGGTGTTCTGCGCCGGGAACTGGAGGAAAACCTCCGGCGGGGGGAGCAGAGCATCCTGTTTTTGAACCGCCGGGGCAACAGCCGGATGCTTCTTTGCGGGGAGTGCGGCCATGTGCCGGAGTGTCCCCGGTGCAGCGTGGCGCTGACCTACCACTCCGCCAACGGGCGGCTGATGTGCCATTACTGCGGCCATTCGGAACGGGCGGGAGACGTATGCCCGGACTGCGGCGGCATTATGAAGCATGTGGGCACCGGCACCCAGCGGGTGGAGGAGGAGCTGCGGGAGCTGTTCCCCGGGGCGGGCATTCTGCGCATGGATGCGGACACGGCTGCGGGCGGGCATGAAAAGATACTGGATCAGTTTGAGCAGGCCCGCGTTCCCATCCTTTTGGGGACGCAGATGGTGGCCAAGGGGCTGGATTTTGAGAATGTGACGCTGGTGGGCGTCCTCTCCGCCGATATCTCGCTGTACGTAGACGATTACCGCGCCGCCGAGCGGACCTTCAGCCTGCTGACGCAGGTGGTGGGCCGGGCGGGCCGGGGCGGACGGCAGGGAAGGGCCGTCATCCAGACCTACACCCCGGAAAACGACGTGATCCAATGCGCCGCCCGACAGGATTACGCGGGCTTTTACCAAAGTGAGATCCGCATGCGGCGGCTGCGCCGCTATCCGCCCTTCGCAGACCTGTTCCTCTTCACCGTCTCCGGGACGGAGGAGAGCCGCGTCCTGCGGGCTGCGGCGGAGGTGCGGGAGCGTCTGCGGGCGCTCTGCGCCGCGCCGGAACTTTCCGTCTCCGAACCGGAGGTGCTGGGTCCCGCCCCCGCGCCGGTATTGAAGCTGAACAACCGCTACCGGTACCGCGTCCTGCTGGTGGGGAAAAACGACAGGCCCACCCGGGAGCGGATCGGCTGGCTTTTGAAAACCTTCGCCGGCGACGGCGGAAACCGCGGACTGAATATTTTTGTGGACTGCAACACCATGGAGTGAGGCGGTCGAGGAGGTCAAGATATGGCATTGCGAAAGATCGTGGAACAGGGCGAGGACTGCCTGACGAAAAAGTGCCGCCCGGTCACGGAGTTCAACCCCCATCTGCACCAGCTTTTGGACGATATGACGGAGACCCTGGCGGACGCCAACGGCGCGGGGCTCGCGGCGCCCCAGGTGGGCGTTCTGCGCCGGGTGTGCATCGTGCTGGACGAGGACACGGAGGAGTTTATCGAGCTGGTCAACCCCGAGATCATTGCCGAAAGCGGCGAGCAGACGGGGCTGGAGGGCTGCTTGAGCGTGCCCAACAAATGGGGCATCGTCACCCGCCCGAACGTGGTCCGGGTCCGCGCCCAGGACCGCAACGGCGCGTGGTTTGAGGTGGAGGGGCAGGAACTGACCGCCCGGGCCTTCTGCCATGAGATTGAGCATCTGGACGGCCACCTGTTTGTGGAGCATATCGACCATTTCCTGACGGAGGAGGAACTGCGGGCCTATCTTGCAGACGAGGAAGGGGAATAAGGCCATGCGCATCCTGTTTATGGGGACGCCGGATTTTGCCGTGGCGTCTCTCCGGCGCCTGGTGGAGGACGGCCACGAGATCTGCGGCGTCTTTACCCAGCCGGACAAGCCCCGCAACCGCAACAAAGTCACTTTTTCCCCGGTGAAGGAGTATGCCGTCGGCCGGGGGATCGCGGTGTATCAGCCTTTGAAGGTCAGGGACGGCGCGGCCTTGGAGATCGTCCGCGAGCTGGCTCCCGAGCTGATCGTGGTGGCGGCCTATGGACGTATCCTGCCAAAGGAGATCCTGGAGGCCCCGCGGTACGGCTCCGTCAACGTCCATGCCTCGGTGCTGCCCAAGTACCGGGGGGCCGCGCCCATCAACTGGGCGATCTTGAACGATGAGCCCGAAACCGGCGTCTCCATCATGTACATGGCGGAGGCCCTGGACGCGGGCGATGTGATCCGGGTGGAAAAGACCGCCATTGCGCCGGAGGAGGAGCTGGCGGCGCTGTGGGACCGTCTGGCGGCGCTGGGCGCGCAGGCGCTGTCCGAGACGGTCCCGGCTCTGGAGAACGGAACGGCCCTCCGAACGCCGCAGGACGACAGCCGCGCGACATACGCGCCCATGCTGTCCCGGGAGCTTTCTCCCATCGACTGGACCCGCACCGCCCGGCAGATCGATTGCCAGGTCCGGGGACTTCAGCCGTGGCCCTGCGCGTCCGCGGAGCTTGCGGGGCGGAAGCTGAAAGTCTATTGCACCGTTCCGGGCCGGGAGACTGGAGCGGCGGCCGGGACCGTTCTCTCCGCCGGAAAAGCGGGCATCGAGGTGGCCTGCGGCGACGGACGCAGCCTGTATCTCACGGAGCTTCAGGCGGAGGGCGGCAAACGCATGGCCGCCTCGGCCTACCTGCTCGGACATCCCATCGACGTGTAAAGAAGGAACGCAAATGCCGTATTACCACAGTTATCAAGCTTTTCTGGCGAATAATCTCTATGTATTGCTGCTGGTCCCGGTGCTGCTGCTGTCCTTTTGGGCGCAGCTCCAGGTCAGCGGGAACTTCCGGCGGTACAGCGCCGTCAATAACCGCAGACGGCTCACCGGGGCCCAGGCGGCGGAAGCGGTGCTTCGCGCCCACGGAGTTTACGATGTGGCCGTCCGCATGACCCGGGGCAGTCTAACGGACCACTACGATCCCCGGGACAACACCATCTATCTGTCCGAATCCGTCTACCACGCCCCTACCATCGCCGCGGTGGGCGTGGCGGCCCACGAGGCCGGCCATGCGGTGCAGTATGCCGTGGGGTACGGTCCCGTGCGGCTGCGGACGGCCATTGTCCCCGCCACGAAGCTGGGGTCCGACCTGTCGTTCGTCCTGCTGTTCGCGGGGCTGTTTCTGTACAGCCAGGCCCTGTTTTTCGTGGGCATTTTGCTGTTTTCCCTGACCACGTTTTTTCAGCTGGTGACCCTTCCTGTGGAGTTCAACGCCTCGTCCCGGGCCATTGGAGCCATCCGGGACCAGGGACTGCTGGACAACGGCGAGCTGGACGGGGCGAAGAGCGTTTTGCGGGCGGCGGCGCTGACCTATGTGGCGGCCCTGCTGATGTCCATCCTGCAGCTTCTGCGGTTCCTGCTCATCTTTTTGAGCCGGGGCGGCGGGCGCAGGGGAGGAGGACGCGAATGAGCAAGACTGCACGGGAGACCGCCTTGCAGGTTTTGACCGCCTGCCGCACCAACGGCGCCTGGGCGGACGCGGCCTTGAAGGCCCAGATGGCCCGGGAGGGCCTGTCCGCCGCCGACGCGGCTCTTTGCAGCCGGATCGTTTACGGCGTCATGCAGGAGCGGATGCGCCTGGATTTCTACATCGGAGCCTACTGCTCCCAGAAGCCGGACCATTTACAGCCCCCCTTGCTGGACATTCTCCGCATCGGCGCGTATCAGATCCTGTTTTTGGATAAGATCCCCGACAGCGCCGCCGTCAACGAGTCCGTGGAGTTGGCGAAGCGTGCCAAGAGGGGGCAAGCTTCCGGCCTTGTCAACGCTGTTTTGCGAAAGCTTTCGCGGAATAAAAGCGCCCTTCCGCCCATTCCGGACCGGGAGGAGACGCAGTATCTCTCCATTCGGTACAGCCATCCCAAATGGCTGGTCAAGCGCCTGCTGGCGCTGCTTGGCCGGGAGGAGGCGGAGGCGTTCCTCGCAGCCGACAACGCCGTCGCGCCTCTGACGGTGCAGGTGAATCCGCTGAGGACCGCGCCGGAGGAGCTGACCGCCGAATTGGGAGCCGCGGGCGTATCCGTCCGTCCCCATCCCTGGGTCCCCGGCTGTTTGGAGCTGTCCGGAGCGGGCGGCTTGACGGCTCTGCCCGCCTTCCGGGCCGGGAGGTTTCTGGTCCAGGACCCCGCCGCCCGGCTGGTGTCTTTGGCGGCGGGCGTGAAGGCCGGGGACCGGGTGCTGGATGTGTGCGCCGCCCCCGGCGGGAAGTCGTTCAGCGCCGCCTTCGCCATGGGGGACACGGGCCGCGTCACGGCCTGCGATCTCCATGAGAACAAGCTCTCCCGCGTCCGGGAGGGGGCGGAGCGCCTGGGCCTCACCTGCATCGAGACATTGGCCGCCGATGGGCGGCAGTTCCGGGAGGACTGGGCCAGCGCCTTTGATGTGGTTTTGGCGGACGTTCCCTGTTCGGGTCTCGGCATCATTCGGAAAAAGCCGGATACCCGCTATAAAAAGCCGGACGACCTGTTTACCCTGCCGGTGGTCCAGAGCGCGATTTTGGAAAACGCCTCCCGGTATGTGCGGCCCGGCGGGACGCTGCTCTACTCCACCTGCACGATCCTGCCGGAGGAAAACGAGCAGGTGACGGACGCGTTTTTAGCCGAAAAACCTGACTTTTCCCAGGAAAGCTTTTCGCTGCCCGCGCCTGTGGGGGAAACGGACGGCCATGTGACTTTGTGGCCCCACCGGCACGACACCGACGGCTTTTATCTCTGCCGCATGACGCGGCGCAAATGAGGACTTCTATGACCGATATAAAATCCATGTCTCTTCCTGAGATGACGGCGGCGTTCCAGAGGCTGGGGCAGCCGGCGTTTCGGGGCAAGCAGGTGTTTACATGGCTCCACCGTGGGGCCGCCTCCTTCGACGAGATGAGCAATCTTCCCAAGGACCTGCGGGAGACGCTGAAAACGGAATACTTCATCACCGCGCCCCGTGTGTCCAGAAAGCAGGTCTCCCGTTTGGATGGGACCGTCAAATACCTCTGGGAGCTGGCGGACGGCAACTGCATCGAGACCGTTTTGATGCAGTACCACCACGGCAACACCGTGTGCATCTCGACCCAGGTGGGCTGCCGGATGGGCTGCGCCTTCTGCGCCTCCACAATCGCAGGCAAGGTAAGAGACTTAACACCTGCTGAAATGCTGGACCAGGTGCTGTTCACCCAGTTGGACGCGGGGCTGGGGGTCTCCAACATCGTGCTGATGGGGATCGGGGAGCCTCTGGATAATCTGGACAACGTGCTGCGGTTCCTGGAGCTGGTGAACCACCCGGACGGCATGAACATCGGCATGCGGCACATCTCCCTTTCCACCTGCGGCCTGGTGCCCGGCATCCGCCGTTTGGCGGAGCTGGAGCTGCAATTGACGCTTTCAGTGTCGCTCCATGCGCCGGACAGCGAGACCCGCTCCCGGATCATGCCGGTGAACCGGGCGTACGATGTGGACGAGCTGTTTGCCGCCTGCCACGCCTATTTCCGGAGGACGGGGCGGCGCATCTCCTTTGAATACGCCATGATCGACGGCGTGAACGACAGCGACGCTCAGGCGGACCTGATCGCAAAAAAGCTGCGGGGGATGCCGGGGCATGTGAACCTGATCCCGCTGAACGATGTGGTGGAAAGTCCTTTTAAGCCCTCCAGGCGGGTATCGGCCTTCCAAAAGCGGCTGGAATCCCACGGCCTTACCGCCACCGTGCGGCGAAGTCTGGGCGGAGATATCGACGCCTCCTGCGGACAGCTCCGCCGGAAGGCCGAGCTTGAGAAAGGGGAGAGGTCCCAATGAACCCGATGAAGATTTGGAGCATAACGGACGTGGGCCTGGTCCGAAAGGACAACCAGGACGCCTTTGCCGCCGAACTGCATGTGGAAAGCGGCCATACGGTCTGCGTGGTGTGCGACGGCATGGGCGGCGCCGCGGGCGGAAGGCTTGCCAGTCACATCGCCGTGTCCACGTTTATGGAGGAGCTGAAGAAAATCCTGCGGCCGGACATGGCGCCCGAGCAGCTGCGGGAGGCGTCCTCCTGCGCCGTGGCGCTGGCCAACAAGGCCATCCGCGCCGCCGCCAACGAGAGTGAGGACTGCCGCAATATGGGCACGACGCTTGTATCCGCCGTCAGCTTTCCCGACGGGATGGTGATTTGCAACGTGGGAGACAGCAGGGCCTATCACATCACGCCCGAGGGGATCACCCGGGTCACGAAGGACCACTCCCTGGTGGAGAGCATGGTGGACCGGGGCGACATCACCGCCGAGGAGGCCCGCCGCCATCCAAACCGCAATCTGATCACCCGCGCCCTTGGCCCGGATATGTCCGCCGCCTGCGACGGCTACATATGCCCCATGGCGGCGGGAGATTATCTGCTGCTGTGCACCGACGGGCTGGTGGACACGGTCACCGATCAGGAGATGCTCTTTGAGGTCATCCACGGCGACGGTCCGGACACCTGCCTGGAGCGGCTGCTTGCCATCGCCAAAAGCCACGGCGCGCCGGACAATGTAACGGCGGTCCTGGTGCGGAAACCGTAAAGGGGGGACGAACATGGATCCGTATATTGGAAAAATGCTGGACAACCGCTATGAGATTCTGGAGCGTATCGGCACCGGAGGCATGGCGGTGGTCTATAAGGCGAAATGCCACCGTTTGAACCGGATGGTGGCGGTCAAGATCCTCAAAAGCGATTTGGCCCAGGACGAGGACTTCCGCCGCCGCTTCAACGCCGAGGCTCAGGCCGTGGCCCAGCTGTCCCACCCCAACATCGTCTCCGTGTATGACGTGTCCCGGGGCGGGGACACGGAGTATATCGTCATGGAGCTGATCGACGGCATCACGCTCAAGCAGTACATGGAAAAGCGCGGCCAGCTGAACTGGCGGGAATCCCTGCATTTCATCACCCAGATCATGCGCGGGCTCAGCCATGCCCACAGCCGGGGCATCGTCCACCGGGACATCAAGCCCCAGAACGTGATGGTCCTGCGGGACGGCAGCGTGAAGGTGGCCGATTTCGGCATCGCGTGTCTGGAAAACTCCGCGCAGACTCTGACGCAGGAGGCTCTGGGCTCCGTCCACTATATCTCGCCGGAGCAGGCCCGGGGCGACCGCACGGACGCCCGCAGCGACGTGTACTCCTCCGGCGTGGTGCTGTATGAGATGCTGACCGGACGGCTCCCCTTCGAGGGGGATTCCGCCGTCTCCGTGGCCATCCAGCACTTGAGCTCCATCCCGCTGGCGCCCCGGGAGGTCAACCCGGAAATTCCCGAACAGCTGGAATTGATCTGCATGAAGGCCATGGCGCCGGACCTTGAGAAGCGCTACGCCTCCGCGGACGCGATGATCGCGGACCTGGAGGCCTTCCGGAAAAACCCGGATGTTTCCATGGACTTTGAATTGGAGGACCTGCGCCCGGATGAGGAGGACGAGCCGACCCGTCTGCTGCGGACCGCCGGAGCCCACGCCGCCGCGCCCGCCCGTCCGGTCCGGGAGCGGGAGGCGGTGCGGGAACGCCGCCGGGACGACTATTATGACGAGCCTGCGCCCCGGGGAAATGCGAAGCGGACGGCGCTGATCGCCGTTGCAGGCGTCGCCGCCGTGGTGGTGATCTTCTTCCTGTTCCGCAGCATCTTCGCTTCCTTCAACCCGCCGGCGCCGACGGAATTTCAGGTGCCCAATCTTCTGGGCATGACGCTGGAGCAGGCGCAAAACGATGCGGGCGTCAAGGACATCTTCACGCTGACCGCCACCTATGAGCCAAATGACGAATATGGAAAGGGAGAGATCTTTTCCCAGGACCCCAGGGAGGGAAAGACGGCGAAGGGAAACGGGCTTGTGATCCAGGTCAAGATCAGCGAGGGACCCGTCACCAGCAAGATGCCCGATCTTGTCAATCAGGACAAGCGGGAGGCCTATCAGAGCCTGGTGAAGCTGAGCGAGCAGATGGATTTGGATTTGGAGATCGACGGCTCGGAGGAGCTCGAGGAATTCAGCGATGAATACACCATGGGACTCGTGATCCGGACCGATCCCGTGGCGGGGGAGACGCTGAAAAAGGGAGACACCGTGAAGCTCATCGTCAGCAAAGGCAGCCAGCCGGTGGTGCTTTTGCCCTTTGTTAGGATGCAGCTGGATCTGGCTATCGCGCAGCTGGATGCGATGAAGCTCAAATATAAGGTGACGGACGAGTACAGCGATAAGCCCGTGGGGGAGATCATCGGCCAAAATCCGGCGGCATACAGCCAGGTCACCGAGGGCAGCGAGATCGAGCTGATCGTCAGCAAGGGGCCGGAAAACCCCAGCGGCGGAATCGGATACTACTCCGTGACGATCCCGCTGCCGACAGACCGAAGTACTGCGGAATTGGATATTTACGTGGATGGAAAGCGGATCTATTACAACAGCGTGGACTGCGCGCCCGGCAGCTTTTTCTGGTCCCACGAGGATACCGCGGGCCCCCATCACGTTTTGATCTACCTGGATGGAGAGCGTGTCATCGATGAGGAAAACGCCATGTTTGACGCAGATGAGTAAAGGCCGCATTCAAAAGGCCCTCAGCGGCTTTTACTATGTGAACACCGGCGGGGAGATCCTGACCTGCCGGGCCCGGGGCAGGTTCCGAAAGGAGGGCGTCTCACCCCTGGTGGGGGACTGGGTGGAGGCCCGGGAGCTTGGGAACGGCGAAGGCGTCGTGGAGGAGATATTGCCCCGGCGCAACGCCTTCCTCCGGCCCGCTGTGGCCAACGTGGACCAGCTTGTGATCATCGCCTCCGCCGCCATCCCCCGGACCGACCCCTTTCTTATCGACCGGGTGGCCGCCATCGCCGCGCTGAAGGATTGCGGAGCGGTGGTGGTGCTGAACAAATGCGACCTGGACCCGGCGGACGCGCTGTACGGCGTTTATCGCGCCGCAGGCTTTCCGACCCTGCGCGTCAGCGCGGAGACCGGGGAGGGCATCGAGGAGCTGCGTGCGCTGATTTCCGGCAGGCTTTCCGCCTTTACAGGAAACTCCGGCGTTGGAAAATCGAGCATTTTGAATGCGCTGGACCCGGCGTTTTCCCTTCAGGTGGGGGACGTCAGCCAGGCGCTGGGCCGGGGACGGCACACCACCCGGCATGTGGAGCTCTACCGGCTCGCCTGCGGGGCGGAGGTGGTGGATTCTCCCGGGTTCTCCTCGTTTGAGACCGACGAGCTGAACCTGGAGCTGAAGCGCCGCCTGCCGGAGACGTTCCGGGAGTTCCGCCCCTATCTGGAGAGCTGCCGCTTCGTGGGATGCAGCCATACCAGGGAAAAGGGCTGCGCCGTGCTGGAGGCCGTTCAAAACGGCGGCATTCAAAAGAGCCGGCATGAGAGCTATTTGCGGTTGTACGAAGAATTAAAGCCCCTCCAGGAGTGGCAGGAGCGGAAGAAATGAGACGGACCCTCCGGGCGCAAGCATGCGCCCGGAGGTTTTTTTCCGCCGCTTTCATTCAGGAAGTCTGCACACAGGACAGCCCATCCTGGATATACTGATACAGAAGAAAGGGGCGTGTGCTGGTATGTTTCGTGGAGGAGGCAACTGGATCATCGGCTTTTGCGGGATCGCGCTGGGCAGCGGCATTCTGATCGCGGCGATCTTTCCCGTGGGGGCGCTGCTGTTTCTGGTGGCTTTTTTGCTGATCGCATGCGGCTGCGCCTGCTGCAGGCGGTAACAGATTTGGATTGGAAAGGAGCGGCTCTATGAATATCGTGGTATGGAAATCCCCCAAGGCCCTGCGGGGCATCCTGCGCAGACTGTTCAAGGTCCATGATTGAACCCTCATGTTTTTAGTATAAGCCCGGCCGCTCCTTCATAAAGTGGAAGAAGAACGGGATCAGCCGGGAAAGGAAGGGCGAACCATGGAACTGGATTTCAAAAAGGCCTGCTTTGACGCCTATGAGGCGGGCGGCGAACTGACGCTCACACAGGAGGAGACCGCGGAAACCATCGTGCCGGATTACTGTCCGGACATCGCGCGTATCATTGAGACAGAGGGAAAAATCTATCTGCACAGCCGGGAGATCCGGGACGGCAAGGCGGAGATTTCCGGAACGGTCCGGGTGACGGTGCTCTATACGCCGGACGGGGAGGGCGGCATCCGCACGCTGGAGTTTGCCATGCCCTTCACCGCCGAGAGCGACAGCCGCGCCATGCCGGACTGCACGGCGCTGACCGCGGAGACGGAGACGGAATTTTTGGAGACGAGGATGCTGAATCCGCGCAAGGTCTTTACCCACTGCAAGCTGGTGACCCGGCTCACCGGGTATCAGAAAGCTCCGGTCTGCTTTTGTACGGACGTGGACGCGGAGGAGCGGCTTTGCATTGAAAAGCGCCAGGAACAGCAGCACGCCATCGTGCTGACACATATCGCGGAAAAGGACTTTACATTTTCTGAGGAACTGAATTTGTCGCCGGGCAGGGAGGGGGCCGCCGAGCTTTTGACCAGCCGGGTGGCCAGCACCGTGACGGAGACGAAGATCGTTGGAAGCAAACTCATCTTCAAGGGGATGTTTACGGTGTCGCTGCTCTACCGCACGGCGAACGGCCGCTGCGCCGCCACGACCGGAGAGCTGCCGTTCTCTCAGATCATGGAGGTGGAGGGCGCTTCGGAGGGGGCCGCCGCCTCGCTGCAAATGCAGCTGACCGGGACCGATTTCCAAATCGACGGCGGCGACGCCGAGGGACGGCAGATCGCAGTGACGCTGTATCTCCATGCATCGGCGCTGCTGCGGGAGGAGCGGGAGCTGACGCTTCTCAGCGACCTCTACTCCACCGCATACGATATGACCTATGAGGCGGCCCCCCTGTCGCTGACCGGCTTTTGCGAGACCTTGAGCCGCCGCCAGACGGTGCGCGAGGTGCTGGAGATCGGCGTGGTGGCGGATTCCATCCTCTCCCTCTCCGTGACCTGCGGCGCGGTCTCCGTATCCAGGGAAGGGGAGAGCGTGACGCTGCGCACCGCGGCCAGTGTGCGGGCGCTGTACTTGGACGAGGGCGGCGTGCCCCTGGTGGCGGAGCGGTGCATCGAGACGGCCTGTCAGCTGGAACTGCCGGAGGATTGCCGGGTCACCGCCCGGGCGGTCTGCGCGGAAGAGGTCCAGGGAAGCCTGGCGGACCGGGGCATCGAGGTACGTTTTTCCGTGGATTTCCGGGCGGAGGCGGCCTCCAAAGTGAAACGGGTCTGCATTTCCGGCGCTAAGATCAACGCCGAGGCGCCCAAGGAGCAGGCCGGCGCGCCCTCTCTGGTGCTGCGCTGTCTTGGCCAGCAGGAATCCGCGTGGGATCTTGCCAAGCGGTACAACACCACCATCGGCGTCATCCTCTCCGCCAACCAGTTGGAATCCGAGCAGGATATCCGCCGGGACCAGATGCTGCTGATCCCCCGGAAGCGGGCATAAAACAAAGCGGACAGCCGATGGCTGTCCGCTTTTCTCACTGTCCCGCGTACCGGGCGAGGAACTGCCTGGTGCGCTCCTCTCTGGGATGTTCGATGACCTCGTGCGGGTCTCCCTGCTCCACGATAATCCCGCCGTCCATGAAGATCACCTGGTCGGCCACATCCCTGGCAAAGGCCATCTCATGGGTGACGATGATCATGGTGGTCTTTTGCTCCGCCAGCTCCCGGATGACCCGCAGCACCTCGCCCGTCAGCTCCGGGTCCAGGGCGGAGGTGGGCTCGTCAAAGCAGAGGATATCGGGGCGCATGGCCAGGGCCCGGGCAATGGCTACACGCTGCTGCTGGCCGCCGGAAAGCTGGTGGGGATAGTGCTCCGCCCGGTCGCTGAGCCCCATCTGCTCCAGCAGCGCCCGTCCCGCCGCCACGATCTCCTCCCTGCTCTCGCCGCCCCGCTCCCTGGCCAGCAGTTCCCGGGCCAGAGTCACGTTTTGAAGGGCGGTATACTGGGGGAAGAGGTTGAAATTCTGAAAGACCAGGCCGAAATGGAGCCGCTTTTGGCGGATCTCGCTCTCCATCTGGGTCTTTGGGTCCGCCGCGTCGAACAGGGTCTCGCCCCGGACGGTGATGGAGCCGCCGTCCGGCTTTTCCAGAAAGTTCAGGCACCGCAGCAGCGTGGTTTTGCCGCTGCCGGAGGATCCGATGATTGACAGAGCCTGCCCCTGTTCCAGAACGAAAGAAATGTCCGAGAGGACTTTCGTGTCGTCGAAGTGTTTTTCAATGTGTTGTACTTCCAAAATCGCCATCACGCCGCCTCCTCACTTGAAATAAGCCAGTTTCTTCTCGATCCAGCCGAAAAACAGCGTCAGCAGGCCGTTGAAGAGCAGGTAATACACGCCGGTAAAGAACAGCGGCCAAAGCAGGCCGGAATAGCCATGGGAGCTTTTTAAAAACGCATAGCCGGCCCAAATGATTTCCTGCATGGAGATGATACGGGCGAGAGAGGTGTCCTTCACCAGCGTAATGATCTCATTGGACATGGGAGGGACGATGCGCTTTACCATTTGCAGCAGGGTGATCTTGAAAAAAATCTGAGACCGGGTCATACCCAGGACCTGGCCGGCCTCCTGCTGGCCCACGGGAACGCCCTGGATGCCGCCCCGGTAGATTTCCGAGAAATAGCAGGCGTAGTTGATGATAAACGCCACGGAAGCGGCCAGAAATCGTCCCGGCTCACCGCTGGGCCAGGGACTTCCGCTTTCCAGCAGATAACCGGGGATATAGAAAATGATGATGAGCTGGAGCATCAGAGGGGTTCCCCGAATGATCCATACCACCATCCTCGTCAGCCACCGCAGAGGCGAAAAGCGGCTCATGGACCCGAAGGAGATCACCAGCCCCAAGGGCATGGCGCCGATCAGCGTCACTGCAAATAATTTCAGCGTTTGCAGAAAGCCCTCGTTCAGAGCTCCGATTACAGTTGCGAACATATGTGTGGGACCACCTTTATCAGTTTTGTAAGATCGCCGAAAAACCGGCCAAAAGCAGAGGAGCATCTCCTCTGCTTTTGGATGGTCCTGCGTTTTACGTGAGCGCGTTACTGCGCGACCAGCATGTCGCCGATGTGATAGGTATCGGCGATGGACTGCATGGTGCCGTCGTTATAGGCGGTCTTGAAGAAATCGTTGAGCGCGGCGGCCAGATCGGAGCCCTTCCGGAAGCCCACGCCGTACTCCTCGGAGTTGAGGCTGACAGTATGGGTCAAATTGGCGTAACTGGTGCCCTCGCCCGTCATGGCCACGGCCATCAGATAGTCGATGATGGCCGCATCGGCGGTGCCGGAAGCCACTTCCAACAGGGCGGTGGCCTGATCGGATACCTCCGTGTAGGTAAAGCCGTTGGCTTCGGCCTGCTCCTTGCCGGCGGAGCCGACTTCCACGGCATACGCCAGATCCTTCACACTCTCCGCGGTCTGGTACTGGTCCGCCTTGTCCGCGGGCACGATGACCACCTGGGCGTTGTTGAAATAGGGGTTAGAGCACTCCATGGAGCTGCGGACCTCCTCGGTGAGGGTCATGCCGTTCCACACCACGTCGATGGTCTTGCCGTCCAGCTCCATGACCTTGTTATCCCAGTCAATGATCTGGAACTGGGCTTCCACGCCCAGGCTCTCGGCAAAGGCGGAGGCCAGATCGGCGTCAAAGCCGATCCAGTTGCCGCTTTCGTCCTGATAGTCCATGGGCTCAAATTCCGTGATGCCGACCACCAAGGTCCCCTTGCCCTGGACATAGCTGAGATCGCTTTCCGCAGCGGGCTTTTCCGCGGGAGCGGGGGTGTCGGTGTTGGGCTCCTGAGCGGGAGCGTCCCCGCAGGCGGCCAGGGCCAGGACCATGGCCAGGGCCAGCAGAGCGGCCCAAAGCTTCTTCAGTTTCTTCATTATCCAATTCCTCCAATACCGGGGGGCGTCCGCCCCAACCATTTAATTCATTAGTAGTTTACCATGCTAAATTACAGGTGTAAAGCGGGAAACCGACTGAAAGGGAGAAAAGATGGCCGCCTATTTTTGTGCAGGTTCGCCAAAGCGAGACGGGCCGTCATACTTTGGCCCAAGCAGGCATAGAGTAAAACATGAATATGGAGCGGAAAAAGGACGGGATGCTATGAATACCAGTATCTATCAGAATATCGCCACCCGCACCGCAGGGGATATTTACATCGGCGTGGTCGGCCCGGTGCGGACGGGGAAGTCCACCTTCATCAAACGGTTCATGGAGACTCAGGTGATCCCCAACATTGAAAATGTGTACCGGAAGGAGCGGGCCCGGGATGAGCTGCCCCAGAGCGGCTCCGGGCGGACCATCATGACTGCGGAGCCCAAATTCGTTCCCGAGGAGGCGGCCCAGATCCAACTGCCCGACGGCGCGGCCTTCTCCGTGCGGCTGATCGACTGCGTGGGGTATATGGTCCGGGGGGCTATCGGCCAGTTTGAGGACGACGCGCCCCGGATGGTGACGACGCCCTGGTACGACCATGAGATCCCCATGACCGAGGCGGCGGAGATCGGCACCCGGAAGGTCATCGCGGAGCACTCCACCATCGGCATCGTCGTCACCACCGACGGCACCGTGGCGGACATTCCCCGGGAGGACTATCTGGAGGCCGAGGAACGGGTCATCCGGGAATTGCAGGAGCTGGGGAAACCCTTCATCGTCCTGCTGAACTCGGCGGACGCCCAGTCGGACCGGGCGGCGGCCATCGCCAGGGACATCAGCTCCCGGTACGAGGTGAACTGTACCCCTGTGAACTGCCAGGAGCTGGGGGAGGAGGATGTGACCGCCATTTTGAAGGCCGTCCTCTATGAGTTCCCCATGCAGGAGCTGGATTTGTTCCTGCCGCCCTGGGTGGACGCCCTGCCCGCGGATCATCCCATCAAAGCCGGGCTGTATGACGCCATCCGGCAGGGCACCGCCCAACTCCGCCATATCCGGGAGGTGGAGGGCGTCATCGCCGCCCTGGGCGCCTGCGAGGACATCAGCGAGGCCCGCATCACCGCCATCGACCTGGGGACCGGCGTGGCCTCCGCCAAGCTGCACCTGCCCCGGGAGCTGTTCTACCGCACGCTGTCGGAGCAGTCCGGCTTCGAGGTGGCGGACGACGGCGACCTGATGAGCCTGCTGACCCGCCTTGCCGCGGTGAAAGCGGAGTACGACAAGGTGGCGGGCGCGCTCAAAGACGTGCGGGAGACGGGCTACGGCATCGTGGTGCCGGGCATCGACGAGCTGGAGCTGGAGGAGCCGGAGATCATGAAGCAGGGCGGCCGGTACGGCGTCCGGCTGAAGGCCAGCGCGCCCAGCATCCACATGATCCGCGCGGATATCGAGACCGCCGTCAGCCCTATCGTTGGCAATGAGAAGCAGTCCGAGGATATGGTGAACTATCTGCTCCAGGAGTTTGAGGGAGACACCAGCAAGATCTGGCAGTCCAACATCTTCGGCCGCAGCTTCCATGAGCTGGTCAGCGAGGACCTGCAGGCCAAGCTGAAGCGGATGCCGGACGATGCGCGGAAAAAGCTCCAGGAGACCCTGACCCGCATCATCAACGAGGGGAGCGGCGGGTTGATCTGCATCATTCTGTAACGAGAAAAAGGATGCGCCGGTCTTTACCGGCGCATCCTTTTTTAATGCAGCTCGATGTAGTCGTCCAGCTGCTTGTGCCACGCCTCCGTTCGATACTCCTGGGGCTCGGTCGTCTCTCCAAACAGCAGATCGATCAGGTAGCGGGGCCGCTTTCCCCCGATGTGCATGGCCTTGATGCAGGACACGCAGTAGACCACCACATCCTCGCAGGGCATGTCGTCTGCCCGTTTGCGCATGTTGGCGGCCACCTCCTCGGCCGGGATGCTGGGGTAAAACACATCGCCGCAGCAGACGGTGCGCTCGCTGTGGAGCCGCGGCTCCTTCAACGTGACGTTCATCTTCCGCAGCAGGCTCCGGACCGCCTGGTGGACCGCCGGACGGCCCCGCACCGGGCAGGGGTCCTGGATGGACATGACAGCGCCGTGATAGTCCGGGAAGGGGAAGGCGTCCAGCCCGTCCAGCACCTCCCACAGGGAAATGGTCCCCACGCCCTCGTACAGCGTCCGGAACCGCTTGTCGCACCCCGCGCAGACGTTGATGATGGTGGAACCGGCGGGAAGGCAGGGATCGTGGCGGCAGCAGATTTTGTGAAGCTCCGTGGGGGCATAGTGCTGGTTCAAAAACCCGAGGATGCGCGTTTCGTACGCGGGCTTATAGAGGCTGAGCGCACAGCCGGGATTGAAATAAAACGGTTCCATCAAACCCCTCCTTATAAAGCGGTGCCCCGTTTGGGCACATAAAACGGCGTCATATCCACACCTTCCAGCTCCAATAACCGCTGTTTGACCTGGATGCCGCCCGCATAGCCCGTCAGACTTCCGTCCGCTCCCACCACCCGGTGGCAGGGGATCAGAATGGAGATGGGATTGTGCCCCACCGCGCCGCCCACGGCCTGGGCGGCGGCGGAGACGCCGCGCTCTCGCAGCCTGCGGGCCAAATCCCCGTAAGTGGCGGTCCCGCCGTAGGGGATCTCCAGCAGCAGCTTCCAAACGGCCTGACGGAAGGGACTGCCCTGGGGCGCCAAGGGCGGCGGAGCAGGGGGGACCCGTCCGGCAAAATAGGCGTCCAGCCAGGTCTTGGCCGCGTCAAATACAGGCAAGTGTTCTTCCTTCACATCGCTTCCCAGCGTGGATGCAAAGTGTTTCTGCCCTTCGATCCAAAGGCCGGAGATCGAAGAGCCGTCGGAAGCGATATGCAGGGATCCCACCGGGGAGTCATATTTCCACAGCGTGGTCATATCCGTTCCTCCTTTTTTGAAATTGCGCGGGAGAACATCCGGCGGCCGCCCGGAAATGCCGGTAAAAGGCCGACAGGCTGCCGAATCCGGCCTCATACGCCGCCTGGGAGACCGGGAGCGTTTGCAGCAGCGCCTTGGCCCGCTCCACCCGGAGGCGGTTCAGATATTCGGTGATCGTGCGGCCCTCTGTTTTTAGGAATATCTCCTCCAGCCGGCGGCGGGACAGGCCAAGATCCGCGAGCTCCCTGTTCAGCGCCGCCGGGTCGGCGCAGCGCCTGTCCAGCAGAGCCTTGAGACGGCGCGCCGTCTCCCGCTCCGGCGCGTAGGCCAAAAGGTCCGGACGGCAGCGCTTGCAGGGCCGAAAGCCCGCCTGGATCGCCTCTTCCCGCGTTTCGAAAAACCGGACGTTATCCCGCCGGGGCGGACGGGAAGGGCAGGAGGGACGGCAAAAAATGCCCGTGGAGGCCACTCCATAGAAAAATACGCCGTCCTGCCCCGCGTCGTTGTCCAGCACCGCCTGCCAGCGGGAACGCTCCGTCCCATTGGAAAATTCCAACCGCGCCGCCTCCTTCCATCCATCAAAAGAAGTATAACAGATGCGCCGCCGGATTTCTTCCCATTTTCGGAACTTTCATTCAAAAATTGGGCAAAACAAAAAAACCGCGCCCTTGCATGCGGTGGAAAGTCGTGATACCATGGAGACGATAAGAAATGGACAAGGGGGAGCTTTTGATGCTGCTGGCCATCGATGTGGGCAATTCCACGACCTCCGTTGGGCTGTTTGACCGGGACAAGAACCTGCGGTTTTTGGCGGCGCTGGATACCGACAGCCGCAAGACGGCGGACCAGATCAGCGTGGACCTGATGAATCTGTTTGCCCTGTACCACTATCAGTATTCCGACGTTACCGGCGCTATTTTTTGCAGCGTGGTGCCGCCGCTGAACTTCATGATGGAAAAAGCCCTGACCCGTCTTTTGGGGAAGCCGCCCATGGTGGTGGGTCCCGGCGTGAAAACGGGGCTGAACCTGCGGATGGAGGTCCAGACCCAGGTGGGCGCGGACATCGTGGCGGACGCGGTGGCGGCGCTGGAAAAATTCCGCCCGCCCATCATCACCATCGACATGGGCACCGCCACCACCATCGGCGTGATCTCGGAGGGACGGACCTATGAGGGCGGCATGCTGCTGCCCGGGGTGAACGTGTCCCTGGAGGCTCTGAGCCGCCGGGCGGCGCAGCTTCCCGCCATCTCGCTCCAGCATCCAAAGGCGCTCATCGGCAAGAACACGGAGGACTGCATGCGCTCCGGGATCGTCTACGGCACCGCCGGGATGCTGGACGGCGTCATCGACCGCATCCGGGAGACGTTTGCGGGAAAGGACGTCACCGTGGTCGCGACCGGGGGAAACGCCCCGGTCATCGTAAAATACTGCCGGAATCAGGTCATTTACGACAAGTACCTTCTGATGGACGGACTGTGGGCCATCTATCAAAAGAACTCTTGAGAGGGGCCTAAGGCATGTCCTGGTTTTTTCGGAAATTTTCCGGTGGGTGAGCGCCGGTCTTGCAGGCGCTGCGCCTGACGGCTTCAGCGGAGATCGTTCCTTCGGCGTCAGCTTTGCCGCTGCGGCGGCGGGCTCGTTACCGCCGCCGGCCGGAACCGCACCCCCCCCTGAACGGATGAAACAACAGCCCGTGCCGGCCGGCACGGGCTGTTGCGCTTATTTCGCCAGAACTTTTTTGAGCTTAGCAAACCGGGGCAGGGAATCCTGCTTGGGAAGCTTCGGCTCGCCCTGGACCAGGGGCAGCACATAGTCGATGAAGGGCTTCTCCACGCCGTTGCGGGCGGCGTTGATCCACTCCAGCGGCACCTTCTTCTCCGTGTTGGCCACGTCGGTCAGCCCCAGCAGCTTGGTGCGGCAGACGTACTGGCCGCCCTCATAGCTGCGCTCAAAGCCCACCATCTTGTCCGTGATGCCGTTCACGGCGTTCTCTACGGCGGCCTTGCCGGCCATGAAGGACTCCTCGATATCGGTCTCGGAGGCCAGATGGGCGCCGCAGCGCTGCAGCAGGCTCAGCTCGATGCCCCGGACCTTGGCCCCGGTCTTTTGCTTCACCGCATCCGCCAGCATGGCGGCGAGGCCGCCCAGCTGGGCGTGGCCAAAGCCGTCGGTGGCGGAGGTCTTCGCCTCGGAGACGAAGGAGCCGTCGGCATAGTGGATGCCCTCGGACACGGCCACCATGCAGTTGCCCTTTTCCCGGTAGATGCGCTCCACATCCGCCAGGAACTGGTCCATGTCGAAATCCACCTCGGGGAGGTACACCAGATCGGGGCCCGCGCCATAAGCGGTGGCCAAAGCGGCGGAGCCGGCCAGCCAGCCCGCGTGGCGGCCCATGATCTCGATGATGCAGACCATCCCGGTGTCATACACCCGGGCGTCCTGATAGACCTCCATGCAGCTTGTGGCGATATACTTGGCGGCGGAGGCGAAGCCGGGGCAGTGGTCGGTGCCGAAGAGGTCGTTGTCGATGGTCTTGGGCACGCCCATCACGCGGCATTCGTAGCCCACCTTCTGCATGAACTTGCTGATTTTGTTGCAGGTGTCCATGGAGTCGTTGCCGCCGTTATAGAAGAAGTAGCGGACGTCGTATTTCTTGAAAACCTCCAGGATACGCTTGTAGTCGGTGTCGTCCACGTCCGGGTCCGCCATCTTGTAGCGGCAGGAGCCCAGCGCGGAGGAGGGGGTGTACTTCAGCAGCTCCAGCTCGGCGGGGTCCTCCTGGCCCATATCAAAGAGACGGTCGTTCAAAACGCCCTTGATGCCGTGCTCCGCGCCCAGGACGCGGGTAATGCTGGGATTCTTCAAAGCGGTGTCCACCACGCCGTAGACACTGGCGTTGATCACGGAAGTCGGGCCGCCGGACTGGCCGACGATGCAAGCGCCTTTCAGTTCACTCATGAGAGAAGCCTCCTCATAATTTGTTTCAATTATCATATCATCCAAAAAATGAATTGTAAATACTTGCAATTTAATTTTTTTGTGATATTATCATAGAAGAAAATCGTTTTCGTCCTTTTGAATCGTCCGATTTGACAATCCGTTAACGAACCCCTCCAGACGGCGGGAAACAGGGCGGGCCCGGGGGCGAAACAATGAAATGATAGGAGATGATTGTATGCCACTGGTTACCTCAACAGAGATGTTCAAGAAGGCTTACGACGGGGGCTACGCCATCGGCGCGTTCAATGTCAACAACATGGAGATCGTGCAGGGCATCACCGAGGCAGCCAAGGACCTGGAGGCTCCGCTGATCCTGCAGGTGTCCAAGGGCGCCCGCGCCTATGCCAACCACACCTACCTGATGAAGCTGGTGGAGGCCGCCGTCATTGAAACGGGCCTGCCCATCTGCCTGCATCTGGACCATGGCGACAGCTTCGAGACCTGCAAGAGCTGCATCGACGGCGGCTTTACCTCTGTGATGATCGACGCCTCCGGCAAGCCCTTTGCGGAAAACATCGAGATCACCAAGCAGGTCGTCCAGTACGCCCATGACCACGGTGTGGTGGTGGAAGCCGAGCTTGGCACCCTGGCCGGCATCGAGGACGATGTGAAGGTCTCCGCCGAGGATTCCTCCTACACCCGTCCCGAGGAGGTCGAGGAGTTCGTGACCAAGACCGGCTGCGACTCTCTGGCCATCGCCATCGGCACCAGCCACGGCGCGTTCAAATTCAAGCCCGGCACAAAGCCCCAGCTCCGGTTCGACGTGCTGGAGGAGGTCTCCCGGCGTCTGCCCGGCTTCCCCATCGTGCTGCACGGCTCTTCCTCCGTGCCCCAGGAGTTTGTGGAGAAGATCAACAAGTACGGCGGCAATATGCCCGGCGCCATTGGCGTGCCTGAGGACCAGCTCCGCAAGGCCGCGTCCATGTCCGTGTGCAAGATCAACATCGACTCCGATCTGCGCCTGGCCATGACCGCCTGCATCCGGGAGTATATGGCGGAGCATCCCGACCATTTCGATCCCCGCCAGTACCTCAAGCCCGCCCGGCAGGCCATTAAGGACATGGTGGCCCATAAGCTGGTGGATGTTCTGGGCTGCGACCACAAGGCGTTCTGAATTAAACTTGCGCTCCCAAAACGGACCCGCCGTTCCGGCCGGGTCCGTTTTTGTATCTCTTTTTCCTCCGATGCATAGAGTGAGAGAAAGGGGAGGGGAGACCATGCGCTTTTTACAGGATTACGACCGCCGCGCCGCCGTGCTCTACGCCCATGAGTGGGCCTATGGGCGGAATCCAAAATTTTACGACTATGAGCACCTGGGCGGCGACTGCACCAACTTCGCGTCTCAATGCATCTTCGCAGGCAGCGGCATCATGAATTTTACGCCTACCTTCGGCTGGTATTATATTGACGCCAACCAGAAATCGCCCTCCTGGACGGGGGTGCCGTATCTGTATAATTTTTTGACGCGCAAGGACCTTTCCGTGGGGCCGGTGGGGGAAGAGAGCTCCCTGGAGGAAATGCGCCCCGGGGATATGGTCCAGCTCAGTTTCAAAGGCCAGGAGTTCCAGCATACGCCCATCGTGGTGTCGGTGGGGGAGCCGGCGACGCTGGAAAATGTGCTCATCGCGGCCCACAGCTATGACGCCGACAACCGCCCGCTGTCCACCTATGAATTTCGAAAGATCCGGTTCGTGCATATGACCGGGACCGTCAGGCCGTAATTTGATGCTTTTATTTAAAAGTCTGTTCACAAACATGTTTTGATTTTTGCTATCATGAAAGCATTGAACAAAAGAGAGAGGTGTTTTGATGAAACGAGTCACTTCCTGGCTGCTGGCCGCCGCGCTTGCGGTCACTCTGGCAGTTCCCATGGCCGGAGCGGCCTATTCCGACGTGCCCGCCCAGAGCGCGCTGGCGGCGGAGGTCCAAAAGGCCGTGGACTACGGCTTGATGAATGGATACGACGCCGCGACGTTTGGATACGGCGACTCCATGACCCGGGCCCAGTTTGCCGCCGTGCTGGTGCGGATGATGGGCTGGACGACGGAGACGCCCGCCGCGCCGACCTTTGCCGACGTGCCCGCCTCCCACAGCTGGTACGGCGCTGTGGAGACCGCGGCCGCCAATGACGTGGTGGACGGCGGCGGGGCCTTTCGTCCCGGCGACGCCGTCACCCGGGGAGAGATGGCGGAGATGCTGGTCCGGGCGCTGGGGCTGAAGGGAGCCGCCGCGTTGGCTGCAAAGGAAACCTCCTTGCCATTTACGGATGTGACGGCCCGCAAGGGCTATATCTCCGTGGCCTATGCCATCGGCATGACCAAGGGCACCTCCGCCGTGACCTTCGCGCCCAACGCCACAGCCACCCGGTCCCAGGCCGCGGCCATGCTGGTGCGTATTTATGAAAAGCGCCGGCAGGAGACGGATTGGGTCCATGGGTTTTACGCCATCTCCTCCCGCAGTCAGATCGACCTGACGGGCCGCATGGACGCCGTCAGCGTGGGCTGGAGCCGAATGACCTGGGATGGGACCACGGCGCTGCTGTCCACCACCAGCGCAAACGGAAATGAATACTGCATTCCAAGCGGCTACGCCGATGCGGTGAACACCATCCAGGCCAATGGCGCCGCGCTGAGTCTCAGTGTGTTTATGGATGCCTCCGGCGGCGTGAAAGAGCTTTTGGCGTCGCCCCAGGGCCGTGCCCAGGCGGTTGGTCAGATCGTAAACGAACTGACGATCTCCTATAATACGCTGGGTCGGAATCCCTACAGCGGCGTTACCATCGACTTTGAGGGCCTGCGGAGCGCACAGAAGGCGGATTTCAACGCATTTTTGACCGATCTTTCGGGAGAAGTGCGGGCGCTGGGCAAAACGCTGTACGTCTGTGTTCCGCCGGTCCTGACCACCGGGCCCTATTATGATGGATATGATTACCGCGCCATCGGCAGCCTTGCCGATAAAGTGATCCTGATGGCTTACGATTACGAGACGCGGGACCTGAGCGCCTACGTGGGCACGGAATACCACAAGACCGCCGCGCCCGCGCCTTTGGACCAGGTGTACATGTCCCTGGCCGCCGTTGCGGACCCCAATACCGGCGTGCAGGACCGCTCCAAGGTCATCCTGGGCTTCAACTGCAAGGCGGTGGCCTGGCAGGTCGACGAAAGCGGCAAACTGCTCTCCGGCACACCGGCCTATCCCAATAACGACACGGTGTTTCAGCGTCTCGCCCAGGCGGATACCGTGACGGGCCGCTCCGCGTCTTACCAGACGCCCTATGCGACCTATACCACGGAGAGCGGAGCGTCCTATTTCCTGTGGTACGAGGATGGCGTCAGTACGGAGGCTAAAATGGATGTGGCGAAGCTCTTTGGCGTCACCGGCGCATCCATCTGGCGGCTGGGCAGCAGCAACAGCGCCTGGAACTGGCAGAATCTGCTCCACAACAGCTAAATTAAGGAAAAAGCAGCCCTAAACGGGCTGCTTTTTCCTGCAAACGGGCTATTTTTTCTCTTTTTTGACCTTGGAAAGGGGATTGGCCCTGGCCGCCACTCGCAGCGATTCGTTGTCGATATGGGTGTAGATCTCCGTGGTGTTCAGGTGATCGTGGCCCAGGACCTCCTGGACCGCCCGGACATCCACGCCGTTTTGCAGCATCAGCGTGGCGGCCGTGTGGCGAAGCTTGTGGGAGGAATACTGGCTTGCGTCGATCCCCGCCTCGCCGAGCCGCTTTTTGACCATGGCGTGGACGGCGGACCGGCTCATCCGGCTGTTTTGCGCCGACAGGAACAGCGCGTTGGCGTCCCGTCCGGTGATGGGCCGCCGGACCGCCAGATACCGCCGGAGCGCGTCCTGACAGGCGTCGTTCAGATATATGATCCGGACTTTGTTGCCTTTTCCCAAAATCCGCAGGGCATCCTCCTGAATGTCGTTTCGGTTCAGACCCACCAACTCGGAAATCCGCAGGCCGCAGTTCAAAAAAAGCGTCAGGATACAGTAATCCCGCTCTTGATTTTTGCCGTCGACAGCGCCCAAAAGATGAAGGCTTTCATCCAAGGTCAAATATTTTGGCAGCGTTTTCATCAATTTCGGAGAATCGATATCTTTGACAGGATTTTCACGAAGCAGATGCATCTTGTTCGTCAGGTAATTGTAGAAGGAGCGAATGGTGGCGATTTTCCGGGCACGGGACGCCGCGTTTAGGCCGCAGTCCGAATGCTGGCTGTTTTGATGCTGGACGCGGTCCCGGCTGAGGTAGGTCATATAGCCGTAAATGTCCGTCAGTGTGATATCCGCCACAAATTCCAGATCCACGTCCATGATGTCGATCTCGTCCAGCGCCTTGCTGGAGAGCGACGGATCGCGGATCTGCTTCATGTAGCGGAAGAAATTCCGAAGGTCCAGAAAGTATTCGTCAACGGTGCGTTTGGAATGCGCTTTGATGGTCTCGTGGTATGACAGGAAGTCCCGCAAGATTTGCGGCGCTTCGGTGCGGTAATCCGGCATAGTCTGTTTGAAGGCCGTTAAGAGGGATCCAGCAAGCGGTGCGGCTGAATCGGCATGATCTCGATTTTCCTCTCCTCTGAATTGAACAAAATTTTTATTTTGTTCAATTGCCTGTATGCCTCCAAATCCTCCTTCCCTCAGTATCATGGATTCTATCTGCCAAAACTGAAACGAGCCTGAATATGCCTGAGACATAAAATCCGCTTCTTTTGGTCAAGCTAGTCCCAAATCAATCAGAGAACGGATGATGGTCATGAGCTTGATCCCCTGCACCAGCACCTGCGTCTATCAGCAGGACGGTATCTGCACCTTGGACAGCGCCGCTGCCGCAGGACTGCCGTCCCTTGGCGGAGCCTGCATCCACTTCATTCCTTCGGACGCAAAGCGGCTCGGATCGCCTCACCGATATTCCGGACCGGATACACCTGCAGACCCGGCAGCGCCCGCAGGCCGTCCGCCCGATGGGCTGGAATAAGACATTTTCGAAATCCCAGGCGGTGGACCTCCGAAATGCGCTGGGCAAGCTGGCCCACGGTCCGGAGCTCCCCTGTCAATCCCACTTCTCCGATGGCGACCAGATCGCTTGGCACGGGCCGGTCGTAATAGCTGGAGGCCAGCGCCACCACGGTACTCAGGTCTGCGGCGGGCTCGTCCAGCCGCAGACCGCCGATGATATTGATATAGGCATCACAGGCGGATACCTTCAAACCGCCGCGTTTTTCCAAAACGGCCAGCAGCATGGCGGCCCGGTTGTAGTCAAATCCGTTGCTGGTGCGGCGGGGATTGCCTGACCCGGTGTTGACCACCAGGGCCTGGACCTCTGCCAGCACGGGGCGGACGCCCTCCATTACACAGGTGACGCAGGTGCCGGGGGCGTCCTCAGGACGGCCGGAAAGCAGCATCTCAGAGGGGTTTTCCACTTCGGCCAGTCCCTCGTCCCGCATCTCGAACACGCCGATTTCGTTTGTGGCGCCGAAGCGGTTTTTTGCGGCCCGGAGGATCCGGTAGGATGTGTGCTGGTCGCCTTCAAAATACAGCACGCAGTCCACCATGTGCTCCAGGACCTTTGGGCCTGCGATCGCTCCCTCCTTATTTACGTGTCCAATGACGAATACGGTGATGTTCTGCCCCTTGGCCAGCTGCATCAGCGCCATGGTGCAGTCCTTTACCTGGCTGATGCTCCCCGCCGGGGAGTCCAGAGATCCGTTGTACAGCGTTTGAATGGAATCCACGATCAGAATGTCCGGCTGTTCGGCCGTTACGGATTCCAGCAGATCTCCCAAACTGGTCTCTGAGATCACGTACAGGTTCCCATTTTCCACCCGCAGCCGTCTGGCCCGAAGCTTCAATTGATGCTCGGATTCCTCGCCGGATACATACAATACCTTGGAAAATTCACAGAGTTTGCTGCAAATCTGCAGCATCAGCGTGGATTTCCCGATTCCGGGCGCGCCGCCGACCAAAACCAGCGAACCTTTTACAGCGCCGCCGCCAAGGACCCGGTCCAGCTCCCCCATGCCCGTGGGAAAGCGGATCTCCTCGTCGGCCTGCAGGTCTGTCACCGGGCAAGCCCGGCGGAGCTTCCCCATACCGGCGCGGACTTTGACGGGTCCCCCCTTCCCTCCTGAAACACGGGGCGGCTCCGGCTGCTCCTCAATTGTGTTCCAAGCGCCGCAGGCGGGGCACCGCCCCGCCCATTTCGGCGTTTCATTTCCGCAGGAAGTGCAGTAAAACAGCGTCTTTTGCTTCATGTACGATCCTCTCCGGCGCCGCAGAACCCAGCCAGGATGGCGGCGGCCAGCCTTAATTGGTAGGACGGCTCCTGAAGCGAAGCGGTTTCTTCGCTGTTGGAGAGGAATCCGCATTCCACGATGATGCCCGGGGCCGTCACATTTTTCGTCAAGTAGATGTTGGATGGGATTTTCTTGGGTTTCTTCTCATTGCCCTGGTTTATGCCGGCGTTCAGCGCATCCTGAACGGAAGCCGCCAGCACGTCGGCGTCTTCGCCATCGTTCCAGAACACCTGGGCTCCATGGGTCACGGGAGATGATGGAAGACTGTTTTGATGGATGCTGAGGAGGACCGCGTTTTCCGTTGCGTTCACCAGGGCCACCCGGTTTTTCAGGTCGGATACCTTCCTCTGGTGCATGGTTTCCGTCCCTTCGGTATGGATGGACACATCCTCGGTCCGGGTCATGATGGTCTGCTGGCCCGCAAAGCGCAAAAGGTCGTTGACACGCAGGGCAACAGACAGGTTGATCTGGCTTTCCACGGCTCCATCCGCTCCCACTGCGCCGCCGTCCTCCCCGCCGTGCCCCGGGTCCACAACAACGGTCACCGGGACTCCATCTCTGGCCGCGAACACCGGAGCGGACGGGCTATGCCCTGTCCAGAGAACAGCGGCCAGCCCGGCAAAGAAACAGCAGAACAGCGCGGTGCAGATGATATGGCGTTTTTGAATCACGATAAACATAGACGACACCCCCATGGAACCTATGCCGCCCTGCTTATCCCATATACGCGCTGAGAGCCCCAAAATTGTTTCATATAGATTATAGCGGTTTATCCAGGTGAAATCAAGGCCAGGCTCTCCTTCCCGCCTCCCTGCATAGAATGGTTTGAGCGCACGGCGACTGCTGTGCGCCACCTTTCAAAAGGAGGTATCCATGCAGATGGAAAAACCTAACAACACTCCCCCCGTCGCGACCTGCGGCACGGACATGGGCTCCCTGCCCGGCTGCTGCGCGCCGCTGGCGTTTCCGTATGTCCCCATGCAGGAGCCAAATCCCGTCCGGTTCAGCCGGATGGAGGCGCTGCAAACCGGTACCCTTTTCCCCGGATTGGATCTTCCCTTCAAGGCGGCGATCCAGGCCAAGACCAAGCTGGCCAACACCGCGCTGGTGGAGCTGATGGCGTTGGATTTTGCCGTGGATGAGCTGGGGTTATACCTGGTCACCCATTCCCAGGACCAAGACGCCTTGCAGCTTTATTGGTCCTATATCCGGCTGAGCAAGGAGGGCCGTGAGAAATACCAGAAGATGTACGGCCCCCTCCAGCAGACCGACCTGACCCCGGAGGACGGATACGCCTGGCTGAAGGACCCGTGGCCTTGGGATGAAGGAGGGAACGACTGATGTTTGTATATGAGAAAAAGCTCCAGTACCCGATAAAGATCAAGAACACCAACCCCAAGCTGGCCTCTGTCATCATCTCCCAGTACGGCGGCCCGGACGGCGAGCTGGGCGCGTCTTTGCGCTACTTGAGCCAGCGGTATTCCATGCCTTATCCGGAGCTGAAGGCCCTGCTGACCGATATCGGCACTGAAGAACTGGAACCAAAAAAATAGAGATAAAACGCAAAGAAGAATCCCCCGGGTATTCCCCAGGGGATTCTTCTCATTTCAACCCATACCGAGACATCCTGTTCTTGTCCAGACCATACTTTCCAAGTGTTGTCCCGCCAATCAACTGCGGCTTCGTAGTCTTGGACGCTTGGCTGCTTCCCACGCTTCCGCCGCCGGTCAGCCGTGGCATGATGTCATAGCTTGGCCTGATCCACGGCGCGTCATCCAGCGTGCTCTCCTTATATCCCGCCGCATAATAAAGCGCCGTTTTCTGGTCCTGCGTCAGGTCCATGGCGTTGGTTGCCGCAAGGACCTGTGCTTTCTTCAGGGCGGCCGTCCGCTCCAGGAATGTCAGATAATCCGCAGGAGATATCCCGGACTGGGAAGCCGTTTCCAGCTTTTCAAACTCGGCGTCTCCCATCAAGC
>JAEXWS010000095.1 GCA_023406225.1 Bacillota bacterium | reverse complement strand
CTCCCGAAGAGCCCACGGTCCCCCAGGACCCCGGCTTCTCCGTGATCGAGCCTCCTCCGGCGGGATAAGGGGATCGGGCGGGGACGGCCCGCCCTGAAAGGACAGAAAGACCGTGGAGAAAGAGACTGGAAAGCATCTGGCGGATGGGAAGCTTCGGGTGGAGGGAGCGAAAAAAGCAAAAAGGCCCAGCCGCCTCACCCGGCAGCAGAAAGGGCTGGCGGCGGTGGCGGCGGTGCTGGCCGTGGCGCTGACCGGCGTGCTGGCGTGGCGGAGCCTGTTTGTCAGGCCGGAGCTGCCCGGACCGGCCGCACCGGACAGTCCCGGCCCGGCGGAACCCGCCGACTGGGGCGGAGGCGTCCGGCCCCGCAGCGGCGGGGAGCGGAAGAGCGAGGATTACTACACTGTTTTGATCCTGGGCCGGGACACCGGCGGCGGCGGGAATACGGACACGATCCTGCTGGCAAGCTACGACGTGACCAACCAGAAGGCCGCCGTCATGTCCATCCCCCGGGATACCATGGTGAACGTCTCCTGGGACGTGAAAAAGATCAATTCCGTATACAACGCCTGCGGTCAGGGGAAAGCGGGCATCGACGGCCTGTACCGGGAGATCTCCCAGCTGGTGGGCTTTGAGCCGGACTACCAGGTGGTGGTGGAGTGGGAGGCCGTGGGCGCGCTGGTGGACGCCGTCGGCGGCGTGGAATTCGATGTGCCCTATGACATGGACTATCACGACCCGGTCCAAAATCTGGTGATCGAGCAGGCCAAGGGTCTGCGCCTTCTGAGCGGCGAGGACGCCATGCAGGTCATCCGCTGGCGCTGCAACGACAACGCCAGCCCATACGGCCATCGCAAGAAGGACGGCGGCATCGGAGACAGCGGCCGCATGGAGGTCCAGCAGGCCTTTTTGAAGGCGGTTCTCCGGCAGTTGATGAAGCCTGAAAACGTCTTGAACATCGGACCGATCTCCAAGGCGTTTCAGGAGAACGTGGAAACGGACCTGAGCTTTCAGAACATCCTCTGGTTCGGGCGGCAGGCTCTTGCCGGGGGGCTTCGGCCGGAGGACGTGGAGTTTTTCACCATGCCCTGGCGGGGCGCAAAGGCGTACAGCCGCACGGAAAGCAAGCGGCTGGGGAAATATACGGAGCTGGATTATGTGACGCCTGCGGCGGGAAAGCTTCTGGAGATCGTGAACGGCAGGCTCAGTCCCTATGCTGAAATCTTCTCCCTCAGCGATCTGGACATCATGTCCGTCAACGCCGACGGCTCCATCGCTTCCACCACCGGCCATGTGGAGGACGGCAGGGCGGCGGCGCCTCCCGTGAAGCCCGGGACGGAGCCCTCCCGGGAGCCTGCTCCGTCCGGAAGCGGGACGGAGCCCGTGACCCCGCCTGCGGGCGGAGACGGCGGCGCGGACACGCCGCCGGAGAGCGGCGATGGGCCCGCGGAGCCCACAGCGCCCCCGGAGCCGGCCGCTCCCGAAGAGCCCACGGTCCCCCAGGACCCCGGCTTCTCCGTGATCGAGCCGCCTCCGGCGGGATGACAGCGCATTTTAAAATCAGAAAGGAAGAGATCCATGACACCGAAAGAACTTGCGATCATTGCGGCAAAGGCCCTGGACGAGAAGAAGGGCAAGGAGATCTCCGCCATTGAGATCACGGACCTGACCACCCTGGCGGATTATTTCGTCATCGCCACCGGCACCTCCAACACCCAGATCAACGCCCTGTGCGGCGCGGTGGAGAAGGCCATGAAGGAGCAGGCGGGGGAGGAGCTCCTCCGCCGGGAGGGCTACCGGGACGGCACCTGGGTCCTGCTGGATTACGGCTGCGTCGCCGTCCACGTGTTCTCCGAGGAGGCCCGGGAGTTCTACTCCCTGGAGCGTTTGTGGCACGACGGCAAGCCCCTGGACCTCACCCAGGTCCTGACGCAGGATTGAGGGGGGACGGGATGAAAGTCCGCGCTCTGCTCCTCAGCCTGCTCCTCCTGCTGACCGCCTGCGGCGCCCCGGCGGAAAAGCCCGCCGCGCCCGCGGAGCCGGACGCGCTGCCGGAGGCCGCGCAGCCGCCCCTGCCCGCCCTGGACCTCCCCGGGCTGAAGGCGGCCATGACTTCGGAGGAGTACGAAGTTTTGGAATCCTTCCTCCCGGTGCTGGAGGGGAACGGGACCTTCCGCTGGACGGCGGGGCCGTACCGGGGAGATCCCGGGGCGTTCCCGGACGGCGGCTGGGAGGATCGGGACGTGACCCTGGGGGAGTTCAGCGGCGCGCTCTGGGCGGACAACGGCCCCGGAACAGGGGAGGAAGGCGTGCTGGACCTGGACCGTCTCGCCATCGCGGACGTGGTCCAAAGCGGCAGCCGGGACCTGGTCCTGCTGGTCCGGGACGCGGGCTACAACTATCTGGTCCTGCACCGGGAGGGGGATGCCGTCTACGGCACCGACCTCTCCGTGCGGTGGTTCATGGACCTCCAGGAAAACGGCATGTACGTGGGCTCCGGCGGCGCGGACGACCACACTTACTGCCACATGTCCTTTGAGGACGGCCGCTTTGCCGGCCAGGAGCTGGCCCGCGCCGCGGGCGGAGCTTATGAGATCGGCGGGCGGAGCGTGGCGGAGGAGGAATTCGCCGCCTGGGAGTTTGAGACCATGGTGGGCGGCGTGACCTGGTACGCGCCCTCGCCCCAGGCGAATTTCACGAAGATCGGCTTCCGCGCCCTGGAAGAGGCCATGACTTCGGAGGAAGCCGCCGCCTTTCGGGACTTTCTCCCGGCGCTGCAGGGGCTGGACCTCTTCAACTGGGTCTCCGGCCCCCTCCGGGGAGAGGACTGGACGGAGCGGACCGTGTCTCTTTCGGAGTTTCGGGAGACGCTGTACGAGGGTTCCGGCGGCGCGCCCGAGACGCTGACGCTGGACGGCCTGGCGCTTGTGAGGAACGCAAACGGCGGCCTGGACCTGGTTTTGCGGCTTCAGGACGTCGGCGGACACTATCTGATCCTCCACCGGGAGGGGGCGGCCGTCTACGGCACCGACCTTCCCATCCGCTGGTATGAGCGCCTCCAGGAAAACGGCGTCTATATCGCCTCCGGCGGCGCGGGCGCCAATTGGTACTGCAAGCTGTTTTTCGAGGACGGCGCGTTCGTCCAGCGGGAGCTGGCCCAAGCCGTGGACGGAGCCTATGCGATCGGCGGACGGAGCGTGACGGAGGAGGAATTCGCCGTCTGGGAGGGCGAGACCATGTCCGGCGACGCGGTCTGGCGCGCCCCCTGAATCCGTCCGGAAAAGGCGGACGGGCGGTTGGCTCTTGACAAAACGGGAAAAGAAACATAGAATAACGCTGTTAAAGACGATGATGGGAGAAAAGACGGCGCACTTCCTCTTTCAGAGAGCCGGCGGCTGCTGCGAGCCGGCGGGGAGGCCCGTGCATGACTGGTCCCGGAGTTTTCCGCCCGAAGCGCTGCGTAGGGCGGAGCGGCAGGCCCCGTTACCGGCCGGATTCCCAGAGGATCACTGAGGGCCGTTCCGGCAACGGGCGGCCGAATCAGGGTGGTATCGCGTGACAACGCCCCTGACCAAGCGGTCAGGGGCTTTTTTTCAAATTACCACAGACGAGGAGAACGATATGAAGTACGATTTCAGCGCCATCGAGAAGAAATGGCAGGACAAGTGGCTGGAGGCCAAGCCCTTCGCCGCCGTGAACGGCGACAGGACGCGGGAGAAATTTTTCGGCCTGATCGAGTTCCCGTACCCGTCCGCCCAGGGCCTGCATGTGGGCCACGCCCGTCCCTTTACGGCGATGGACATCATCTGCCGCAAAAAGCGCATGGAGGGCTATAACGTCCTGTTCCCCATGGGGTACGACGCCTTCGGCCTGCCCACGGAGAACTTCGCCATCAAAAACCACATCCACCCCGCCAAGGTCACCCACGACAACGTGCAGAATTTCCGCAGGCAGCTCCAGATGCTGGGCTACTCCTTCGACTGGGACCGGGAGGTGAACACCACCGACCCGGATTACTACAAGTGGACCCAGTGGATCTTTTTGCAGATGTTCAAAAACGGCCTGGCCTATAAGGCGTCCATGCCCGTGAACTGGTGCACGAGCTGCAAGATCGTCCTGGCCAACGAGGAGGTCGTGGAGGGCGTTTGCGAGCGCTGCGGCGGCGAGGTCATCCGCAAGGAGAAGAGCCAGTGGATGCTGGCCATCACCAAGTACGCCGACCGTCTCATCGACGATCTGGATGATTTGGACTTCATCGAGCGGGTGAAGATCCAGCAGAAGAACTGGATCGGCCGGTCCGAGGGTACCGAGGTGGACTTCAAGACCACCGCAGGCGACACCCTCACCGTGTACACCACCCGCTGCGATACCCTGTTCGGTGTGACGTATATGGTGCTCTCTCCCGAGCATCCCTATCA
>JAEXWS010000067.1 GCA_023406225.1 Bacillota bacterium | reverse complement strand
GGGCGGCGTGGTTCCGGAAATTACGCACCTGCATATTATACCGGATATGGCGCCATTGTGCAAGTGGAAAATGTGGATTCCCGGCGGAAAGCCGAGGAAATATGGGGCGGAAGCAGGGGGAGCGGAGGAAAAATGACAAAAAAATGAAGCAGCGTTGCTGCTTCGCATAAAGACACCCCGCGGCGGCCGTGTAGGGCTCGTTATAACCTGCACCTTCACGGCCAGGTGGGTTGCCTCCAGCGCGCTTTATCGCTTCCAACTTCCAGCCGCAGACGGCAGCCGGGAGGCCTGCGAACCACGAACTAATCTGGCATCCCTTATAACGAAATGTGGGTTAAAAAAAGACCTATCACGCACCGCGCAGGGTATGACTTTACGGTAGCATATTTGTTTCGGAAATGCAATCAAAAAAACCGGACTTATTCCTCGTCCTCAAACAGCGACTCCATAAACAGCTCGTACACCGCCTCCAGCTCCTCGTCGGAGTCCAGAGTCGAGAGCAGGTCCTCGCCGTCCTGGTGCAGGACCTTCAAAATGACCAGTCCTGCGTCCTCCTCGTTCTCCTCCTCGCCCTCCGTCTCGGCGGGGAAGAACGCCTGATACATCTGCCCGTTGTACTCCAGGGCGTCCACAAATTCCAGAACGATCTCCTGGTCGTCCTCGTCCGTGACGGTGATGAACGTCGGGCCGAATTCCTCACTCATGGGCCGTCTCCTTTCCCATCTTGTCGTGGTCCTATTGTATCCGAATTTTCAGCGGAATGCAAGCGCCGGAAGCCTGGCAAAAATGGGAAAGCGAAGGCTCAGGGCCGCGGATATCCGGCCGGAAGCCAAAAAATCGCGGAAAATGGGAACTTTTTTCCGGTGAAATACGACATTTTCAATATTGACAGGGGGTGGTACAATAGTAGGTATTATGGCGTGTTATGTCATGCCGCTCCGCGGAGCGGCAGGGATTTCGCTGCAAACACGGAAGAAGGAGGTGCCCTGTATTGGAGCACGGAAGACGAGAGCAGGAACCTGAACAGACGCCGCGCCGCCGGCCCGCCAGGCCGCCCCGGCAGAGGCGGAGCGCCGGAAGCGCCGCGAAAAAGGTGTGCTTTGTGCTGGGAACGCTGATGCTGATCGGCGTTTGTACGGCGGCGATGATCGGCGGACTGTTCATGAAATATGTCCAGACCACGCTGACGCCCACCCTGCAGGTGAATGCCGACGATTACAGGATGAACCTGAGTTCGTTTGTCTATTATCATGACGACTCGGTGGAGGAAAACGACGGCTGGGTGGAGTACCAGACCCTGTACGGCACGGAAAACCGCATCTGGGTCGACATCGAGGACATGCCGGACGCCCTCTGGCAGGCGGCGGTGGCCATTGAGGACCACCGGTTCTTCGAGCACAACGGCGTGGACTGGAAGCGCACCGCCGGAGCCGCCGTAAACATGTTCATCGGCATGAAGAACACCTTCGGCGGCTCCACCATCACCCAGCAGGTGCTGAAAAACATGACCAAGGACGACGAGGGCACGGTCAACCGCAAGGTGCGGGAGATCTTCCGGGCGCTGGAGTTCGAGAAGAACAACACCAAGATGGACATCCTGGAGCTGTATCTCAACACCATTTTTCTCGGAAAGAAGTGTTACGGCGTGCAGACCGCCGCGGAGTTCTACTTCGGCAAGGACGTGAGCGAGCTGGACGCGGCGGAGTGCGCTAGCCTGATCGCCATCACCAACAACCCGTCCATGTACGGGCCCATGTACGATATCAAGATCACGGTAAAAAACGACGACGGCACCACCACCGTCAAGACCCCCCGGGAGCTGAACAAGCAGCGCCAGGAGCAGATCCTGGACCGGATGGCGGGGCGGCAGGACACGGGGCTGAACTATCTGACCGAGGAGGAGGCCGACGCGTTCAAGGCCGAGACGCTCCAGTTCACGGACGGCACCACCTCCGCCGAGGACCTGGTGGCCAAGGCCACCGGCGGCATCCAGGTCAACTCCTGGTTCGTGGAGCAGGTGTTCAAGGACGTGGCCCGCGACCTGTCCGCGGAGTTCAAGGTCCCGGTGGAGACGGCCCAGGCCATGCTCTACAACAGCGGCTATAAAATTTACACAACGCTGGACCCGAAGATCCAGGAGATCGCGGAGTCCGTCTATGAGGACCGGAGCAATCTGGACGTGACCTCCCGGAACGGAGAGAAGATCCAGTCCGGCATCACCATCATCGACCCCTCCACCGGCAACATCGTGGCCACGGTGGGCGCCATCGGGGAGAAGGAGGGGAACCTCCTCACAAGCTACGCCATGCTCCAGCGCCAGCCGGGGTCCTCCATCAAGCCGCTGACGGTGTACGCTCCGGCGCTGGACGCGGGGGCGGTGACGCCCGCCTCCACCTTTGACAACTACCCCGTCCGGCTGCTGAACGACAGCCCCTGGCCCAAGAACTCGCCCCAGGGCTACAGCGGCTGGGTGACGCTGAGCAAGGGCGTGGCCAGCTCCCTGAACACTGTGGCGGTGCAGGTGCTGGAGCGCCTGGGCACCACGGAGTCCTACGCCTTCGCCACAGAGAAGCTGGGACTGAGCCTGGTGGCGGACGACATGAACCTGGCCGCCCTGGGCCTGGGCGGTCTGACCTACGGCCTGAACACCATGCAGATGGCGGCGGCCTACGCCTCCTTTGCCAACAACGGCGTTTACAACGCCCCCAGGACCTATCTGCGGGTGGAGGACCGGGACGGCAATGTGATTTTGGAGAACGAGGCCGAGAGCCACGCCGCCATGAAGGAGACCACCGCCTATTTGATGAATGAACTGCTCAAGGGCGTGGTCAGCGGCGGCACCGGCGGCAGCGCCAACTTCGGCGGCATGACCATCGCCGGCAAGACCGGCACCACCAGCGAGAACAAGGACCGGTATTTCGTGGGCTATACCCCCTATTACTGCGCCGCGGTGTGGACGGGCTATAAGACCAACGAGAAGATCAGCTACTCCGGCAACCCCGCGATCACCATGTGGAAAAAGGTCATGCAGCAGATCCACAAGGATCTGCCCAACAAGGGCTTCAGCAAGCCCTCCGGCGGGCTGACCACGGTCCGGGTGTGCATGGACAGCGGGATGCTCGCCACCGACGCCTGCGCGGCGGATTCCCGGGGCAGCCGGGTCATTAATGTAACGGTGGCCACGGGCACGGAGCCGACGGAGCCCTGCACCATGCACGTGATGCGGGACTACTGCACCGAGGGCAAGTGCCTGGCGGGAGAGAACTGCCCGCCGGAATCCGTGGTGCAGGCGGCGTTCCTGGACTATACCCGCGTGGACTACGGCGAGAACATCAAGGCCGACGACGACGCGTACCTGATCCCGAACATGGAAAAGGCCGTGGCGGAGACGGGCTGTCCCGTGCACACTACGCCCCTGGCGGACCCGGACGATCCCGGCGGCGAGTGGTCGGACCCCAGCGACCCCAATTACCAGCCGCCCGCGTCCGGGGGAGACGACCCCTCCGGCGGCGCGCCGGATACGCCGGCGGAGCCGGGGCAGCCGGACCCCAACGATCCCACCGGCGGCTTCGGAGACGCCGGAGGCGACTGGTGGAGCAACCTGTGGAACAATCCGGGCGCATAACGGCAAAGAGCGTCCCCGCATCGAGCGGGGACGCTCTTTTTAGTGCTCAGTTCATTCAAACAGCTTCGCGCAGTCGGCGGGCCCGCCGGTCAGCATGTCCAGGCTGTAGGAGAGAGTGGGAAGGCCCGCCTCCAGATTTTCTCTCGCCGCCTTGGGGGAGCCGGGCAGATTCACGATGAGCGTCCGCCCCCAGCCGTCCAGCATAGGCACCTCCCACCGCGATTCTCAAACGAGATTAACGATACCTCTATCATAACAGATTTCCATGGAATGTCAGGGAAAAGGTCAACCTTTCCGGCGGACGGGCTTGACGGCTTTTCCGGGAAGTGTTATTCTTTGAAAAGAATAACAGAGGGAGGGGTATTTGTGAAGCTGGCGGAGCTGTTGGCGATCCGCCCGGGCGTCACCGCCGTCGTGGGCGGCGGGGGAAAGACCGCCCTTCTCCGTGCGCTGGGGGAGGAGCTGGCGGGCACGGTGCTGCTGTGCACCACCACAAAGATTTTCCCATTTCCGGAGCTCCCCTGCGCCCGGAACGCGGCGGAGCTGGACCGCCTGCGGGCGGCGAACCGCCTGCTGTGCGCGGGAAGAAACGTTCCCGGCACGGGAAAGCTGGGGCCGCCGGATGTGCCCATGGCGGCTCTGGCGGCCCGGTTCGACTATGTGCTGATAGAGGCGGACGGCGCGGCGGGGCGGCCTCTGAAGGCTCACGCCCCCCATGAGCCGGCGATCCCGCCGGAGGCGGCGCGGACCATTTTGGTGGTGGGGGCCTCCGGATTTGGGCGGCCCATCCGGGAGGCGGCCCACCGGCCGGAGCGGTACGCCCGCCTGGCGGGGGCCGGGATGGACGACATCGCCACGCCGCGGACGCAGGCGGCGGTGCTAAGGGCCGAGGGCCTGCACGATCTGGTCTATGTCAATCAGGCGGAAACGCCGGAGGCGGCCGCCGCGGCCCGGGCCCTGGCGGCATATCTGGACGGCCCTGTGCTGGCGGGGTCCTTGCGGAGAGGGGAGTTTTTCAAATGCTGGTAGTCATTCGGGGCGCGGGAGACATCGCCACCGGGATCGCCCTGCGGCTTTGGCGGGCGCAGCTGCGGGTGGTGATGACGGAGACGGAGTGGCCCACCGCCATCCGGCGGACCGTCTGCTTTTCCGAGGCCGTGGTCCGCGGGGAGGCGCGGGAGAGACGGCCCTTTGGAAGCAGGACCTGCTGTACGACCCTCAGACCTCCGGCGGGCTTTTCCTGGCGGTGGACCCCGCCGACGCCGCGGGACTGCTGGAGGAGCTGAAAAAAAACCGTCCCCAGCGCGCAGCGCGTGGGGACGGTCCGGGAATACCATGGGGGAAAGCGCATCTTTTTGCGCTAGAGCTCGTCCAGGGCGGTCAGGACCTGGATAAATTTGCGGTCGCGTTCCTGTACGGCTGCCTCGGCCTTGCCGCCGGAGTAATCGTAGAAGCCGCGGCCGCTTTTCACGCCCCAGGCCCCCTGGTCCGTCAGGCTCTGGAGCAGGGGGTCCGGGCCCTTGCCGTCCGCCAGGTCCGCCATCAGATAGCCGAAGATGCGGCAGAACACGTCCACGCCCCCCAAATCCACCGCTTCAAAGGGACCGGTGCAGGCGTACCGCGGTCCCAGGCCGTACTTGACGGCGGCATCCACGTCCTCGACGGAGGCGGACCCGCTCTCCACCAGATACAGCGCCTCCCGCAGCAGGGCGCATTGGAGGCGGTTCATCACGAATCCCGGCAGGTCCCGGACCCGGATGGGCCGCTTGCCCAGGCGGAGGGCCAGCGCATGGACCGCATCCGCCGTCTCCGGGGCGGTGTCCCCGCCCTGGACCACCTCCACCAGGGGGACCAGATGGGGCGGATTCACCCAGTGCATCCCGCAGAACCGGGCGGGGACCGCCACGGCTTTTCCCATGGCGGTGACGGAGAGGCCCGAGGTGTTGGTGGCGAGGATGCAGTCCGCCGGGACCAGGCCGCTGACGCGGCGGAAGAACGCCTGCTTCTGCTCCAGGTCCTCCACGATGCTCTCCAGCACGAAGGAGGCGGAGGAGAAGCAGGTCTCGTCCGTGGTGAGGGCGATGCGCGCCTCCGGCGCGGTCCGGCTGGCGCGGAGCCGGGCGGCGGCCCGGTCCAGACCGGCCCGGCTCCGGTTCCAAAGGGTCACCTGAAGGCCCGCCCCGGCAAAGATCTGGGCCAGGGAGACGCCCATGGTGCCCGCCCCGGCGATGACGGCGCTGTTTGTCTGGTCTGCCTGCATGAGCGCGCCTCCTTTAATACTTAATACTGGCTTTCGATCTCCTGCACCCGCTGGTACAGCCAGTCGTTCACCGGCGTCGGGACACCGTGGGCCGCGCCCAGGCGCCGGATGGTCCCGGCGAACAGCTCCACCTCGCTCTTTCGGTGGGCCATGCCGTCCTGGCGCATGGAGGGCGCGCCCTCCGGGGCGAAATCGTCGATGACCTGCACCCAGTCCGTCACGTCCTGCTCCGTCAGGGGCACGCCTTCGGCGTTGGCCACCAGCACCACTTCCCGCATGGCGGCGATCATGGCGTCCCGGGCCGGACCGGGGGTCTGGAGCTCCGCGTAGCCGCAGGAATAGACCATGGCGGCCTGGTTGCAGCCGGTGTTGCACAGCAGCTTGCCCCATTTGTGCAGGCGGATGTCGGCGGGCAGGGTGTAAGTAAAGCCGATGGAGTCGAAAAAGTCCGTCAGGCGGCGGAGGCGGGCCGTGTCCTGCCCCGCAGGCACGCCCACGGCCAGCTCGCCGGGCTGATGGCAGGTGGCCCGGTTGCCCTGCTTCTGGGCGGACATCTTCTGCGCCACGCACCAGACCACCTTTTCCGCCCCGAAGGCGTCGGAGAGCACCTGCTCGCTGCGGATGCCGTTGAGGACGGAGAGCAGGATGGTGTCCGGCCCCACCAGATGGCGGCAGGTTTCCACCGCGTCCTCCAATCCGCTGAATTTCACGGCGAACAGCAGCAGGTCCACCGGTCCCGCCACGGAGGCGGCGTCGGCGTACTGGAAGCTGCAGCGCTCTTCATTGAGATAAATGCCCTCCCGGCGGTAGCGCTCCACCCGCTTGGCGTCCGCCAGCACCAGAACATGCTCCGGGCCTAGGGCGCGGGTGAACTGGTCGGCGTATAAAACGCCCATGGCCCCCACGCCGATCACGCCCACGGTTTTGATTGGCTGCATCATGATCGTCCTCCTGAATGAAATTTAAAGTAGCCACATTTTACTCCGGCCCACGGGAAAAGGCAATCCTATTTTTGGATGAAAACGGGTAAAAGCGGCGGAGCGCAAACGCTCCGCCGCTTTGAAGGCCGATGTGTCAGGCGATCCGGGCCAGCCATTTCAGGTCGTAGGGCTCAAAGACCACTTTGGAATAGGCGTCCACGTCCAGCATCGTGCCGTCCCAGTCGGAGTGGATGTCGCCGTTTTGCTTGATGAGGATATCATAGAGGATATCGTAGGTGATGCCGGTCTCAGGGTCGGTCTCCACGATGGTAGAGTAGGGCAGGGTCTTGTGGTAGGTCATCTCCATGCCCTTGTAGTCGAAGTGGAAGCCGCAGCGCATCCGGCAGCCGTCCAGCCCGGTATACCGGGCCACCTGCTTCAAGTCCTGCAAGATCTTGTCGCCGTCCTCCTGATAGAGGTTTTCCGGCGTGGTGGCGGTGTAATCGAAGCGGAACTGGATGGATGCGCCGGGAAGCTTGCGGAACCGCTCCATATAGGGGACCAGGTCCTTCACAGGATAGTTCCGATACAGCACGCAGTTCACCCGGAAAGGCACCGGCAGACGGCTCAGAAGGCCGTCGTTGGACTCCACCACGTACTTCTGCATGTGCCGGGAGACGTTGACGCAGGTGATCTTGTCCTTGTTTTTTTCGGTAAAGGCCAGGATATCGGCCTCGGACTGGTGCTCGGAGACGGGGAGAGTGGTGTTGATGTAGACCTTGTGGGTGGGGCGGATCTGGTCCAGCATCGTCTGGAGGGAGGTGAGGTTCGCAAAGGGCTCGCCGCCGGTGAAAACAAAATCGCAGTTCGGCGTGATGGCGTCCATGCGGCGGATGCTTTCGCAGATCTTCTCCGCGGAAAAACCTGTCAGGTCCGCATACTCGCCTTTATTGATACAGAAAGGGCAGTTGTTTTTGCAGTCGTAGGGGACGAAGATCGTCACCGTCGCGCCGCCCTTCCGCGTCTTGTAGGGATGTTTCATGTCGATCGGCCTTTCAGAGTAAAATGATTGTATCGGAAACATGAAAACGGGAGGAAACGCCGTTTTCAAAATTACATGGGCAGTAAAACATTTTAATGGATTTTTAACGGAAGGTCAAGAGAAAAACCGAAATTTCACGTAACAAACGCAAAAAAGAAACGAAGGCGTGTAAACCTTCGTCTCTTTCCGAAAGCCCGTCAGGCGGAGTGGTCCGAGCGCTGCTTGCGCCG
>JAEXWS010000028.1 GCA_023406225.1 Bacillota bacterium | reverse complement strand
GAAGGCAAATTCCAGCACCTTCATCCCCGGAAGCCCCGCCGCCTCCCGCAGGCGGTGGACCCCCTCGGTGAGGATGCCCAGGTCCTCCGCGATGTAGCGGATGCGGGGAAACCAGCCGGTCAGCACCTGCAAAAGCGCCATGCCGGGACCCGGCTCCCAGGCCCCTTCCCTCGCCGTGGCCGCCCCGGCGGGCACGGCCCAGTAGCTCTCCAGCCCCCGGAAATGGTCGATGCGGATGGCGTCGAAGCGGCGGGACGCGCCCTCCACCCGCCGGATCCACCAGCCGAAGCCGTCCGCCTGCTGGGCCTTCCAGTCGTACAGGGGATTGCCCCAGAGCTGGCCCTCGGCGGAGAAGTAGTCCGGCGGCACCCCCGCCACCTTGGCGGGGCGGCCCTCCCCGTCCAGCAGGAATTCCCGCCGCCCGCTCCACACGTCGGCGGAATCCAGGGAGACGTAGATGGGCAGGTCCCCGATGAGTCCCACGCCCCGGGCGTTGACATACGCCTTGAACGCCGCCCATTGGGCGTCGAACCAGTATTGGACGGCGGCGTGAAACGCGGTCTCCTCCGCCAGCTCCGCCCGCCACCGCTCCACGGCGGCGCCCTCATGGCGGCGGAGGGCCTCGTCGGGCCAGTCGTACCAGGGGGCGTCCCCAAAGCGGGTCTTTGCCGCCTGGTACAGGGCGTACTCCCGCAGCCAGGGGGTCTGCTCCGCAAAATCCCGGACCGCCCGGGCCTTTTCGCCGCTGAGGCGGGAGAAGGCCCTGCGCAGCAGCGGCTCCCGCCGCCGGTACAGCGCGGCGTAGTCGATGGGGCCGCCCTGGGGGACCTTTGCCCCGGCCAGGTCCTCCGCCGTGAGCAGCCCCTCCTCTTCCAGCGCTTCCAAGTCGATAAGCAGGGGATTCCCGGCGAAGGTGGATACGCTGGTGTAGGGCGAGTTCCCCGCCCCGGTGGGGCCCACGGGCAATATCTGCCACCACCGCTGGCCCGCGTCCTGGAGGAAATCCGCGAAGGCCCGGGCCTCCGCGCCCAGGGAGCCGATGCCGTAAGCGCCCGGCAGGGAAAAGATCGGCAGTAAAATACCGGCGGAACGTTCCATAAAAACTCTCTCCTTTTATGTGAGGGATGCGCCGGGGGTCCAGCCCTCCGGCAAAGTCAGGCTGTCAAGCCCCCCGTCTCCCCGGGTCCACGCCCCCGTGGGCGCATAGAGGACCCTGCCGAGGCTGTCCTCTACCCGCACGGCGGCCACCGCAATATCGCCGGGCTCCAGCTCCACCCGCGTCTCATACCCCGTCCAGTCGCTGAGCTCCAACATGCCGTTTTCAGCAAAATCCTCCGTCAGCCCCTCCATGGGGAATACCTGCTCGGGGTCGGTCTCCCCATTGCGGTAAACGCAAAGGTCAATCTGTACAGGAACCACATGCAGCCGTACGGACATATCTCCCCCCGCCATAATCCGCAGCCACAGGTTTTTCAAATCGATATATCCCCCGTTGGAGCGGTACGAGGCGTCCCAGCTTCCATAGACCTCCAGTCCGGTGCTCTCCGGTCCATAGCCATATAGGGTCTCCAGCAGACCGGTGCGGCTGGTCTCCCCCTCCGTCAGGGTGATGGAGACCTCGATCCGATCGTCCAGGGGGATGGCCCAGTCCTGGGCGGTGAAGGCCCCCTGGTCAAAGAGCGCCTCGCAGCTCAGCCGCCGCCCGTCGGAGAGCTGGGCGGTGAACACCGCCGAGGCCCCCTCCGCCTGCTCCCGGGGCGTGGCGGAGACGCGAAAGACCACGGTCTTTGTCTCCACATCCACCTCCATGGGCACCAGGTCATAGGTCAGCAGCAGGCCGTCCGGCTCCGGCTGGGGGACGTACTGCACCACGCCGTTTCCAAGGCCGGATACCCGGCCCTCCAGCACGTCCATGCGGCTTTGCATGGCGCGCATCCCCGCGCCCAGAAATATGGTCCCCGCCGTCAGCGCCAGCAGCAAAAGCCCGGTCAACGCCCCGGCGCAGGCCGTCAGCAGCCTGCGCCGCCTGCTCCAAGGACGGCGCGTTCCGGCCATTCGCTCCGCGATGGCCGCCGCCGCGGCAAGCTCCCGCTCCGTCAGCTCCCCGGCGGCCTCCGCCGGCCTCTCCACGCCCAGCAGCTCTCCCACGGTCACGCCGAAGAGCCTGCTCATGGCGATCAGCTTCTCCAGTTCGGGGATCGCCGCGTCGGATTCCCACTTGCTCACCGCCTGGCGGCTGACCTCCAGTTTCTCGCCCAGGGTCTCCTGGCTCAGTCCGGCGGCCTTTCTTCCCTCCTGGATGCGCCCTCCCAGTGTATTCGTCTCTTTCATATTCGACGCCTCCTTTCCAGGGGAACCATAGCAGATCCGCTCCCCAGGCGCAAACACCCGCGGGTTTCTTTTTGTCAACCGGCAGTTGCGACGCCTTGGGGCATAAGGTTTTGAAGTTCATTATACCATGGGCGGGCAGAAATGGGAAGCGGTGGGACGCGGATCGCAAACGGCTTTCCGCCGCGCAAAAAAGGGCCGGGGCCACGCAGCGTGGTCCCGGCCCTTTTTCGTTATTTCATCAGCAGGTACAAAACCGCCTTGATGGTGTGCATCCGGTTCTCCGCCTCGTCGAATACGATGGACGCCGGGGATTCAAACACCTCGTCTGTGACCTCCATGGCGTCTCTTCCAAACCGCTCGCCCATCTCCCGGCCCACCTTGGTCTTGTGGTCGTGGTAGGCGGGCAGGCAGTGCATGAACCTGCACCGGGGCCCGGCGTTGTCCATCAGGGCCTTGGTGACCTGATAGGGCCCCAGGGCCTGGATGCGCTCCGCCCAGACCTCCGCCGGCTCGCCCATGGACACCCACACGTCGGTATACAGCACGTCGGCGTCCTTCGTGGCGGCCATGGGGTCCTCGATGAACTCCAGAACGGCCCCGGTTTCGGCGGCGACGGCCCGGCACTGGTCGATGAGCGCCTGATCCGGCATGTACGCCTTGGGCGCGCAGGCCACGAAATGCATGCCCATCTTCGCGCAGCCCACCATGAGGGAGTTGCCCATATTATACCGCGCGTCCCCCAGATACACCAGCTTCACGCCCTTCAAACGCCCGAAATGCTCCTGCACGGTGAAGAAATCGGCCAAGATCTGGGTGGGGTGGAACTCGTTGGTGAGGCCGTTGAACACGGGCACGCCCGCATACCGGGCCAGCTCCTCTACCACATCCTGGCCGAAGCCCCGGTACTCGATGCCGTCGTACATCCGCCCCAGCACCCGGGCCGTGTCCGCGATGGATTCCTTCACGCCGATCTGGGAGCCGGTGGGCCCCAGATAGGTGGACCCCATCCCCAGGTCCTGAGCCGCCACCTCGAAGGCGCAGCGGGTCCGGGTGGAGGTCTTTTCAAAAATAAGAGCCACGTTCTTCCCCTCCAGGTACCGGTGGGGCACGCCCGCCTTCTTCTTGGCCTTGAGGTCCGCGGCGGTATCCAGAAATTCCTGGATCTCAGCGGGGCTGAAGTCCAGCAGCTTTAAAAAATGGGTGTGGTTTCCATGCCTGTTCCCCTCTCTTTCCTGTTATGCAAGGGCCTTTTTCATGATGGCCAGTCCCGCGTCCATCTCCTCCCAGGTGATGGCCAGCGGCGGGAGCAGGCGGACGCCCGGCCCCGCGGTCAGCACCAGGAGGCGGTTTTCAATGAGCTGGTTGGCCACGTCCTTGTTGGAATAGCCCGCCTTCACCTCCACGCCGATCATCAGCCCCATGCCCCGGGTCCCGCCCAGGCAGGGGAGCTCCAGCGCCTCGATGCCCCGGCGGAGATAGTCGCCCTTGGCCCGGACCTCCGCCAAAAACGCGTCGCTCAGCGTCTCCTGGACCAAAAGGCCGGCGGCGGCGCAGACGGGGTTCGCGCCGAAGGTGGTGGCGTGGGTCCCCGGCCCCAGGACGTTCCGGCACTTCTCGTTGGCCATGATGCCGCTCATGGGCAGGCCCCCGGCGATGCCCTTGGCGAAGGAGCACACGTCCGGCAGGACGTGGTACTGCTGGAAGGTGAAGAGGCTGCCCGAGCGGCCCACGCCGCTTTGCACCTCGTCCACCAGCAGCAGCCAGTCCCGTTCGGCGCACAGCTTGGCGACGGCCTGGACGTACGCCTGGTCCAAAGGCAGCACGCCGCCCTCGCCCTGGATCAGCTCCACCATGACGGCGCACACGTCGCCGCCCGCAGCGGCCTCCAGAGAGGCCAGGTCGTTGGCGTCGGCGTAGCGGAAGCCCTCGGTGAAGGGGAAGAAGTAATTGTGGAACACGTCCTGCCCGGTGGCGGTCAGGGTGGTGATGGTCCGGCCGTGGAAGGAGTTGTTCAGGGTGATGATGGTGGCGCGGCCCTCGCCGTACTTGTCGAAGCTGTACTTTCTCGCCAGCTTGATCATGCCCTCGTTGGCCTCGCCGCCGCCGTTTGCAAAAAAGACGCAGCTCATGCCCGTGCGCCCGCACAGGACCTCCGCCAGGCGGGCGGAGGGCTCCGTGTAGAACAGGTTGGAGGCGTGGCCCAACTTTTTGGCCTGGGACACGATGGCGTTCACCCAGGCGTCGTCCCCGTAGCCCAGGGAGGCCACGCCGATGCCGCTGGCGAAGTCGATATACTCGTTTCCCTCGGGATCATAGAGCCTCGCGCCCTCGCCGTGGTCCAGCGCCACGGGGAAGCGCCCGTATGTATGCATCACGTACTGGTCCGTCAGGGCCATCATCTCTTGACTGGTCATCGCTCAGGCCTCCTTTTTCAGCATGGTGCCGATGCCCTCGTCGGACAGCAGCTCGATCAAAATGGAATGGGGGATGCGGCCGTCCAGGATGTGGACCCGCTCCACGCCTCCGGCGATGGCGTCCACGCAGCACTCGATCTTGGGGATCATGCCGCCGGAGATCACCCCGCCGGAGACCAGTCCCGGCACCTCGTAGGTGTGGACCACGTGGATGAGGGTGTCCTCGTCCCGGGGGTTTCGGAGAAGGCCCCGCACGTCGGTCAGCAGGATGAGCTTCTCCGCGTCCAGGGCCTCCGCCAGCTTGGCGGCGGCGGTGTCCGCGTTGATGTTGTAGGCCGTGTCCGCGTCGGCCCCCTGGGCCACCGTGGAGACCACGGGGATGTATCCGGTCATGAGGGCGTTTTCCACCGGCTCCGGGTTCACGGCGGTAATCCTGCCCACCAAACCGTACTTCTCGTCCAGCCGCTCCGCCTGGAAGAGGGAGCCGTCCATGCCGCACAGGCCGATGGCCTGCCCGCCCAGCCGGTTGAGCTGGGCCACCAGGTCTTTGTTGACCTTGCCGCACAGCACCGACTGGACCACGTCCATGGTCTCCTGGTCGGTATAGCGCAGGCCGTCCACAAACCGGGACTCCATGCCCAGCCGGTTCAGCATGTCGCTGATCTCCGGCCCGCCGCCGTGGACCACCACCACCCGGATGCCCACCAGGGACAGCAGGATGATGTCGCACATGACGGCTCTTCGCAGCGCGCCTGAGATCATGGCATTGCCGCCGTACTTGACCACGATGGTCTTTCCGGTGAATTTCTGGATATAGGGCAGGGCCTCCACCAGGGTCCGGGCCTGCTGTTCATGGGAGGACATGGGAACCACTTCCTTTATGTTCTGTAATCGCCGTTGATGCGGATGTAATCGTAGGTGATGTCGCAGCCCCAGCAGGTGCAGGCGGCGTTTCCCGCGTGGAGGGAGATGTTGATCGCCACATCGTGCTCCGTGAGGATCTTCTTCGCCGCCTCCTCGTCAAATTCCACGCCCCGCCCCTGGCGGCACACCTGGATCTCCCCGGCGGCGCTGGCAAAATGCACGTCCACGGTCTCCGGGTCGAAGTCCGCCCCGGAGTAGCCCATGGCGCACAGCACCCGGCCCCAGTTGGCGTCCGCGCCGAAAACGGCGGCCTTGGTGAGGGTGGAGGAGATGACGGATTTGGCGATGGTCTCCGCCTGGGCCTCGTCCGCGGCCTGGGACACCGTGCAGGTGATGAGATGCCGGGCGCCCTCCCCGTCGGAGGCCATCTTCTTGGCCAGGGCCGTGCACAGGGTCTGGAGGGCCTCCAAAAACGCGTCGTAGTCCGGCCCCTTCTCCGTGATCTCCGGGTTGCCCGCCAGGCCGTTGGCCAGGACGCAGCAGGTGTCGTTGGTGGAGGTGTCTCCGTCCACGGAGATGCGGTTGAAGCTGACGTTCACCGTCTCCAGCAGCGCGGTCTTGATCATGGCCGGGGAGATGGCGCAGTCGGTGGTGAGGAAGCAGAGCATGGTGCCCATATTGGGGTGGATCATGCCGCTGCCCTTGGCCACGCCGCCCATGCGGACGGTCTTTCCGCCCACCACCGTCTCCACCGCCACCTCTTTTTTCACCGTGTCGGTGGTCATGATGGCGTGGGCCGCCGAGTCGCTGGCCTCCGCGGAGGCGGCCAGGGCCCCGTACAGCTCCGGCATCCCCGCCTCGATGGCGGCGATGTTCAGCGTCTGGCCGATGACGCCGGTGGAGGCCGCCACCACGTCGGCGGGGGCGCAGCCCACGGCCTTCGCCGCGGCGGCGCACATCCTTTCGGCGTTCTCCTCCCCCTGGGGGGCGCAGGCGTTGGCGTTGCCGCTGTTGATGACGGCGGCCCGGGCCTTTCCGTCCGCCAGATGGCGCCGGTCCACATGGATGTGGGCGGCTTTCACCGCGTTTTTCGTATAGACCGCCGCCGCCGCGCACATCACGTCCGACACGATCAGCGCCACGTCCTTCTTCCACTCCGCGTGGGTCTTGACCCCCACGTGGACGCCGGCGGCCCGGAAGCCCTGAGCGGCGCACACGCCGCCTTCTATCAATTTCATCGGTATTCCTCCTTACAGGGTCAGTCCCGCAGTCTCTTCAAACCCCAGCATCAAATTCATGTTCTGGACGGCTGCGCCGGAGGCCCCTTTGCCCAGATTGTCGAACCGGGCGGTCACCATGGTCTGGCGCTCATTGCCGCAGACGGTGATCTCCAGCGTGTCCTTCCCGGCCAGATGATTGGCCGCGAGCAGAGCCTCATGGTCCCCGAAGGGCGTGACATGGACCAGCGCCTGGCCCCGGTAAAACTCCGCCAGGGCCGCGGCCACGTCCCCCGCCCCGGGCCCGCCGCAAAGCAGGGCGTTGTGGAGCAGCAGCGTGGTGGCCATGCCCTTGTAGTAATCGTCCACCACCGGGTTGAACACCGGCGGATACCGCAGCCCCGCCACGGCCTGCATCTCCGGCAGGTGCTTGTGCCGCAGGTCCAGCCCGTAGATGCGGGGGGCGGCAAATTCCGCCGGCCGGTCCGGGGCCTCGTACTGGGCGATCATTTTCTTCCCGCCGCCGGAGTAGCCGGTGAGGGAGTAGACCGTCACGGGATAGTCCGCGGGCAGGATCCCCAGCTTCACCAGGGGGGCCGCCACGGAGAGGAAGCCCGTGGCGTGGCAGCCGGGGTTCGCCACCCGTTTGGAGGCCGCGATGGCCGCCTTCCGCTCCGGCCCCAGCTCGGCAAAGCCGTAGACCCAGCCCTCCGCCACCCGGTGGGCGGTGGAGGCGTCGATGATCCGGGTATCCGGGTCCTCCACCATGGCGGCCGCCTCCACGGCCGCCGCGTCCGGCAGGCAGAGAAAGGCCAGGTCCGCCTCGTTCAGCAGCCGCTTCCGCTCCAGCGGGTCCTTCCGCCGCTCCTCGTCGATGAGGAGCAGCTCGATATCGTCCCGGGCGGCCAGGCGGTCGTAGATCTGAAGGCCGGTGGTGCCCTCCTTGCCGTCGATATAGACCTTTGGTTTCATGTTCTTCGCCTCTTATTTCCCGCGGGCCTTCACGAAGTCCTCCACGGCGCCGATCTGGCGGGTGGTCTCGCCGACGGCGGGACCGCCGTAGCTGCCGCGCTGGCCCATGCAGTTCTCCAGGCTCAACGCCTGATACACGTCCTCTTCAAAGAGGAGGGACGCCTCCCGGAGCTCCGGAAGGGACAGCTCCTCCAAAGTTTTGCCCTCTTTGCCGCAGGCCGCCACCAGACGGCCCACCACGGTATAGGCGTCCCGGAAGGGCATGCCCTTTTTCGTCAGATAGTCCGCGCAGTCGGTGGCGTTGATGAAGCCGTGGCCCGCCGCCCTGCGCATGTTGTCCGGCAGGACGCGCATGGTCCCGATCATGGCGGCGAACACCGGCAGGCACATCTCCACGGTGTCGATGGCGTCGAACACCGGCTCCTTGTCCTCCTGCATGTCCTTGTTATAGGCCAGGGGCAGGCCCTTCATCACGGTCAAAAGCCCCATCAAGTCGCCGTAGACCCGCCCGGTCTTGCCCCGGACCAGCTCCGCCACATCGGGGTTCTTCTTCTGGGGCATGATGGAGGACCCGGTGGCGTAGGCGTCGTCCAGCTCGACGAACTTGAACTCCCAGCTGCACCAGAGGATGACCTCCTCGGCAAAGCGGCTGAGGTGCATCATCAAAATGGACAGGGCCGAGAGCAGCTCCAGGGCGTAGTCCCGGTCGCTGACGCCGTCCAGGGAGTTGCCCATGGGCGCGTCGAAGCCCAGGTCCTTGGCGGTCTGCCAGCGGTCGATGGGATAGGTGGTCCCCGCCAGGGCGCCGGAGCCCAGGGGGCACTCGTTGAGCCGCCGGGCGCAGTCCTCCAGGCGGGTCACGTCCCGGCAGAACATGGCGGCGTAGGCCATGAGGTGCTGGGCGAAGGAGATGGGCTGGGCCCGCTGCAAATGGGTGTAGCCGGGCATGACGGCGGTCTGGTGCCGCCTCGCTTGGCCGCAAAGCACCGTCTCCAGCTCCAGAAGCTGCCCCACGATGACGGGGATCTCCCGCCGGACGTACATGCGGAAGTCCAGGGCCACCTGGTCGTTCCGGGAGCGGGCGGTGTGGAGCCGCTTCCCCGCGTCCCCGATGCGGGCGGTGAGGAGGGCCTCCACGTTCATGTGGATGTCCTCGTTGCCGGCGGTGAACACCGCCTTTCCCGCCTCCACGTCCGCCAGGATCTCCTGGAGCCCCGCCGCGATGGCGGCGGCGTCCTCCCGGGAGATCACGCCGCAGTCCGCAAGCATTTTTGCGTGGGCCATGCTGCCGGCGATGTCCTCTTTGTACAGCCGCTGGTCGAACTGGATGGAGGCGTTGAAGTCGTTCACGAGGGCGTCCGTCTCTTTGCCGAACCGCCCGGACCAAAGTTTCATAGCATTTCTCCTTGAACCCGGGAAACGGCGGGAGCGATCCCCACCGTTTCCCAAAGATGTTGTATCCGTACCGCGCCCCCCTGTCGCCAGGGAAGAGGGGCGCCAGTTCCCCCCGGTCCTTCCGCCCAAAGCGGAAGCAGACAGTCCAGCCGTTTCCGCCGGGACGCGCCCGCCGGCGGGAGGATATCCAAAGGGGGATGAACTCCCCTCTTTAGAGTTTCCCGGCCTCCCGCAGGGCCAGCACCGTGTCGGGCAGGCCCCAGAGGTTGATGAAGCCCGTGGCGTCGGCCTGGTTATAGTCGCTCTCATTGAAGGTGACCAGCTGCTCGGAGTACAGGCTGCACGGCGAGGTGATGGAGGCGGTGATGATGTTGCCCTTGTAGAGCTTCAGCTTCACCTGCCCGGTGACGTGCTCCTGGGTCTTGTCCGCAAAGGCGCTGAGGGCCTCCCGCAGGGGGGTGAACCACTTGCCGTTGTAAATGAGGTCCGCGAAATCCACCGCCAGCTTGCTCTTCATGTGGGCGGTGTCCTTGTCCACGGTGATCATCTCCAGGCACTGGTGGGCCTTGTAGAGGATGGTGCCGCCCGGCGTCTCGTACACGCCCCGGTCCTTCATGCCCACCAGACGGTTTTCCACGATGTCCAAAAGGCCGATGCCGTTCTCGCCGCCCAGCTGATTGAGCTTGCGGATGATGTCGCTGGCCTTCATGGCCTCGCCGTCGACGGCCACGGGCACGCCCTTTTCAAAGTCCAGCGTCACATAGGTCGCCTGGTCCGGCGCGGTGACGGGAGAGACGCCCATCTCCAAAAAGCCCGGCTTTTCATACTGGGGCTCGTTGGCGGGGTCCTCCAGGTCCAATCCCTCGTGGCTCAGGTGCCAGAGGTTCTTGTCCTTGGAGTAGTTGGTCTCCCGGGAGATCTTCAGGGGCACGTTGTGGGCCTCGGCATAGTCGATCTCCTCGTCCCGGCCCTTAATGTCCCACTCCCGCCAGGGGGCGATGATGGTCATCTCCGGGGCGAAGCGCTTGATGGTCAGCTCAAAGCGCACCTGGTCGTTGCCCTTGCCGGTGCAGCCGTGGGCGATGGCATCCGCCCCCTCGGCCTTGGCGATCTCCACCAGCTTTTTGGCGATGATGGGCCGGGCGAAGGCGGTGCCCAGCAGATACTGCTCGTAGCTGGCGCCCATTTTCAGGGAGGGGATGATCACGTCATCCACCATCTCGTCCACTAGGTCCGCCACATACAGCTTGCTGGCCCCGGTCTTTTTGGCCTTTTCCTCCAGGCCCTCCAGCTCGTCGTTCTGGCCCACGTCGCCAGCCACGGCGATAATCTCGGGGTCGTTGTAGTTCTCCTTCAGCCAGGGGATGATGATGGATGTATCCAAACCGCCGGAGTACGCCAGGACGATCTTCTTGATGTCTTTTTTCTCTTTCATAATGATACCCCTCCGTCTAAGTTGTTTGATGATGGTTGAATTATACGCTATATATGAATAAATATTCAATAAGAATGTTGCACAACATTTTTACTAAAGTTTGGGGTAATTTGCATAAATTGCCTGAAACCGCTTAAAATTCTGTATATTTTCACAGAATATACAGGCTGTCCTTTGGGCGGGACTTCCCTCCGCCCCAGCATGTTTCCAGGGGGCGTCCCGGCTCCCGCGGAAACCTGCATGATGGGAAATTATTCGTTCCTCCCCGCCTGACGCAAAAAAAGCGGAGGGCCTCCGCCCTCCGCTTTTCATATCCGCCGCTCCATCTCTATGCACTGCCACGTCCGGCCGCAGAAGAGCCACGGCCGGGTCTCCACGGCCCGGAAGCCCGCCGCCTCATAGCACCGCCGGGCGGCGGCGTTTTCCTCAAAGACCCCCAGCGTCAGCCGCCGGGCCCCCATCTCCCGGACGGCGTATCCGCAGGCCGCCTCCACCATCCGCCGGCCAAGGCCGGTCCCCCGCCGGGCGGGGTCCACGATCACGAATCCCAGCCGGACCGCCTCCGCCGGGAGCCGCCGGAGCAGAACGTGTCCCACAGCCGCGCCCGCCTCCACGGCGGTCATGGGGCGCAGCAACGGGTCCCCCGCTCCATAGTACCCGTCGAACCGCTCCGCCGCCAGGGGCCAGGGGTCCTCCGCGAACCGGTCCGCCGTCCACAGGCGGAGCGCCCGCTCGCTCTCCGCCCACTTCACGATCTCCACCGCGTCCGCGGACGCATACGGTCTCAGCTCCAGCATGTCACACCATGTTTTCCGGCCGCACGGCCTCGTCGAACTCCGCCCCGCTCAAAAGGCCCAGAGCCAGCACCGCCTCTTTCAGCGTGGTCCCCTCCCGCAGCGCCTTCTTGGCGCAGGCCGCCGCCTGGTCGTACCCGATCCTGGGCGTGAGGCAGGTGACCAGCATCAGGGAATTTTCCAGGTTCCGGGCCATCCGCTCCCCGTCGGGGGTGATGCCCTCCACGCAGTGGACCCGGAAGGAGTCCATGGCGTCCGCCAGCAAGCGGGCGGACTGAAGGAAGTCATACGCCGCCACGGGCAGAAACACATTGAGCTGGAAGTTTCCCTGGGAGGCGGCCACGCCGATGGCCGTGTCGTTGCCCAGCACCTGGACCGCCGCCATGGTGACGGCCTCGCACTGGGTGGGGTTCACCTTGCCGGGCATGATGCTGCTGCCCGGCTCGTTTTCCGGGATGTGCAGCTCGCCCATGCCGCACCGGGGCCCGCTGGCCTCCCAGCGGATGTCGTTGGCGGTCTTCATCAGATTCGCCGCCAGGGCCTTCAGCGCCCCGTGGGCGAACACCAGCGCGTCCTTGCTGGTGAGGGCGTGGAACTTGTTCCCGTCCGGGACGAAGTCCATCCCCGTCAGCTCCCGGAGGACGGCGCACACCTGTTCGTCATACCCCTTGGGGGCGTTCAGCCCCGTACCTACGGCGGTGCCGCCGATGGCCAGACGGCAAAGCTCCGTCAGCGCCAGGCTCAGCATCCGGCAGGGGGCCTCCACCCCCTCCCGCCAGCCGGAGACCTCCTGGGCGAATTTCAGGGGCGTTGCATCCTGGAGGTGGGTCCGGCCGATGCGGATCAGGTCGGGAT
>JAEXWS010000188.1 GCA_023406225.1 Bacillota bacterium | reverse complement strand
AGGAAAATGGCGTTACTACCACATACTGCGCCTCATTTTACACCATTATCTAAAAAATGTCCAGACTATGAACCCGTGTTTTTGCGGAAAATCGTCCTTTTTTTAACAATTATTTGCGGCGTTTCTTCCAACTTCCAGATTTAGAAATGCCGTGGGGAAACGCCGTCTCTCTTGTCATTTCGGCGGCGGTATCGTATAATAGCCCCAGGCGCGCGGAAACGCCGCCAGTTTGAAAAATGGAGGCCACGATCTATGATGGCGCAGATCATCGACCGAAAACGGCTGAAAGCCGATATGAAGGACCTGCTGGCGGAGGCCCAGGTCAGCCCCAGGGGCATGACGGCCCTGTACCTGTTCATCATCCTGCTTTTGAACCTGGCGGACACCTTCGCCGGGGGCGGCGCGCCCACCGTCCCGGAGCGGAACCTGCTGGGCATCTTCGTCTACGTGCTGGTGTCGCTGCTGGGCAGCGTCCTGGGGGCGGGCTTCGTGCTGTACTGCATGGCGGTCCGCCGGGGCGAGCGGGCGGAGTATTTGACGCTGTTCGACGGGTTTTCCTTCGTGGGAAAGATCATCGGACTTCAGATCGTCATCAACTGCTTCGTGTTTTTGTGGTCCATGCTGTTTGCCATTCCCGGCATCATCGCCGCGTACCGCTACCGCTTCGCCCTCTATAACCTCTATGAAAATCCCGGCATCGGCATCATGGAGGCCCTGGACATGAGCAAACGGCAGACCCTGGGCTACAAGAGCCAGCTTTTCATGCTGGATCTGAGCTATTTCGGGTGGGGCCTGCTGGCCTCCGCCCCCTCCCTGGCTTATATGTGTTATGTCTACTACCACCTTTTTGATTCCATGTTCTACAATGTGACGTTCACCCCCGCGTTCCCCGGCTGGCTCCTGGTCCTGGTGGGCGGCGTGTGGTCCCTGGCGGTGGCGCTGTTTTACATGCCGGCCTACCAGTGCACGGAGCTGGGATATTTTGAGATCGCCAAGGAGACCTCCGGCGTGGGCCTGGGCGTGCCCGGGGACCGGGGTCCCGACGGCCTGGGCGGCACGGACGGCTGGAACGGCGGGTTCTGACGCGCCCTCTCTAATGTACAAGTCCCCGGCGGTTCTTAGAACCGCCGGGGACTTTCCGCGCCGCGGAATTTTACGTTTGGTCCGGCTCAGGGGTCCACGAAGATCTCCCCCGCGGAAAAGAGGGCCGCCCTGCCGCTGAGGCGCACCCGCTCCCCCGCCGCGGCGCAGTACAGCGTGCCGCCCCGCCTGGAGGCCTGATAGGCCGTCACACGGTCCTTTTGCAGCCGCTTTGCCCAATAGGGGACGATGTGGCAGTGGCCGGAGCCGCACACCGGGTCCTCCGCAACGCCGCATTTGGGGGCGAAGGTCCGGGACAGGCAGTCGGTGTCCGTCCCCGGGGCCGTGGCGTGGACCAGCAGCCCCTCCAGCGCCCGGACCTTCTCGATGTCCGGCTCCAGGGCCCGCACGGTGGACGCATCGTCAAAGACGCACAGTAGGTCCCGGCCCATGTACGCCTCCGCCGGGACGGCCCCCAGGGCCTCGGACATGGCCGCCGTCACCGGCACGGGCCGCAGGCCGTAGGCCGGGAAGTCCATCTCGTAAAGCTCCCCCCGCCGGACCACCGTCAGATCGCCGCTCAGGGTGTGGAAGGTCACGGCCTCCCGCCCCGGCTCCACGTGGTTCAAAAGCACATAGGCGCAGGCCAGGGTGGCGTGGCCGCACAGGTCGATCTCCGCCGCGGGGGTGAACCACCGCAGGCGGTAGGTCTCCCCCTCCTTCACGGCGAAAGCCGTCTCGGACAGGTTGTTCTCCCCCGCGATGGCGGTCATCCGTTCGTCCGGGAGCCACCGCTCCAGGATGCAGACGGCCGCGGGATTCCCACCGAACACATGCCCGGTGAATGCGTCTACGATGTACTGTTTCATCTGGTCCGCCTCCGTCGGTCAAAATTTTGCGCGGGTACGGCGCTCAAAGGCCGGGGAACTGCCGCCGGACATACCGGCTCTTCCGCAGGGCCAGGGCCAGCAGGGTGGACGCGGTCACGCCGAAGGCCGCCTGGGCCAGGTTGCTGGGGATGCCCAGCGCGCTGCCCGCCAGGCTTCCCATCAGGATGCCGTCGTACAGCCAGTAGCCCGCCACCATGGGGATCTCCCCCACAAGGCCGCAAAAGACCAGGGTGCACAGCATCCGGAAGGGCTGGTCCCCCTGCTTTTCCCGCAGGGCGCGGAACAAAAGCCCCGCCGCAAGGCCCATCACCGCCTTGATCGCCAGCGTGGCCGGGACATAGGCCGTGTAGCCCGCCAGCAGGTCCGCCAGCGCCGGGCCCAGGCCCCCCGCCACCGCGCCCCAGACCGGTCCCAGCAGATAGGCGCCCAGCAGCACCACCGCGTCCCCCAGGTTCATGTACCCGCCTGTGGGGGAGGGCAGCACCAGGACCATGGTGGACACGCACCCCAGCGCCGCGAACAGCCCCGTCAATACCAGGGAATGGGTGCGGCGCTGCGCGCCCGGAATGGTTCGTTCCATGTGTTTCTCGCTCCTTTCAGGTCGTTGTTGCCATTGTAAGCGGAATATGGTATGATTGAAATATCCAAATCCGCACTTTTTTCTAAGGTCAGAAAGGAGGGGCCGCCATGCTGACCTATTCCCTGGAGGAACGGGGCGCCCTGCCCCTGTATGAGTACCTGTACCGCCGCATCCGGGCGGATATCCTGGACGGCGCGCTGAAGGCCGGGGAGCGCCTGCCCTCCAAGCGCCGGCTGGCGGAGCACCTGGATCTATCGGTCATCACCGTGGAGGGGGCCTACCAGCAGCTGGAGGCGGAGGGCTATGTCTACACCCTGCCCAAGCGGGGCTTTTTCGTGGCGGAGGTCTCCCGGACGCCGCCGCCCCCCAAGGCCCCGCCCCTGCCCATCCCTCCGGCGGAGGAGCCGGTTTGGCGGCTGGACCTGAAGCGCAACCAGGTGGACGCCGCCGGGTTTCCCGTGTCCACCTGGGCGCGGCTCACCCGCCAGGTCCTCAGCGAGGGGGGGGACGCCCTCCTCTCCCCGGTGCCCCACCAGGGCCTGCCCGCCCTGCGCCGGGCCATCGCGGCGGATCTCAGGGACTACAAGGGCATGGCGGTCTCCCCGGAGCAGGTCGTGGTGGGGGCGGGGGCGGAGTACCTCTATCTGCTGCTGGCCCAGCTTTTGGGGCGGGACGCGGTGTTCGCCGTGGAGGACCCGGGCTATCCCAAGATCCGCCGGGTCTATGAGACCTGCGGCGCGGCCTGCCGCCCGGTGCCCCTGGACGGACAGGGGCTGGACCTTCGCGCCCTGGAGGCCTCCGGGGCCACCGCGGCCCACATCTCCCCCTCCCACCACTACCCCACGGGCCTGGTCACCCCCATCGGGCGGCGGCAGGCCCTGCTGCAGTGGGCGGCGGAGCGAAACGGCGTCATCATCGAGGACGATTACGACAGCGAGTTCCGCTTCGCGGGCCGTCCCATCCCCACCCTGCAGAGCATCGACCACAGCGGGCGGGTCATCTACATGAACACGTTTTCCCAGACCATCTCCCCCTCCATGCGGGTGGGGTTCATGGTCCTGCCCCCCCTTCTCCTGGAGCGGTACCGCCGGGAGCTGGATTTTTACGCCTGTACGGTCCCGGCCCTGGAACAGCACGTGCTGGCCCGGTTCCTGGACCGGGGGCACTACGAGCAGCACCTCTCCCGGATGCGCAAGGAGTACCGCGCCCGGCGGGCGGGCGTGCTGGAGGCCTTCCGCACCAGCCCCTTTGCCGGCCGCGTCTCCATCTCCGAGCAGGGAGCGGGCCTGCATTTCCTTTTGCGGCTGGACACGGCCCAAAGTGACGAGGCCCTCCGCCGCCGGGCGGAGGGCCTGGGGGTGCGGCTGGGCTTCCTGTCCGAGTACGCGGCGGTGCCGGACCCGGCTTACGCCCATACCCTGGTGGTGAATTACGCCGGACTGGAGGCGGCCCGGCTCCCGGAGGCCATGGCCCTGCTGGCGGAGGTCTTTGAAGAGGAAGAGGGGGCGCTTTGAATGGAAAATTTTCTGCTGGTGGGCCTGGGCGGCGCTGTGGGCGCCATGGGACGGTACGCCCTCAGTCTGCTGCCGAATCCCACGGCCTTTCCCGTCTGGACGCTGCTGACCAATCTGCTGGGGGCGCTTTTGATCGGCTTTTTGACCGGCTGGCGGTCCTGGGTCGGTGAAAACGCGGCCCTGTTTTGGAAAACGGACGTCTGCGGGGGCTTTACCACGTTTTCCACCTTCTCCCTGGAGGCATGGACCCTCCTTTCGGGCAGAAACTACCTGCTGGGCGGGGCCTACATCATTTTGAGCCTGTCCCTGTGTCTGGCGGGCGTGCTGCTGGGACAGGCTCTGGGGCGGCGGGCCGCCGGAGGATGAAACGAAAAAGCGGGAGCATGGAATGCTCCCGCTTTTGGTTCAAAGCTCCCTGCGGCCCTCCAGCGCCCGCATCAGCGTGGCGTCGTCGGCAAATTCCAGATGTCCGCCCACGGGGATGCCGTAGGCCAGCCGGGTCACCCGCACGTCGAAGGGCTTTAAAAGCCGTGCCAGATACATGGCGGTGGCCTCCCCCTCCGTGTCCGGGTTGGTGGCCATGATGACCTCCTGCACGCCGCCCTTGGCCACCCGCTCCACCAGGGGCTTGATGGACAGATCGTCCGGCCCCACGTGGTTCATGGGGGAGATCACCCCGTGGAGCACATGGTAATGGCCGGAATATTCCCGGCTGCGTTCGATGGCCGCCACGTCCCGGGGGTCCGCCACCACGCAGATGGTGGTCCCGTCCCGCTTGGGGGACGCGCAGATGGGGCAGAGCCCCCCGGCGGTGAAGTTCTGGCACACCGGACAGCAGGTGACGCTGCGCTTGGCGTCCAGAATGGCCTCGGAAAATTCCCGGGCCTCCTCCTCCGGCAGGCCCAGGACGTAAAACGCCAGGCGCTGGGCGGATTTGCCGCCGATGCCCGGGAGACGGGCGAACTGCTCCACTAATTTTTCCAGGGGGGCGGGGAAGTATTCCATGGAATGGCTCCTTTGATGAAAGTGATGCACCCCCCATTTTCTTTTGTCTTGCAAAAGAAAACGGGCCGTGCACGGTCCAAAAGAAAACCGCTCAAGGGCGGTCCCCAAATGACCCCTTCGGGTCATTTGGGGGGATGCGGGCACGCTGAGAGACTTTGGGCAATGGCTTCCGGCTTCCATCCGGCGCGCGGTGGGGTGCGGTCGTTGAATGGGCTTCAGGCCGCGTTTGCGGGCTGAGGGGAGCGAGTATGGCGTGCCCGGACACCTTGTTTTTCTCTTTTTGCTGCCGTGCCGCTCTCTTCCGGAAGCGCCAGGCAGCGGCAGCAAAAGAGGAGAGTAAGGTGTCCGGAACCACCCTCCCGGCGCAAAAGCCGCCAAACGCGGCTGAAAACCAAAGCGTCCGCCATGTTCCGGCGCGAGCCGGATAGAGGCCGCAGGGTCATCATCCAAAGTCTCTCAGCGGGCACGTAATCCCCCAAATGACCCGAAGGGGTCATTTGGGGACTGCCCCTGAGCGCCTTTCTTTTGGACCGTGCACGGCCCGTTTTCTTTGGGCAAGACCCAAAGAAAATGGGGGGTGCAAATGCCTGCTTCCATCGAAGCAAACGAATAGGAAAGGATAGACCCGGCCCCAGGGCGGGGCGAGCGGAGCGCAGTTTCTTTCGACGGCATGGGGTGGTGCATCTCCCGGCGTCAGTTGACGCTAATCATGACTGGCAGAATGACCGACCAATTCATCGACCGTTACCTGAAAATAATCAGCCAACGCGATCAATTTGTCAATATTGGGTTCGTGGACCCCTCTTTCGTAGTTCTGGTAGGTCCCAAGGCTCACTTTCAGGTATTCGGCCAACTCCCTTTGGTAGATTCGGCGGTTGGCACGCAGACTTCTAAGATTTTCAGAAAAGCAGCTCATTTTCTACCTCTTGACGACAGGTTTTCTATATGTTAATATATAGAAAACCTGTTTATGGAGTTGATTTTTATGATACCCGCATGGAAAGCCCTCCTGTTCCACGCCGACGACGAACGCCTCCCCGCCATGCTGGACGCCTGCGGCTACCGGCCTCTTCTGGAACGCGGGGCCGCGCAGGAACGGGCCCTCTGGGCGGAGCTGTCCGCGTCCCAGCGGACCCGGCTGGAGGAGCTTTTGCAAACGGAGCGCAGCGCCTGCTTCCTGGAAATGGAGTGCCTGTTCCAGGCCGCCCTGGCCCTGGGCATGGAACTGGGACGGCTTTAAGGCCCTAGTGGGGCAGATCGATGGCGAACAGGGCCGCCGCGCCGCCGGTGTGGACGAACACCAGATCGTCCTCGTCCCCGAAATACCCGTCCCGGAGCTGCTTCATCATGCCCGCCCATGCCTTTCCGGTGTACACCGGGTCCAGCAAAATGCCCTCCGTCCGGGCCAGCTCCTCGATATAGGGCGTGTCCGCCGGGTTGGGAAGGGCGTACCCCTCCCCCACGTTGTAAAACATCTCAAAATCATGTTCGCTCCGCTCAAAGGCGCAGTCCAGAATTTCCGCCGCGCCCGCCGCCAGCCTGGGCACGATCTTGTCAAAGGGGTCCTGGGACACGCCGAAGCCCGTGACCTTCACCCCGGGCTGGAACAGCTTCGCCCCCAGCAGCAGGCCCGCCGTGGTGCCGCCGGAGCCGGTGGAAGAGACGATGTGCCCCACCCGCACCCCGGCCGCCAGGGCCTGGATGGTAAATTCCCGGACGCAGTTCACATATCCCACCGCGCCCAGGGGCGTGGACCCGCCCAGGGGGACGGAATAGGCCCTGCGGCCCTCCGCCGCCAGCTCCGCGCTCAGGCGGTCCATCTCCCGGTAGATATCCTGATAACTGTCGGTGTCCAGCAGGCGGACCTCCGCGCCGTAGATGTCGTCCAGCACCAGATTGCCCCGGCGCTCCGTCACGCCCCGCTTTTTCAAAAGCAGGATGCACCGCATCCCCAGCCGCGCCGCGCAGGCGGCGGTGAGCATGGCGTGGTTGGACTGGGGGCCGCCGGTGGTAAGCACCGTGTCGCAGCCCTGGTCCCGGGCCTCCGCCAGCAGAAATTCCAGCTTGCGGACTTTGTTGCCGCCCAGGGCCACGCCGCACAGATCGTCCCGCTTCATCCAGATGTTTTTCCCGTATTTTGCGCTGATGCCCTCCAGCTTGTAAAAGGGCGTGGGGAACACGCCCAAAGACAGCCGGGGCAGGTCGTTGATGTTTTTCACCCGCTCTCCTCCTCAGCCCCGCAGCTCCGCGATCCGGGCGGGGATGTCCGCCGCCTTGTAGACCGCGCTGCCCGCCACCAGCACGTTGGCCCCCGCGCCGATGCAGGTCCGGCAGGTGTCCGGGGCCACGCCGCCGTCCACCTCCAGCTCGCAGGCGGGGTTTTTCTCGTCGATATACGCCCGGATGGCCGCCACCTTGGGCATCTGGTCCGCCATGAAGGACTGGCCGCCGAAGCCCGGCTCCACCGTCATGACCAGCACCAGCTCCACCTGCTCCAGATAGGGCAGCACCGCCTCGGCGGGGGTCTTGGGCTTGAGCACCACGCCCGCCTTCTTTCCCTTGGCGTGGATCTTTTCGATGGCGGCGCGGATGTTCTCCGGCGTGTCGGACTCGATGTGGACCGTCACCAGGTCGGCGCCCGCGTCGCAGAACTGCTCCACGTAGCGCACCGGCTCCACGATCATCAAATGCACGTCCAAAGGCATGTCCGTCACCTTGCGGATGGAGGCCACCACGGGGATGCCGATGGAGATGTTGGGCACGAACACGCCGTCCATCACGTCCACATGGACGTAATCGGCGGCGGAGATGCGCTGAATATCCCGCTCCAGATTTGCAAAATCGGCGGAGAGGATGGACGGTGCGATTTTGATCATGGAAAACCCCTCTTTTCTTTTTTTCCGGCGGCCGCGGCCCATGGACAGGCTGACGGGCCCTGTGGCGGCGGCCGTTCCCCGTGCATAGGATACCCCAAGCGGCGCGGGCGTCCCCCGAATCCACACTTCCGCGCAGCGTCCGGCCCCGGGCGGGGCGCCGCCGCTTTTTTGAATAGGGAGCCGGTGGGCGCGCCTGCCGGCTCCCATTTTGCGTTCCGTCTCAGTTTATCAAACTCCCGGGGCAAAAGCAACTCCCCGCCCCGCCCCCTTCCGAAATTTTCTATTTGTTGCAAAAGCTACTTTACATTTCAGAATATTATGATAATCTGATGCTGAAATTTCCGGAAGGAGGGCAAGACCCATGGAAAACGGGATAGACTATGAGGAGCGGGCGGCGCTTTTAAAGGCCCTGTCCAATCCTGTTCGATTACAGATCGTTCACAGCCTGCTGCGCACCGGCTGCCACAATGTAAGCTGCATGGAGCGGGGCACGGGCATGTCCCAGTCCTGCATCTCCCAGCATTTGCAGAAGCTGCGCTCCGCGGGGGTGGTGACGGCGGAACGCAGCGGCAACGAGGTCTATTACCGGGCCGCGTCGCCGGAGGTGGGGCGGCTGATCGCCGCGCTGATGGAAGAGGAGGCGGCGGCCTATGTCCTCT
>JAEXWS010000204.1 GCA_023406225.1 Bacillota bacterium | reverse complement strand
GCGCATGTCCAGCATCTGGAAGATCACGGTGACGGGGACCTCGGCGCCCACCACGCCGGCCAGGTTGCAGCCCATGACCAGCAGCAGCAGCATCGCGGGGACGATGCCGATGATGCCGGAGAGGATGCCGCAGGTGACGGCCTCCTTGCGGTCGTCGGCGTCCCGGACGGTGTACAGCAGGGCGGGGACGATGCCCAGGTTGTAGAATGCGTACTGCAGTCCGCTGACGAACCAGCCGTCGCCCACCTCGGCCTTGGCGAACTCGGCGCCGATGCTGCCGCCGAACTTCACAAAGACGATGATCATGAACAGGATGTACACGGCGTAGAGCACGTAGGACCAGAAGGACAGCACCTTCTCGATGGCCTCGGTGCCCTTGAGGATCAGCAGGATGATGCCCACGGACAAGACCGCGATGCCCAGCCAGGGGCTCAGGCCGGTCAGGTCCTGGATCATGCTGCCGGCCGTGGCGTTCACCACGCCCAGCACGATCAGCAGCAGCACGATGTAGCAGATCTCATAGAGGAAACCCGCCTTTCCCAGCAGGGTCCCCATCATGGAATTGTAGTCGAAGGTGCGGAACACCCGGACGAACTCAAAGGTGACGGCGCACAGCAGCGACCAAACGACCATCGTGACCAGCATGCCGAACAGGCCGCCCACCATGCCCTTCACGCCGAAATACTGGGCGATCTCGGCGCCGGTGCCGTAGCCGCCGCCGATCACGACGGACTGGAAGATAAATCCGGGGATCAGATACCGCATCCAGCTCTTTTTCTTCTTTGCCTCCATTGTTCTCTCTCCTTTTTCACGTTATTCAAAGCACAGCCGGGGCTGTGAAATGACGAAATGAGCCTCAGCGGGACCGGTCCACCCGGCCCACCGCCTCCACCAGCCGCTCCGCCAGCTCCAGCCGGGGCACCCGCAGCCGCACGCAGGATTCGTCCATGCAGTCGAACTCCGCGCCGGACACGGTGAGCACGTTCTCCCGGGCCAGCAGCATCTGCAGATCCACCGCGTCCCGGTGCTTCAGCGTGCAGATGGGCACCCGGTCGTCGGTCTCCAGCATGGTCAGCGCATGGCCCGCCGCGCCGCGCAGGGCCCGCTTCACCCGGGCGAAATCCTCCCCGTGGGAGGCGGGATAGTCCCCGGCCTCCATGGCCGCGGCGGCGGCCTCCCGGGTCAGCTCGTTCATGGTGTAGGGGTTGCTGGTCTTGGACATATAGGCCACAAGCTCCGGCGCGGCCGCCAGATAGCCGGCCCGCAGGCCCGCCAGGCCGAAACCCTTGGAGAAGGTCCGCAGGACCATCAGCCCGGGGAACCGGCCCAGCTCCGCCATGGCGGATTCCTCCCGGGAGATGAAGTCGCCGTAGGCCTCGTCCACCAGCACATAGGCGCCCACGGCCTCCGCCCGCTCCAGGATGCGCCGGAGATCGCCCCTGGACAGGGTCTGCCCGGTGGGGTTGTTGGGATTATCCACGTATACCAGGGCCGTTTCGTTGGTGACGGCGGCCAGCAGCGCGTCCACGTCCTCCCGGTAGGTCCCGTCCGCCGGGGCCACGCGGGTATAGCGCATCCCCTGCATCTCCGCGTTCACGATCATGTCCGTGAAAGAGGGGGCGAAGCCCACCACCTCCGCACCGGGCTTGGCGAAAAGGGCGTTGACCAGGTACAGGGCGCTGACGCTGCCATCCGCCAGCAAGATGCCGTCCCGGGTCAGGGCGGCCTGGCCGCTCCAATAGCGGATGATGGCGTCGTGGGCGGCGTGGGTGTGGGGATAATCCCCCAGCCGGCTCAGGTCGAAGGACCGGACGGCCTCCAGGGCGCGATCAGGGGGGCCGTAAGGGTTCACCCCCAGGCTGCAGTCCAGCGCGTCGGCGGACACCTGGGGGGTGTGGGCCGCGTAGCTCTTCGTCTCTTTCAGATAAACGTCACGGATCTTCAAGAAAAACACCTCTTCAGGCCGGTACGGCCGCTGCCGCAGCGCCTTTTTGTTTTACACTTTAACACAGTGTAGCATAAAACAGCTAAAATGTCATTTGTGATTTTGGTCGTTTCTGCGGGCCGTGCCCTGGTAAAAATTGTGGAAACCCACAAAGGCGGCGCTTTTACTGCGCTTTTCCCCGGCTGACCACAGGCCAGACGTCCAGGACCTGGCCCCCGTCCACCAAGTGGATCCGGTCGAACAGGTTCACCGTGGTACAGCAGTGGCCGGGGACGCAGCGGACCTTGTCGCCGGGCTTCAGTCCGGTGCCGGACGCCAGCAGGGTCAAATGCTCCTCGCTGAACAGCAGCTCCGCCCCGGGGAAGGCGGGGCAGCGGGGCGGGTCCTGGTCCATGGACAGGGACTTTACCCCCACGTCCAGCACCACCCGGTCCGCCTTGACGGAGACCACCGTGGCCAGGACGTACAGCGACTGTTCAAAATCCAGGTCCAGGGCCTGATAGCTCTGGTCCATGAAGAGGTAGCTGCCGGTCTGGAGCTGGGTGTAAGCCGTGTCGGCGGGCTTTTCCGCCGCAAAGCCGGTGCTTCCGCCGCAGATGTTCCGCACAGGGAGGCCGTTGGCCTCCAAATACCGCTTCAGCTCCCAGATCAGGGCCTCCACCTTGGCCAGCTCGCTCCGGCGGACGCCGCCGTCCCGCTCGTGGGACAGGTGCCCGGCGTAGGCCTGGATGCCCTCGAAGGAGAGATGGGGCTGCGCGTCGATGAGCCGGGCCAGCGCCAGCAGCGCCTCGGGGGACTCCACGCCGCACCGGCGCATCCCCACCTCGTACTCCACAAGGACCCGCACCCGGGCGTCCGCCCCGGCGGCGGCGTGTTCCAGGGCCAGGACGTTGTCCGCGTCGTCGGCGCAGACGGTCAGATTGCACCGCCCGGCCAGCCGCGCCAGCTTGGGCAGCTTCTCCGCCTGGACCACCTGGTTGGCCAGCACGATGGTCTCCACTCCCGCGTCGGCCAGGTCCTCCGCCTCGGAGAGCTTGGCGCAGGTGATGCCGCCCGCTCCCCGGCGAAGCTGCATCCGGGCGATGCGGGGGCACTTGTGGGATTTATAGTGGGGGTACAGCGTCATGGGCGAGGCGGCCAGCAGGGCGTCCATCCGCTCCAGGTTGGCCTCCAGGGCGGTTTTTTCCACGATGAGGGCGGGTGTTTCGATGGCGTTGATGTTCATGGTGCATCCTCCTTGCAAAATGATGAAAAAAGCGGGCGCGCCTCCCGGGAGACGCGCCCGCGCGTGTGTTACCAGCCGTTCCGGTGAGAGAGCACGTCGTCGGGGATACGGCCCGCCTCATAGTCGCTCATGGCCTGGCTGATGATGGCGAAGCCCTGCTCCAGGTGTTCCGGCGCGATGTTCACCGGGGGCTGGATGCGCAGCACGTTTCCGGCCACGGTGATGATCAAAAGGCCGTTTTCATAGGCCCGGTAGATGATCTTGAACGCCCCATCCGGATCGGGGGTCTTCGTGCCGTCGGCGGCGGTCTTCACCACGCCCACGCCCACCGACATGCCCAGGCCCCGGGTGAAGGACACGGTGCCGGGGTGCTGCTCGCGCAAGCCGGCGCACAGCCGCTCCATGGACGCGCAGTTGCGCGCCATCAGATCCTGGAAGTCCCCGCCCCGCATCACGTCGAAGGCGGCGTTGCCCGCGGCGCAGGCCAGGTGGTTGCCGCCCAGGGTGAACAGGTGGGCGGGGGCGGGCAGGCAGTCGATGATCTCCTTCCGGGCCATGAACGCGCCCAGGGTCAGTCCCGCGCCCACGGATTTGCCCAGGATGATGCCGTCGGGCACCACGCCCTCGTAGTGCTCGATGCTGAACCAGCGGCCCGTGCGGAAAAAGGCCTGCTGGACCTCCTCGGAGATGAAGAGGATGCCGTTTTTCCGGCAGAGGTCATAGAGCTTTTTCATGAAGATGGGGTGGGCGGGCAGCAGTCCGCCGTCGCCCTGCATGGGTTCGATGATGACCGCGGCCACCTCGTTGGCGGGCAGGGAGGTGTTGAACGCCTCCTCCATGTCCTTTAGGCACTCCGCCTCGCAGACCGCGTCGTCCACGTCCGCGCCGTAGAACGGGAAGTGGTAGACCTCCGGCAGGAAGGGGCCCATGCCGCTGCTCATCCGGGTGGTGCAGGCGGACAGGGTGGAGGAGCCGTAGGTGTTGCCGTGATAGGAGTTCAGGAAGGTGATGATCTTCCGCCGCCCGGTAAAGGCCCGGCTGAATTTCACCGCCGCGTCGTTGCCGTCGGACCCGCAGTTGCCGAAGCACACCTTGGCCTCCACGCCGCCGGGATAGACGGAGATCAGCCGCTCCGCGTACTCGGTCATGGGTTTGTTATAGGTGTAGGCCGCCGTATACTGGGTGCACTTGTCCATCTGGGCCCGGATGGCCTCCATCACCACCGGGTTCCGGCTGCCCAGGTTCAGGGAGGAGGCGCTGGTCAGGAAATCGATAAAGGTATTTCCGTCCGCGTCGGTGATGATGTCTCCATCCGCCCGTTCCACCACAAGGGGAAAGTAGGACAGGTGCTGGCAGGGCGCGATCACCTTTCTGTCCCGCTCCACCCACACGCTGCATTCTGCCTGCTTCATTCGTATTGCTCCTTTTCTGCGGATTGCTCCTTTTTCTATCAGGTCCATACGTTTCATAATAACCGCAGGAAGAAAAAAGTCAAGAATTTTCCTGCTTCCGGGCCCCCTGCGGCAAAAATGCTGGAAAGCTCTCCAAAAACCGCGGTTTTCGGGGCGCTTTCCAACGTCATATTACCACAAAACGGCCCGGGAGCCAGGGCGCTTCCCCTGCCCCCGCGCGCCGGCGGGAGGAGGCGGTCTTCACCGCCGGGTGGGCCTTCCGCCGGAAAAAAGCCCCCGGTACGGCAGTACCGGGGGCGCAGCTTGTCGAAAAACCTGTATTTCAGGAATACCTTGCAGTCTGGGGCGGGGGAGCGCGAGGGGGCGGCAGCCCGCCTCGTATGGGATCAAATGCCCCGAAAAGCTGGCAGGCGTTCGGCCAGCGAAGCGAGGACTTTTCCGGGGCTCTGCCCCGGGAAAGTAACGGCATTTTTAGGCTGTCGGGAAAGTCCGAAGGACTTTTTCGACAGCCAGCGCCCCCGGTACGGCAGTACCGGGGGCGCTGGATTCATGCCTCAAAATGCTCGATGATGTCCACCAGCTCCGCGCCGATGCGCTTTTGGGCCTCCTTGGTGCCCGCGCCGATGTGGGGGGTGCAGGAG
>JAEXWS010000186.1 GCA_023406225.1 Bacillota bacterium | reverse complement strand
TGGATAACTTTCACGCAGAAGCGTCATATGTCCTCGTTTCGTCAGATGTGGTTTTTCAGGCGGTACATCTGGGTGAGAATGAAGAAGTGCCCGCCCTTCACCAGGTTGGCCACCATCTGCTTGTTGGGGCTCAATCCCGTGGGCGTCACCGTCCGGATGGCCTGTTCCATCTCGGGGCGGCGGCACAGCTCCGCCACCGCCTGCTGGCGTTTGCGGATGGATTTCGCGTTGCCCGCGGCATACTCATTGCCGATGGCGATGAGCAGTCCCGCCCAGTTGGAGTTCTCCCGCCACTGGGGGCGGGCGGCGTCCAGCTGATAGCGCCGGACCAGGGCCTCTTTCCGCGCCATGAAGCGCTGGAAGACCTGGAGGAAATCCTTCATATATTTGTGGGTGGCGGAGGAGGGGTTCAGGAAATAGCGGTACAGGGGCTGCTCCGTCACGGCCAGCTTGGACGCGTTGCAGAAATACTCCATCAAGAACAGCTCATCCTCCAGATAGGCGCCCTCGAAGGTGATGCGGGCCTTGCGGATGATCTCCGTGGAGAAGAGGTAGCGCCAGATGAAGCCGTTGAAGACCGGCGCCGTCAGCCGCTCCCCCAGCAAAGGATAGACGATGCCCTCCAAAATATCCTCCCGGCCGTAGACCCCGGCGGGCATGACCGGCTCGGGATACTTGGACCCGTCGGGAAAGAGGTTCAGGTGGGCGCAGGCCACGGAGTCCGCCCCGGACTGCTCCCGCAGGCACCACAGCGTCTCCAGGCAGCGGAACTCATAGCGGTCGTCCACGTCCAAAAACGCGATGCATTCGCCCTTGGCCTCCTGAAGGCCCAGGTTCCGGGCGGCGCTGACGCCGCCGTTTTTCCGCTTGTGAAAGACCCGGATGCGGTCGTCCTCGGCGGCGCACTGGTCGCAGATCGCGGGAGAGGCGTCGGTGCTGCCGTCGTCGACCAAAAGCAGCTCCCAGTCGGGGAAGGTCTGCTTCGTCACGCTCTCCACGCATTTTTTCAGATATTTCTCCGCCTGATAGACAGGGACGATCACTGAAATGCTGGGCATACTACCACTCCTCACAGCCTGTTTGCGGATGATGGTATTGTACCCTATTTTGTCCCGCAGGTCAACCGCCTTTCTGCCGGGGATCGCGGCTTTCAATGTTGTCAAACTGAGAACGCAGGGGCTCCGGCGAAGCCGGTCCTCTGGAAATTGGGCTGGCCGGGTATTTGCGCCGTATGAAGGATTTTGTTATAATTGCTGCAAAGACGGGGCTTGGAACAACGCGGCGCGTCTTAGGCGGAGAGGGCGCACTGCGGAGCTGCCATTTGATTGGAGGCAATGCGGCTCATGCAGATAGTCCATCATGCAAGAGGGTCCAGTTATCGAAATCTATATTGGAAAGAAAAAAACATTTACCCTCGACAGCGCAATGGTAAACCTGGGGTTGTTTCTCGAAAATCTGCAAAGAAACAATGTGCGGTTCAAAACCAGTGTATTTTGAAAATTTGGCATAGGGCACATCAGATGAACAGACAGGGCGGCCGCCCTGTCTTTTATTTCCCGCGGTGTCGCTCTGTGATTCGCGTTGAAGCTTCGGCTCCACTGCGTTGAAATCTTAACTGCGCTGAAAGCCGCCGGACCTCTGCCGAAACGCCGCCGCCCGGGGACCGAGTTTACGATCCGCCAAGGTTTCGGCGGGCGGTTGACAGGCCGTCCGCCCGCCCGGTATACTTGAAAAAGCCGGGGTCCCGCGGGGGGACGGTCCGGCGAAGGAGGATTTTTATGGGAAAGGGACGCAGCGGATGGATATTGAAGTGCGCCGCCGGACTGGAATACGGGATCGCGGTCTTCATTCTGGCGGTGACCGCCGGGGCGGCCGCGCTGCTTTTGATCCGCACGGCGCAGGCGCTGTTTTTGGAGCCGGGGGCGTTTTCAGTGAGTGGGTTCCTCTCCGACGTGCTGCTGATCGTCATGGGCGTGGAATTTGTGCGGATGCTGGTGCTGCACACCCCCGGGGCGGTGATCGACGTGCTGCTGTTCGCCATCGCGCGGCAGATGACCGTCAGCCACGCGGGCTCTCTGGAGACGCTGCTGGGCGTGGCGGCGGTGGCGGGGATCTTCGCCGTCAAAAAATTCCTGCATACGGAGGGACCGGATCTCTGAGACGAAACAAAGCCCCCGGGCGGCCTGTGGCCGCCCGAGGGCTTCAGCTTGTCGAAAAAGCCTCGCAGAGTTTGCGCCCGGGGGCTTTTCGTGCGTTTACCGGGCCGCCTGGATCGCGGCGCACAGCCGGTCATATTCCGCCTCCAGGGCCGGGAAAAGCGCCTTGGCCGCGGCCAGGTCGCCGCCGCGGAGCGCCTCCACCATGGGGACGGCCAGCTTGGCCAGGGAATCCAAGCTCAAGTTTCCGGTAAGGCCCTTGAGGGTGTGGGCCTGCATAAAGGCGGCCTGACAGTCGTCCGCCTCCAGAGCCTCCCGCAGGGCGGGAAATGTGGCGTCGGTCGGAAATTTCAACAGAAATTTTTCGTAGAGCGCCTGGTTGCCCATAAAACGGTCCATCGCGCCGCCGTAATCCACACCGCCGCGCTCCAATTCTTCTCTATCCATGTCGTTTCCTTTCGTACCGCGGTCTGTTTTGGTTAGGTGTATTCTACGACATCCGGGCGGAAAACGCAACGCGGAATTTTGATAAAGCCCGAAAGAGGCGGGCTCAGGCCCCGAACCGCAGGTGGAATCGGCTGCCCGGCGCTCCGGCGAAGACGAGGAGGCCGCCCTCGGTCAGCTCCGCGCCGCTGTCGCCCCACAAAACGGAGGAGGCCGTCACCTGTCCGTCCGCGTCATAGACCCAGAAGCCGCCGTCCTCCGGCACGGTGACGGTCATGGTCAGTCCGGCGGCGTCTTCGCCCACGGCATACCAGCGGGCGAAGCCGTCCTCCTGGACGGTGGAATAGGACCAGCCGCCGCCGGTGTACAGCTCCGGGGCCGCCGATGCGTCCATATACAAGCTGCCGCCGACGGCCATCCAGACGGCGCCGCCTTGCTCAAAGATATGGAAGTCTCTGCCGTCCCGGCTGGCCATGCCGGGGATCTCCATCTGGAACAGGGCGGTGGCACCGTCCGCGATCCGGGCCGCGCCCGCGTAGCCCGGGATCGGCTCCGGGGATTCCGGCAGGTCGCTGGAGGCGAAAAGGGACAGGTAGACCTGGGAGGAATATTTCTCGTTCATGGGGACGGCGGGCATGGACAGCAAACCGTCCCAAACGGCCTGGACCTGGCCGGAGAGGGGGTTTTCCGGGACCTTCACCGCGGCGTAGGAGGAGGTGGGCAGGCCGCCCAGGCCCGGAATGGGCGTGAAGGCCTTTTGATAGAGATACGTCTCGCCGTTGTCCTCCGTCACAAGGGACAGCGCTATGGCGCCGGAGGCGTCCCGGAAGGTGCCGTCGCTGTGGTAGGCGAAGGTCTGCGCGGGAGCGCTGGGGAGGGTCAGAGAACGCAGGGAGAGGACGCCGTCGGCGGTCACGCCGATCTGGTACTGGCCCAGGGAGGAATTGTAGTACCCGGCCTTTTCCGTAAGCGCGGCGGGCATGGCGGCGGGGACCGCCTCGGGGAGGGCGGGAACGCTCTGGTCCACCTGGACTCCCGCCTCCGCCAGCGCCGCCAGGGCGATCTGTCCGGCGGCCAGCTCGTTATAGGTGGAAGCGCCGCCGGAGGAGACCACCGCCACGGACAGGCCGTATGCGGGGATCACCAGCAGCCCCGCGTGGGAATACAGGGTGTCGCCGCCCTTCACCAGGGCCTGGATGCCGCTTTGGCAGAAGGGATACCAGGCCACCGCGTCCCAGCCCAGGCCGTAGGACAGGGCGTCCAGCTCGTCCGCGGGCCAGAGGCCCCGCCGGAACTCGGGGGCGGCCATAGCGTCCAGGGAGGACTGGCGCAGAAGGCCGGGCCTGGTCAGCGCGCCGCCGAAGGCCGCCAGGTCCGCGGCGGTGGCGTACAGCCCGCCCGCGCCCACCGTGCCCAGACAGTCCGCGGGCAGGGGGCGGGGGTCGCTTCCCTGATAGATCTTGGCCAGACGGCTCTCGTCGAAGGCGTCGCCGGGGGCGAATACGCCGGTGAGGCCCGCCTTGGGATAGACCTTTTCGGCGAGATACGCCGGGAAGGACTGGCCGGAGACGGCCTCCACCACCAGCTCCGCCAGGGTGAAGCCGTCGTTGCAGTAGACGCTGCACGCGCCCGGGTCCGCCTTGAGGCGCTGGGTGGAGAGCCGATCCAGCAGCGTTTCCGCGGCGGTGCGGTCCGCGTCGCCGAAGAGGATGCCGCTTTCAAAGGAGGAGCCCATCAGGCCCGAGGAGTGGTTCAGCAGCATCCGCACGGTGATGTCCCGGTACCGGGGGTCCGCCATTTTGAAGTCCTTGAGATACCGGGTCACGGGAGCGTCCAGGGACACCCGGCCCGCTTCCGCGAGCTGCATGACCGCCACGGTGGTAAACACCTTGCTCACAGAGCCGATGCCGTAGAGCTCGTCTCCCGTCAGCGCGCGGTTTTCCGTTTTGGAGTAGACCCCCGCGCGGCCGGCGAGGGCCACGGCGCCGTCCTGCCAGATCGCGTACTGCATGCTGACGGCTTCGCCGTATTCCATGGCCGCCGCCACGGCGGCCTGGGCGGCCGCCTCCACCGCGCCCGTCTCCGCCGCCAGGGCGGGGAGCGTCAGGCTCAGGGCCAAAACCAGAGTCAAGAGCAGGGCGCTGAGGCGTTTTGCTGGATGCATCATCATTCGTTCCTTTCTTGCCCGCGCAGGGGCGGCCGGTGCGTTCTTTCTTACGGTCTTACGATATGCCTTCCTCCAGGGGGAAGGTCAAGCTTTTTTTGCCAGGCGGACCGCCCAAAGGGCCAGGGCCGCGCCCGCCGCGCCGCAGGCGGCGCATAAAACCAGCATGGCGTTCACGCCGCCCAGGTCGATGGCGTATCCCGCCAGCAGGTTCCCGGCCATGCCGCCCAAGCCGTTGGAGGCCATCATCATGACGGCCTGGCCCCGGACGCGGTCCACCGGGGGGACGCTCTCGTTCGCGTAGTAGACCGACGCGGGGGTGAACAGGCCGTACCCCAGCATCTGGATGGGCTGCACCGCCAGGACCCAGCCCAGGGACGGGGCCAGCAGAAAGAGCAGGGGCTTGACGGCCATAAAGACGGTGGAGAGCGCCAGCGTCCCCCGGCTTCCCAGCCGCCGCCACAGGCGGGGGAACAGCGCCGCGGCGGGCAGCTCCGACGCGGCCATTAAAAACAGCGCCAGCCCCAGATGGGTCTCGTTGCCGCCCCGGTCCGTGACGATGCTGATCATGAAGCTGACGATGGGCATCACCGCCGTCAGCGAGAAAAAGACCGCCAGCAGCATCAGCGCGAAGGAGCGGTCGCACCGCAGGATGTGCCGGACGGAGTGGGGCCGCTCCGTCTCCGGCGCCGGCGGCAGGGCCGAGCGGGGGAAGGCCGGATAGGCGGCGATGACGGCGATCAGCAGCACCAGCAGCGCCCCGTGGGTGAGCAGCACCGTCTCCACGCCGAAGGCGGCGGCCTGCCGCCCCATCCCCACGCAGGCCGCGGCGTAGGCGAAGGAGCCCAGACCCCGGCCCAGGCTGTAGTTCACGTCCACGCCCGCGTTGATGAACTGGACGGCCAGGGAGTCCAGCAGGGGGTAGGCGTTCAGCTCCAGAACGCCCAGGGCCGCGAAGACGCAGGCCGTGCCCCAGAAGCCGGGGCGGGCGCAGTAAAACACCACATTCACCCCCAGGGCCGCCCACAGGCAGACGCTCAGGATGCGCTTGAGGGGGACATCCGGATGCCGGTCCGCCCAGCCGCCCAGCAGGGGCTGGGCGAAGATGCCCGCCAGGCACCGCACGGCGGCGAACAGCCCCGCGTCCCCGCTGGAGAAGCCCCGGCCCAGCAGCAGCGCCGTCTGGTATCCGGCGAAGGCGGCGAACATGGACCAGTAGGCCGCCTGCACCAGGATGTACAGCCCGTTGACCCTGCGGCGGGAGGGGAGGCCGGTCATGGCCGTCCACCCGTCAAAAGACCCAGCAGAGGCTCAAAGTCCACGCCCTCCCGCATGGGCAGGTCCTCCTCCGCCGTGCGCTGGGCGCAGGCCCGGGTGAATTCCGCCGCCGTTCCGGCCGCTTCCGTCAGCGCCGCGCCCTTCACCAGCGCCCCGGTGAGGACGCTGGAAAACACGTCGCCGGTGCCGTGGAACTCGTGGGCCACATAGGCGGTCTGAACGGCCTCCGTCCGGCCGGACACGGCGTCGTAGCACATGGCGCCGGTGCGGCCGGGGGAGAGGGAGGCCCCGGTGAGGACCACGGACCGGCGGCCCTCCAGGCTCAGCTGCTCCACCAGGCGGCGGCAGCCGCTCTCTCCGCCGGGCAGGTCCTCATAGGGGACGCCCAGCAGCAGCGCGGCCTCCGTCCGGTTGGGGGTGATCACGTCCGCCTGGTCCGCCAGGCGGCGCATCCCGGCGCACATGGCGGCGGTATAGGTCCGGTAGACGCTGCCGTGGTCGCCCATCACCGGGTCCACGATCACCCGGGAGCCGGGGCGGCGGAAGGCGGCGATAAAGTCCGCCACGATGCCGATCTGCCGCCCGCTGCCGAGAAAGCCGCTGTAAATGGCCTGGAACTCCAGGCCCAGGGACTGCCAGTGGGCGGCGGCCCGGGACATCTCGTCGGTCATGTCCAGGAAGGTGAAGCCCTCGAACCCGCCGGTGTGGGTGGAGAGGAAGGCGGTGGGCAGGGGGCAGCATTGGACGCCCATGGCGGAGAGGATGGGGATCGCCACCGTCAAAGAGCAGCGGCCATAGCCGGAGAGGTCGTGGATGGCGGCGACGCGGGGTGTTGTCATATGGATGTTCCCTCATTTCCGTGCGTTTGCAGAATACGATCCATTGTATCGCAGTTTTTCCTATTGTTCAAGAGCGCCGGGTGTGGTATACTGCATTCGATGAAAACGCGCCTGTGATGGAATTGGTAGACATGCGAGATTTAGGTTCTCGTGCAGCGATGCGTGCGGGTTCGAGTCCCTTCAGGCGCACCAGCTCAGAAATTCCCTGTTTGGCACGAATCCCCGCCGCATACGCGGCGAGGCTTCTTAGCCGGACAGGGAATTTCTTCGCTTTCGGACCGGACCCGCTTTGCTGGGCTCCGCCCCGAGGGGCCGGGGCCGGGGGACGCCTGTTTGGCACGAAACCCCGCCGCATACGCGGCGAGGCTTCTTAGCCGGACAGGGAATTTCTTCGCTATCGGACCGGACCCGCTTCGCTGGGCTCCGCCCCGAGGGGGACGGGGATGCGGGGTGAGCAACGGGCCCCCGCCTGGCGGCGGCGCTTTATCTTAGCTCCCTGTCTCCGCCCTGGCCGCGCGGGACGGGTCTGTTTCTGGGCCGCGTCTTTGCAATCCCTCGGCCGGATAAAATTCCGGGGATACGATCGCGGCCGCCTCCGAAAGGCCGCAGTCGGCGACAAAGCTCCTGACGAAGTCCAGGACGTGCGTGTAGCAGAAGAACAGGCATTCCGCCAGACGCTCCGTCTCCCCGGCGCATAGATGCCGGACCGCGTCCGCGCAGGCGCGGGTGAGCGCCTCGCCCTCCGGGGGACCGCTGCGGTAAAAGGAATAGTAATAGCCCCAGATGTTGAGGCCGTCCAGCTCCAGCAAAATGGTCCTCATCGGCCGCAGGGGCTGGTGCTCCACGATGCATTGCAAGATGGCGGCGGCGGGGATGCATCCCGGCTCCTCCAGCCGCCGCAGGAGCTCCGCCTTCGCCGCTGCCCCGATGGCGGGCGCCGACAGCCTGACGGCGGCCGGGATGATCGCCGCCGTCATCTGCAAGGCGCTCAGATACAGGAGGGCGTCCCGCTTGAACGCCTTGTTTTTCAGGCATTTGACCACGACCTGCTCCTCCTGCCAGATCACCCGGGTCCCCTTGGCGTTATAGGTTTTTGCAAACCCGATCTCATTGAGCATGGACAGCGCGCTGCGGACGGTGGAAACGCAGACGCGGTATTGCGCCGCAAGCGCCGCCTCGGAAGGCAGATAGGTGTTTTCGGGATACGCCCCGGTCCCAATTTTGTCGATCAGGTCCCGGGCGATTTGAAGGTAGAAATGCTCTCTGCCCCGGTGCGCGTTCCAGGAAAAATCCAGAGAGGGGTCCTCCGGCACGTTTGGATCCCGGGCCGCGAAGTCCTCCAGTAAAAGCCTGATGGAGAAAACGATGGCCTCATACATGATGGAAAACCGGCGCATCACCTGCGGGCCGTCCTGCGCCAGGAGCGCTTCTGCGACCCAGGTCAGGCTGTTGAACTCGTTATGGTGCAGAACTCTGTTTTCAAACTGCCCGCAGTTTGAAAACAGCGGGATCTTCGCATAGAGCTCATAGGTGGAATACAGGTCCCGAAACAGGAGATTCCCGGAGTTTTCCAGAAGGAAGTAGAGAAAGGACGCCATCAGCTTTTTGCGCTTTTCAGCGTCCTTTTTTTCATAATTCCGAAAGGCCCGGACCCACCCGCTCATCTTTTCCGCGCCGCAGGCCGCGGATGACAGGGCGAAGAGCGGAGGCAGGATCAGCGCCATGGTCTCATAGACCTGGAGGATGGACGTCCTCTGCCGCAGGGCCGACCGGACCGCCGAGGCCTGCTGGGGGGCCTCCCGGCGGTAGATCACGACGGCGGGCTTCCGCTCCTCCGTCCGGATGTAGCCGTCCGCCTTTAACGCGCGCATCACGTCCTTCACCGTGCGGATGCCGACGTGATACAATTCGCAGAGCTGGCTCATGGAGGCCAGCGTGTCCCCAAAGTCCAGGCGTCCGATCTGGATCTGCTCGCGCAGATCGCGGTAAACATAGTCAAAGGCGGTCTGTTTGCTCTTCACGGCGTTCCCTCCCCCATCCGGATGTCCGGAAACAGGATACCACAGCTTGCCTGGAAAATACAATCTATTTGTATACGTACCCAGATTCTCGCTTGAAATTGATCCTTCCTGTAATAAAATAAAGAAAAGCGGCGTTTCAGGACGGCTGCCCCGTGACGCGGGCCGCCTGGAAGCGCCCGCAAGCGGAAAAGCAGGGAGTGTCATGATGAAACGAAGGTATCTTGTTCTTTTGAGCTGCACGGCGGCGCTGCTGATCGCGGCGATGCTGTCCAACGCGGCGTATATGGGCAATGTGCTGAAAGAGAAAACGGACCTGTACGTACGGGACGTGGCGATCCAGTCCGCCGGCGGCTTATCCTATCAGCTCACCTCCAACCTGGACTATATGGAGCAGCTTGCCGAAACCGTCGGACAGATGCCGCGCCTGATCGATATGGGCGGTTTTTTGCAGCGGAAGGCCGACGCGTTTCACTTTGACTTGATCGCGGTCGTGGGCCGGGACGGGGAGGTCGTCAAAAACGGCTATGAAAGCGATTGCTTTGACACATGGATGGATATGGACGGCAGGTCCTACGAGAAAAACCAGATCCTCAGCCTCGGCGGGCACGCCATCCTCTATTCCGTGCCCGTGCCGGACAGGACGGGAAAGGAAAGCGTGCTGGTGGGGATCCTGGAGCAAAGGAACATGCGGCAGATTTTAACGCAGACCGATTTTAACGGCGATGGCGCGGCCTGCGTCGTGGACGGGGAGGGAAACGTCGTCATCGCCCCGACGGACAACCGGCCTTTTATGCAGTTCCTGGACGTCATCCAAAAAGAGGACGATCCGGCCGCGGCGGAATCCCTGGAGAAGATCATGGACGAGATCGACCGGAAAGTGCCCGGCATGCTCCATTTTTCAACGGATTCCAGAGAGAAGCTCATCCTGTCCTACAGCCCTCTGAACATCAACGACTGGTTTTTGATCACGCTTGTCCGCCAGGATCTGATCAGCGGGGACGTGGATGTTTACCGGCTGCGGTCCTATGCGGCCGCCGCCGGGGTTTTCGCCGTGTGCGCGGCCTTTATCGGGCTCATCGTCTCTACCTATGAAAAAAACAGGAAGCGGCTCGTGGAGATCACGATGATCGATCCGCTGACCGGGGACGACAACAATCTGGCCTTCCAAATGAAGCTGGGGGCGCTGGCACCGCAAAGCCCGCCGTCCACATACGCCCTGGTCTTTCTGAACATCAAGGACTTTCAGCTTATCAACGAAAATTTCGGCGCAGCCGCGGGAGACGACACCTTGAAGTACATCCACAGCGTATTGAAAGCCGAGCTGAATGAGGGCGAGCTGGCGTGCAGAAGCGAAACGGACCACTTCTTCCTGTGCCTGAAAGAGGCATCGGAGGAAGCGGTGAGGGCCAGGGTCGGGAGGATCACGGAGCGCGTCCATGCGTTCAATGCGTATACGGACATCGACTACAGGCTGGCGCTGCGGGCCGGGGGCTACCTGATCGACGATCCGGAGCTGGAGGTCAGGACCATGCAGGACCGCGCCCGCTCCGCCTGTATCCGGGCGCAGGGGAAGGACGTGTGCGCCTTCTTCGGGCCCGCCATGCTGGAACAGGCCAGAAAAGAGGCGCTCCTCAACTCCATCTTCGCCGCGTCCCTCGATCGCCGCGACTTTCAGGTCTATCTCCAGCCCAAGGTCCGCCTGTCCGATGGGGCGCTCTGCGGCGCGGAGGCCCTGGTCCGGTGGGTCCATCCCGAATATGGGATAATCCATCCCTCCGACTTCATTCCGCTCTTTGAAAGGAGCGGTCACATCTGCGCCCTGGACCTCTATGTTTTTGAGGAGGTGTGCAGACTGCTTCGGGCGTACATGGACGAGGGAAAGACGCTTGTGCCGGTCTCGGTCAACCTGTCCCGGACCCATATCAAAAATCTGAATTTTCTTCGGGAGTTTGCGGAGCTCAAAAGGACCTATCGGATACCGGCCGGTCTGATCGAGTTTGAGCTCACGGAATCCGTCATGCTGAACGTGGAGCAGATCAGCCTTATCCGGAAGGTGATCGGCGAGATGCACCGGGACGGCTTTCTGTGTTCTCTGGACGATTTCGGCTTCGGGTATTCCTCCCTCGCCCTGCTGAAAGAATTTGAGATCGACGTTATCAAGCTGGACAAGAGCTTTTTTGACGACATGTTCCGTCCAAAGGCGAAAAGCGTGATCCTGGGGTTTATCGAGATCGCGCACCAGCTCGAGATCAAGGTGGTGGCGGAGGGGATCGAAACGGAGGACCAGCTGGACTGCCTTCGCGGCCTGAACTGCGACGCCGTGCAGGGCTACGTTTTTTCAAAGCCGCTGCCGGTGGATGAGTTTGAAGCATGGCGGGCCGAGCGGGCCGCCGCGGATTGAGGAAAAGAGAGACGTTCCCAGGGGAACGTCTCTCTTTTCCTTTGGCCGGCCCGGTGATATAATCTGTCCGGGCGGTTTTGGAAAGCTTCGCCCGGTCCGAAGAACGGGGAAACAGATCGGAAAGGATATGCCTATGTGTCAGAAAATCAGATGTTCCTGGGCGGGAGACCTTCCTTTGTACGTGGAATACCACGACAGGGAGTGGGGACGGCCCGTGCACGATGACGCCAAACTGTTTGAACTGCTGATCCTGGAAGGGATGCAGGCCGGGCTCAGCTGGATCACCGTGCTCAAAAAGAGAGAGGCGTTCCGAAGCGCCTTCGACGGCTTTGACCCGGAGCGGGTGGCCCGCTACGGCGAGGACAAGATACAAGAGCTGCTGGCAGACAAGGGGATTATCCGAAACCGCCTCAAAATAAACGCCGCTGTTGCGAATGCCCGGGCGTTTCTGGAAGTGCGGGAAAAGCACGGCAGCTTTGACCGCTTCATCTGGGCGTATGTGGACGGCGCTCCGATCCGGAACCGCTGGGAGACGGAGGCGGAGATCCCGGCCTCCACGCCCCTCTCCTGCCGCATCAGCGGGGATTTGAAAAAACTGGGCTTCCGGTTCGCAGGCCCCACGGTCGTATACGCGTTCATGCAGGCGGCGGGCCTGGTGAACGACCATGTGGCGGACTGCTTTGTCCGCCGGGAGCTCGCGGCGGGATTGCGGGAATAAGGCCGTCCGCGTCAGACCAGCTTGGTGGTCCAGTCCTCCACGTTCCAGACGTGGGTAACCAGGCCGTCGTAAAACTCCGGCTCGTGGCACACCAGCAGCACCGTGCCCCGGTAGGCCCTCACAGCTTCCCTCAGCGCGTCCTTCGCGTCCGTGTCCAGGTGGTTGGTGGGCTCGTCCAGCACCAGCAGGTTCATGGGCCGCAGCATCAGCCTGCAAAGGCGCACCTTGGCGTTTTCGCCGCCGGAGAGCACCCGCATCCGGGTGGTGATGTGCTCGTTGGTCAGGCCGCACCGGGCCAGGGCCGCCCGGACCTCGCCGTTGCTCATGCCGGGAAATTCGCGCCAGATCTCCTCCAGCGCCGTGCGGTCGCCGCCCTGGGCCTCCTGCTCGAAGTACCCGGCTTCCACGAACTGGTCCTGCTCCACCGTGCCCGCCACCGGGGGGATCAGCCCCAGCAGGGTCTTGAGCAGGGTGGATTTGCCCAGGCCGTTGACGCCCCGGATGGCGATCTTCTGCCCGCGCTCCACCACCACGTCCACAGGCCGGGTCAGCGGCTCGTCATAGCCCAGCACCAGGTCTCTTGCGGCCAGGACCTCCCGGCTGGGCGTCCGGGCGGGAGTGAAGGAGAACACGGGCTTGGGCCGCGCCTTCCCGATCTCGATGACCTCCATCTTGTCCAGCCGCCTCTGGCGGCTGCGGGCCAGGGTGGCCGTGGCGGCCCGGGCCTTGTTCCGGGCCACGAAGTCCTCCAGCTGGGCGATCTCCTTCTGCTGTTTTTCATAGGCCTGCTCGATCTGCCGCTTCTTCACCTCATACGCCTCCAGGAACTGCCGGTAATTTCCCGTGTAGCGGGTGAGCGCCGTGTTCTCCATATGGTAGATCACGTTCACCACGCCGTCCAGAAATTCCGTGTCGTGGGAGACCAGGATGAAGGCGTTTTCGTAATTTTGCAAAAAGCGCTTCAGCCACGCGATGTGGTTTTCGTCCAGAAAGTTGGTGGGCTCGTCCAGGATAAGGATCATGGGGTTTTCCAGCAGCAGCTTCGTCAAAAGCACCTTGGCCCGCTGTCCGCCGGAGAGCTCGGACACGTCCCGGTCCAGCCCGATGTCCGCCAGGCCCAGGCCCCCCGCGTACTCCTCGATCCGGGCGTCCAGCACGTAAAACCCGCTCTGCTCCAGGATCTCCTGGATCTCGCCCACGTCCTCCATCAGCTTTTCAAGCTCCGCCCCGCCGCCCTCGCCCATTTTGTCGTACAGCGCCAGCAGCTCCTGCTCCAGCGCGTACATGGGGGCGAAGGCGGACCGGAGCACGTCCCGGATGGTCATGCCCTTTTCCAGGGCGCTGAACTGGTCCAGGTATCCGGTGGTGATGTGGCTGCACCAGGCGACGGTCCCCTCGTCCGGCTCCCGTTTGCCGGTGATGACGTCCAAAAAGGTGGTCTTTCCCTCGCCGTTGGCGCCCACCAGGCCGATGTGCTCGCCCTTGAGCAGGCGGAAGGACACGTCGCGCAGGATCTGCCGTCCGCCAAAGCCGTGGCTGACGTGTTCGACTGTTAAAATACTCATGCGGTCTCCTCTGGTCCACGCCTCCATCACAGGCGGCGTGTGGAATGGACCCCCATTATATGCCGTTTCCGGCGAAACCGCAACCGCTTTCCCGGGCGGAGGAACTTCCCGTTTCTTTTTTTGCCGAATGCGTTTACAATAGGGGAGAGAGAATTGCAAGAATGTGAGGAAGGAACCATGCTTCAAGAGATCGCGCCCCATATCTACCACAATGAATTCAAAGCCCCCGCTCCCCGGGCCGCGGACGCCGTGGCGGCGTTTGACGGGCAAAACACGCTGCTGGCCCCGGAGGGCGGGCGGTTTCCCACCGTGGGGGAGGTGCTGGCCCTGGGGGCGGCGGAGGAGGACCTTGCGTACCTCTTCGCCATCGACGGCACGGCGTTTTTTCTGCTTTGGCGGGTGACGGACGCCGTCCGGGCGGCGCTGCGGGCGGAACCGGCCGCCGTGTTCCGCACCATGGAGCCCTTTTATCTGCGGCTGGCGGGGGCCACGGCGCTGCATCTTTCCATGTGGTACCGCTCCAGCCGCTTCTGCGGCTGCTGCGGCGCGCCCAACCGGCGGGACGGCAGGGAACGGGCCATGCGCTGCACCGCCTGCGGCCACATCGTCTATCCCCGGATCAATCCGGCGGTGGTGGTGGCGCTGCGGCATGGCGAAAAGCTGCTGCTGACCCATTACGCCGACCGGCCCATGCTGGTGCGCTACGCCCTCATCGCGGGCTTTACGGAGATCGGGGAGACCCTGGAGGACACGGTGCGCCGGGAGGTGATGGAGGAGGTGGGCCTGCGGGTGAAAAACGTCCGCTATCACGCCAACCAGCCCTGGGGCTTCTCCGGCAATTTGATGGTGGGCTTCTGGGCGGACCTGGACGGGGACGACGAGACCGTGACGCTGGATCCCGGCGAGCTGAACGAGGGGGTCTGGCTCCGCCGGGACGAGATCCCCGCCGACGACAGTCCCATCGATCTGACCCATACCATGATCGAGCTGTTTCGCCGGGGGGAGGACCCCAGGTGATGTGCTGCCCGCACGGGGGTCCTTCTTTTTCCCGGCCGAAAAAGAAGGACGAAGAAAAAGGCCTGCCCCGGGCCGAAAAAGGCCGTGGGACTTTTTCGGACTTTCCGGGGGCGGGGGATGAGTGCCCGTGTTTACCGACTGTTTTGCGGGTTCCAAGAGCCGTTTTGCCACGGAACCACAGGCCCGGGGCGCGCCCGGACGCCCCCTGCTCCTCTTTTTGCTGCCGCACCGCTCTCTTCCGAAAGCGCCAAACGCGGCTGAATGCCCAAGCGTCCGCATACCCCGGCTTTTTCGGGATATGACGGGGAATACGCCGTCCGAGGACGGCGGGGAGACGTGCCGCGCCCGCGGCGGGGGGTGCTGCCCGCACGGGGGTCCTTCTTTTTCTGGCGCAGAAAAAGAAGGACGGAGAAAAAGACATCCCCGGGCCGAAAAAGCCGTGGGACTTTTTCGGACTTCCTGGGGGCGGGGGATTATGCCCGTGGTTACCGACTGTTTTGCGGGCTCCAAGAGCCGTTCTGCCCCGGAACCACAGGCCCGGGGCGCGCCCGGACGCCCCCTGCTCCTCTTTTCGCTGCCGCACCGCTCTCTTCCGGAAGCGCCAGGCGGCGGCAGCAAAAGAGGAGAGAAAGGTGTCCGGAACCGCCCTCCCGGCGCAGAAAGCCGCCAAACGCGGCGGAAAGCCCAAACATTCACCGCGTTCCGGCGCGAGCCGGATAGAGGCCGCAGGGTCATCTCCCAAAGTCTCTCAGCGGGCACGTGACCCCCCAAATGACCCGAAGGGGTCATTTGGGGACCAAAAGCGCCTTTCTTTTGGACCGTGCACGGCCCGTTTTCTTTGGGCAAGACCCAAAGAAAATGGGGGGTGCAGTCCGTTTGGGCCAAGACAGAAAAAATTTCCTCACCGGGGGTGCTCTTATGCACAGCAGCTTATTCACAGAGTTTGACTGCGTGGTGGTTTTCGACACGGAGACCACGGGCGTCGAACCCGCACGCGACGAGATCATTGAACTGGGCGCCGTCAGGCTGACGGCGGCGGGAGAGCAGGCCGGCATGGACCGCCTGATCCGCCTCTCCCCCGGCCGGGACCTGCCGCCCTTCATCACGGAGCTGACCGGCATCACCCCCGACCGGCTTGCGGCGGAGGGGGTGGAGAAGGCCGCGGCCGCGAGGGCGTTTTGCAGTCTGCTGGCGGGGGCGGAGCGGCCCCTTCTGGTGGCCTATAACGCCCAGTTCGACCTGAATTTCCTGTACCGCCTCCTGCTGGGAGCGGGATGTGCGGAGGCGCTTGGCCCGCCCCGGTTCCTGGACGCGCTGACCGTCTACCGGGACCGGCGGGACTACCCCCACAAGCTCTGCGACGCCATCGGGGCCTACGGCCTGGAGGACCGGGCGGTGAACAGCCACCGGGCCGTGGACGACGCCCGGGCGGCCGTCCTCCTGCTGGAAGCCATGGAGCAGGAGCGAAACGACCTTCTCCGCTACATAGACCTCTTCGGCTACAACGCCCGGTACGGCGTGTCCGGACGGCGCATCGCCTCCGTGACCTACCGGGCCCAGCCCTACCGCCGGACGCTCCCCCTGTACGACCTGCCGCCGGAGGGGACGGTGTGAAGATTTTGTGAACAATTGCAGATTTCTCTTGCAATATGACAACCTGTCGGGTATGATACCCGACAGGTTGTCATATCTATTGGAGAGGCTGTTTGAGAAAAAGCTTGACCTTCCCGCAGGTGGAAGGTGTATGTTTTTTTCCACGGTTGAAGAAAACGGCGGCTGAATTTCGTGATAGAGAGGATGGGTGCTGTGCCGACCACGACGTTTTTCAACCTGCCCGCGGAAAAACAGGAGCGGCTGATGGACGCGGCCACGCGGGAATTTTGCGCAAAGCCCTATAACGAGGCGTCCCTAAACCAGATCATCCAGGACGCCGGGATCCCCCGGGGCAGCTTTTACATGTACTTCCAGGACAAGGAGGACCTGTTCCGCTACCTCCTGGGGGGCTACATGGACCAGCTCATGATGGTGCTGGAGGAATCCCTGCTGCGGGAGCAGGGGAACGTGTTCGCGGCGCTGCTGGGCCTGTTCGACTACGCCCGGAAAAAGCGGACGGAGCAGACCCTGGGCGGCATGGGGGCCATGACGGCCATCGTGGGCCGCAACGGCGGGATGCAGGGCAGCGTCCTTTTGGGCATGGTGGACGCCGGGGGCGTTCTGCGGCGGCTGAAGGAGCTGGTGAACCCGGAGCTTCTGGACCTGCGGCGGGAGGGGGACCTGTCCGACATGCTGGCGGTGCTGCTGTCCGTCACGGGACCGCTCATCTACAGCGGCATCCGCCGGGAGGACGGCGAGGCGGCCCGGAGCCGTCTTGAGAATATTTTGGAGATCTTGCAGCGGGGCATGGGAAAGCGCCCCGCGGAAGCAGACGCATGATAATGAAGGAGAAGCGAATATGAAGGAAGAACTGATGGAAGAAGCGCAGAAAGACGGCGGCATGACCGCCCCTGCGGAGGCCCCGAAGAAGAAAAAACTGCATCTGCCCAAGGGAAAGAAGGGCCGCCGCTGGATGAAGGCCGCGCTGGTCCTGGCGGTGCTGGCCGCGATCGGAGCGGTCTGGATGTCCAGGATGGGCGGCGGCATGGCGGCCGCCGGCGGCGGCTATGTGCCCGCCCAGGTGGTGCGGCAGGACCTGACGGTGTCCGTCTCCGGCACGGCGACGCTGATGCCCGCGGACGCCTACAACGTGTCCACCCTGCTCTCCACCACTGTTTTGAGCGCGCCCTTCGAGGAGGGCGATCTGGTGGAGAAGGACGCGCTGCTGTACGTTTTGGACAGCGGAGACGCCAAGGGGAGCGTGGACAGCGCCAACATCACCGTGGAGCGGATGCGGATGGATTACGAGCAGGCCAAGGAGGCCCGGAACCCCACCGCCACCCTCACCGGCACCATCAACGAGGTCATGGTCCGGGACGGCGAAAGCGTCACCGCCGGGTCCGCCCTGTGTAAGATCGTCACCAGCACGGACCTGACCATCGATTTCCTCTTTACTTACGTGGACCCCAGCCAGTTCTACGTGGGCCAGAGCGCCACCGTGTTCATCGGCAACTTTGACGGCTCCGTTCCCGGCAAGGTGACCTCCGTTTCCAACGCCACCACCGTTACCTCCAACGGCAAGCAGACCTGCACCGTGCGGGTGAAGCTGGAAAACCCCGGCATCGTCTCCACGGCGTACACGGCCACCGCCGTCATCGGCAGCTATTCCAGCTACGGAAACGCCGCCGTCTCCATGCCCGCGTCCAGCACGGTGTACGCCTCCGGCACCGGCACCGTCAGCGGCTTCAGCAAGATGGCGGGCAGCACCGTCACCCGGGGCGAGGTGCTTTGCACCGTGGACTCCGACAGTGTGCGGGACGGGCTGAAGGCCGCCAAGCTCAGCCTGGAATCCGCCCAGCTCGCCGCCGCCTCCGCGGCGGACCGGCTGGAGGATTACAACATCAAATCCCCCATCGCCGGCACGGTCATCGAGAAAAAGCTCAAGGCCGGGGACAAGGTGGACGGCGCCACCACCGGCACCATGGCGGTGATCTATGATCTGAGCTACCTGAAGATGCAGATGAACGTGGATGAGCTGAACATCAGCAAGGTCCAGGTGGGGCAGGCGGTGGAGATCCGCTCCGACGCCGTTCCGGGACAGACCTTCCAGGGCGTTGTGGACAAAGTCAGCATCAACGGCACCACCACCAACGGCTTCACCACCTATCCCGTGACCATCGTGATGCAGGAATACGGCGCGCTGCGGCCCGGCATGAACGTCTCCGCCAACGTCCTGGGCGAGACGGCGGAAAACGCGCTGTGCGTGCCGGTGAACGCGGTGAGCCGGGGCAACACGGTGCAGGTGGCGCTGCCCGGCGCCCTGGCCGAGGACGGCGTCACCCTGGCCGACCCGTCCAAGATCGAGGAGCGTCCGGTGGTCCTGGGCATCAACGACGACACGTACATCGAGATCACCTCCGGCCTGGCCGAGGGGGAGACGGTGCTGATCCAGGCCGATCCCTCCGCCATGATGATGGGAGGCTGATGTCCTTGGAGCATCTCATCGAACTGAAGGACGTCTATAAGATCTACCAGATGGGCGAGGAGACGGTCCACGCCCTGGACGGCGTGAGCTTCTCCATCGACCAGGGGGAGTTCGTGGCCATCGTGGGCTCCTCCGGCTCCGGCAAGTCCACGGCCATGAACATCATCGGCTGCCTGGACGTGCCCACCTCCGGCACCTACCACCTGGGGGGCACGGACGTCTCCACCATGGACGACGACGAGCAGGCGGAGGTCCGCAACAAGATGCTGGGCTTCATCTTCCAGCAATACAACCTCATCCCCAAGCTCACGGTCCAGGAGAACGTGGAGCTGCCGCTGCTGTACGCGGGCGTGCCCGCGGACGAGCGGCACGAGCGGGCGCTGCAGTCTCTGGAGCGGGTGGGCCTGCGGGAGAAGCGGAAAAACCTTCCCAGCCAGCTCTCCGGCGGCCAGCAGCAGCGGGTGTCCATCGCCCGGGCCCTGGCGGGGAACCCCTCGGTCATCCTGGCCGACGAGCCCACCGGCGCGCTGGACTCCCGGACGGGCCGGGAGGTCCTGGGCTTTTTGCAGAAGCTGAACCGGGAGGGGGACACCGTGGTCCTCATCACCCACGACAACTCCATCGCCATCAAGGCCAAGCGGATCATCCGCCTCCAGGACGGCGCGATCATCTACGACGGGGACTCCCACGACCCCAAGGCGGTGGTCACGGCCCTGGACCTGGAAGAGGAGGATGAGGCATGAGCTTTACACAGTATTTCAAGCTGGCCGTCAAGTCCCTGCGGACCAGCAAGATGCGGGCCTTCCTCACCATGCTCGGCATCATCATCGGCGTGGGCGCGGTCATCGTCATCATCTCTTTGGGCAACGGCCTCACCGGCATGGTGGAACAGCAGGTGGAGAAGGTGGGCGTCAATCAGCTCTATGTCTACGACTGGGGCTGGGGCGACGGCACCATGAAGGTGGGGCCGGACCGGATCATGGACCTGGTGGAGAGCCGGCCCGACGTGTTCGAAGGTGTGACGCCCTGGGTATCCACCAGCGCGGTGGTGCGCAAGGGGAGCGAGGAATTGAAAAAGACCTCGGTCTATGGCGTCAGCGAGGCCATGTACCGCCCGGACAGCGGCACGACCCTGGATGGAGACACGCTGGAAAGGGGCCGGTATCTGACATATGTGGATGTGGTCAAACGGCAGAACGTCTGCGTGGTCGGCTCGTATGTCGTGCAAAAGGCCTTACAGGGCGACCCGCTGGGGCAGACGCTCTCTCTGGGCGGCGTGGAGTATACGGTGGTCGGCGTTTTGAAGCAGTCCAGCGAGGTTTTGGAGGACGGCTGCGGAGACGACGATATTTACATCCCCTATGAAAACGCCCTTCGCCTCAACGGCAGCCGGGATGTGCAGCTTTACCAGATCACCGCCACCTCCCGGGATATGGCCGGTGTTGCAAAGGAATTGTTTATGACCATGATGGGCGACTTCTACAATCGGGAAGACGCGTTTTACAATGCCTATTATATCCAGACTATGGCGGAGCAGGTGACCCAGATCAACGCCATGATGGGCGTTGCGATGATGGTGCTCATTACCATCGCGGCGATCTCGCTGCTGGTGGGCGGCATCGGCATCATGAACATCATGCTGGTCTCCGTCACCGAGCGGACGCGGGAGATCGGCGTGCGCAAATCCCTGGGGGCCAAGCGGCGGGACATCCGCTGGCAGTTCATCATCGAGGCGGGCACCACCTCCGCCATCGGCGGGCTGCTGGGGATCGCGTTTGGCTGCCTGCTGGCCATGGGCATCGGCTCCCTGGTGGGCGGCATGCTGGTGCAGTCCATGACCGGCGGAGCCAGCGGCATCACGTTCAACGCCGCCCCCACGGCCTCCGCCGTGCTGGTGAGCTTCAGCGTGAGCGTGGCCATCGGCATTTTGTTCGGGTATCTTCCCGCCAACAAGGCGGCGAAGCTGAACCCCATCGACGCGCTGCGCTACGATTGACCTACGGCAGACCGGGGAGGCTGCGAAAGCGGCCTCCCCGGTCTCAGCTTGTCGAAAAAGCCTCGCAGAGTTCGCGCCCGGAGGCGCGAAGAAGATCAAATCCATTTTCTACGACGACATGTGCGTCGGAGAAAATACATCTCGGTCCGTAAGTGTGCGCACTGTCCGCTTTCAGCGGACAGTGTGTGCGCGCGACGGGCCGCAGCCTACTCGAAAAAGTGCCGAAGGCACTTTTTCGACAGCCTCAGGCCGGGGAGGCCGCGAAAGCGGCCTCCCCGGCCTTTTTGCGGCCTCTGCCGCCCCCTGTCCTGAAAAAAACGGCGGAAGACGGACGTTGCAAAGTCCCCGGCGCTTTGCTATACTCTGTTTATGAAGCATTTTTGCAGGAGGCGGCCCGGGGTGGCTGCCTCCCGCGGAGAGGAGGCCCCATGGAAAAAGACCGGACGCTCCTGGACGATCTCCCCGGCGCCGTGTATCAATGCCTGAACGACGAGGCGTTTACCCTTCTGGAGTTCAACCAGGGATTCCGGGAGCTGTTCGGCTTTTCCCGGGAGGAGATCTCCCGGCGGTTTCAGAACAGCTTTCTCGAGATGATCCATCCGGAGGACCGGGCGGCCGTGCGCCGGGACACGGCGGGCCAGCTCCGGGGCGGCGGCAGGGTCACGCTCCATTACCGGGTGCTGTGCCGGGACGGCGGCTGCAAATGGGTCATGGACAACGCCCAGCTCATCCGGGACGGGCAGGGGCGGGAGCGGATCATGTGCGTGCTGATGGACGAGACGGAAAACCGGAACGACCGGGAGGACCTGCGCCTCTCCCTGGAGCGCTATCAGATCATCCTGGAGCAGACCAGCGACGTGATCTTCGAGTGGGACGTCCGGGCGGACACCCTGATCTGCTCCGCCAACTGGGCCGCCCGGTTCGGCGGTCTCCCGGCGCGCAGCGGCGTCAGCGCGGCCGTGTTCCAGGACCCCCGCCTCCATCCGGAGGACCGGGCCCGCCTGACGGAGATGATGCAGAGGGCCCGGACGGGGGCGGCGCGGGACGCGGAGGTGGATTTCCGCGTGGAAAACGCCCAGGGGCGGTACGCCTGGTGCCGCGTCCGGGCCACGAACCAGTACGACGAAAGCGGCCGCCCGCTGCGGGTGATGGGCATCATCACGGACATCGACAAGGAAAAGCGGCTGGTGGACGATCTGCGGCGGCGGGCGGAACGGGACCCGCTCACCGGCCTTTACAACCACCGGGAGACGGAGCGGCGCATCCGGGCGCATCTGGAGAGCGGGGCCCCGGGGCCGGGCGCTTTGCTGATGATCGATGTGGACGATTTCAAGCAGGTCAACGACGGGCAGGGGCATCTTTTCGGGGACGCGGTGCTGTCGGAGCTGGCCGGCGGCATCAAAAAGCTGATCCGGCGGACGGACGTGGCCGGGCGGATCGGCGGGGACGAATTTGCGGTCTTTTTGAAGGATATCCCCTCCCGGGAGGCGCTGCGGGAGAAGGCCCAGAGCCTTTTGGACGAGTTTTGCCGCCTCTTCGGCGGGGAACCCCAGTCCGCCGGGGTGAGCTGCAGCATCGGCGCGGCCCTCTGTCCCGACCACGGGGAGGATTACCAGACCCTCCGCCGCGCCGCGGACGCGGCGCTGTATGAGGCCAAGAGCCGGGGCAAGAGCCGGTTCGTGCTGTTCGACGCTCCCGGCGGCCGGGCCGGGGAGGCCGTCCCGGGCGCCGGCTCCGGGCGGCGGGAGGGCGTTTTGGGGGACCTGGTTTCCCGCGTGTTTTGCATCCTCTGCGGCGATTCCGATGCGGACCGGGCCATTCGCTCGGCCCTGGAGCTCACCGGCAGGCGGCTTGGCGCGGGATGCGCCTATATCGTTGAAAGCGGCGGGGACGGCGAATGCGCGGACGTCACCTGCGCGTGGTGCGGCGAGGGCGTTCCGCCCCGGGAGGAGCGGCGTTTTTCCCGGGCGGCGCTGGACGGCTGCGAGGCGCTGTTTGAAGAGGAGGCGGTGTTTTACTGCCGGGACGTGCGCGCGCTGCCGCCCGGGCAGGCCGCCCTGTTCGAGGGGCGGGGCGCGCGCTCCGCGCTCTGGTGCGCCATCCGGGAGGGGAGCGCCTTCCGGGGCTTCGTGGGGTTTGACGGGCGGCCGGACCTGCGGCCCTGGAGCCGGGAGGAGGCCGGCGCGCTGTCGCTGGCCGCGCAGATGCTGGCCGCCTTCCTGCAAAAAGAGCGGGTCTGCCGGCGGGACCGGCTGGCGGGCGCCCGCCTCAGCGCCGTTCTGGACGCGCAGGACGCCTGCCTCTACGTCGTGGACAAGAGCAGCCGTGAGCTGCTCTATCTCAACCGCAAGAGCCGGGAGCAGGCCCCCGCCGCCCGGACGGGAACGCCCTGCTACCGGGCGCTTTTCGGCCGGGACCGCCCCTGCGGGACGTGCCCGCTGTCCGGGGCGGGAGAGCGATTCGACCCGAAAAGCGGCGTATGGACCAGCGCGCGGGCGTTCCCCATGAGCTGGGGGGAGCGGGAGGCGTACCTGGTGTCCTGCGCCGACGTCACGCAATACCACCGCCCGCGGGAGACGCGGGAATGACGGGGCGCGCGCCTCCGGCGGGGAAAAGACCCGCCGGAGGCGGTTTTTTTATGGACCGGGGACCGCTTTTTTTGCGCCCGGATGAAAAAAATCCGGCGGCGGGCAAACTTTTTCCCGTCCCGCCGCGTCTATCCTTCAGAACGAAATGGAAAGGACCCATCGCTGTGACTGAGTGGAAGGAACAACAATTGACCGCGTTTCTTGTGGAGGACCAGGCCCGTTTTTACCGTCTGGCGTACAGCTGTCTGCACAACAGGGAAGAGGCTCTGGACGCGGTACAGACCGCCGTCTGCAGGGCACTGGAAAAACAGGACGGCTTACAGGCCGCGGAGGCCATGCGGACCTGGTTTTACCGCATTTTGATCAACGCGTGCACGGATCTTTTGCGGCGGCGGAAGCGGGAGACGCCCGTGGCGCCGGAGGCGCTGGACGCGGGCGGCTATGAGGACCCCCTGCCCGAGGACGGCTCCCTGGCCCGCCGGGTGGATGCTCTGCCGCCCGAGGTGGCGGCGGTCATCCGCCTGCGGTTTTACGAGGAGCTGTCCCTCCGGGAGATCAGCGCCGCCACCGGCGCTCCGCTGAGCACGGTAAAGACCCGGTTGTACGCCGGACTCAAGAAATTACGGGTCTCGATGGAAGGAGAGGAGATCGAATGAACGACTTTAAACAGGCAAAAGAGGCATATGACGCCGTTCCCATCCCCGCCGAACTGGCGGACCGGGTGCGCGCCGGCATCCGGCAGGGCCGAAAGGCCCGGGAAAGGGCCCGCCTCCTCCGGCGGGCAAAGCGGTTCGCCCTGAGCGCCGCCGCCTGCTTCGCGGTGCTGCTGGCGGGGCTGAACCTGTCCCCCGGCTTCTCGGCCGCGGCGGCGGAGGCGCCGGTGCTGGGCGGACTGTTCCGGGTGCTCACCGTCCGCAGCTTCACGGACGCGGACGGCGACCGGACCGTGACGGTGGAACAGCCCGCCGTGGAGGACGAAAGCGCCTTTGCCGCCGCGGTCAACGCGGAGATCCAAAAGCGCGTGGAGGAAAAGACCGCCGAGGGCGAGCGTCTGGTGGCGGAGTACAAGGAGGCCTTCTTTGCCACCGGCGGCACCCAGGAGGACTGGGAGCGGCATGAAAACGCCGTTAGCGTGACCTACGCGGTCAAATCCCGGACGGATTCCACCGTCTCCTTCGTGGTGGATTCCAGCGTCTCCATCGCCAGCGCCTATCATGAGCAGTTCTTTTACAACCTGGACCTGGCCGCAGGAAAAGAGCTGACCCTGGCGGACGTGCTGGGGGAGGACTGGGTGGCGGTCGCCAACGACGCCATTACGGCCCAGATGGCCGCCGCGGAGGACCCCTCCGTGTATTTCGGCCCGGATATGGGCGGCTTTGTCACCGTGGACGAGACGACGCCGTTCTACCTGAACGGGGCGGGAGATCCCGTGGTGGTGTTCCCCCGGGGCAGCGTCGCCGTCGGGGCCATGGGCGACGTGGAATTTGAGATCGTGAAATGAGGCGGGGAGAGGACGGCCGTCCTTTTTCCGTTGCAAAGGCGGGTGAGGGGGTGTATCATGGACCCATCTTGAAAACGCGGAGGAGAGCCCTATGAAAATCGCACACAGCGTCACCGACCTCATCGGCCGCACGCCGCTTTTGGAACTGACCGCCTGGGAGCGGGAATACGCCCTGCCCGCCACGCTCCTGGCCAAGCTGGAGTGCATGAATCCGGCGGGCAGCGCCAAGGACCGGGTGGCCGCGGCCATGATCGCCCGGGCGGAGGCGGAGGGCCGCCTGGCCCCCGGCGGGACGATCATCGAGCCCACCTCCGGCAACACGGGCATCGGCCTCGCCGCCGTGGGCGCGGCCCGGGGCTACCGCGTCATCCTCACCATGCCGGACACCATGAGCGTGGAGCGGCGGAAGCTGATCGCCGCCTACGGCGCGGAGATCGTGCTGACCCCCGGCGGGGCGGGCATGGCGGGGGCCGTGGAAAAGGCGGAGGCCCTCGCCGCGGACATCCCCGGCAGCATGGTGGCCGGGCAGTTTGAAAACCCCGCCAACCCGGCGGCCCACGAGGCCTCCACCGGCCCGGAGATCTGGGCGGACACGGAGGGGAAGGTGGATATTTTCGTGGCGGGGGCGGGCACCGGCGGCACCCTGACGGGCGTTGGGCGGTATTTAAAAAGGCAGTCTCCCGCCGTCAGGGTGGTGGCGGTGGAGCCCGCCGCCTCGCCCCTTTTGACGCAGGGCCGCGCGGGTCCCCACGGCCTCCAGGGCATCGGGGCGAACTTCGTGCCGGAGAACCTGGACCGAGGCGTTCTGGACGAGATCATTCCCGTGGCGGACGCGGACGCTTACGCGGCGGGGCGGTTCCTGGCCCGGCGGGAGGGCATCCTGGTGGGCGTCACCTCCGGCGCGGCGGTCTGGGCGGCGGCGGAGGTGGCGAAGCGGCCGGAGAACAGGGGCAAGGTCATCGTGGTCCTCCTGCCGGACAGCGGGGAGCGGTATTTGTCCACGGCGATGTTCCAGGAGGACTGACCGGAGATCAAGAGGCGGAGCCGCCGGGCTCCGCCTCTTGTCAAATATTTTTCAAAAGCATGCAACAATGTTCCGCGTCTTTGGATATAGAGGGGTAGAGAACACCGCCCGGCCCAAACCGGCGCGACGGGGAGGAGAGGCAATTGCAGGACAAGCTGATCGCGCGGCTGCGGCTGGGGGACTTGGCCGCGCTGGAGGAGATCATGGACCGGTACGGCCCCTATTCGGCGAAGATTTTGGAGGCGTTTCTGGGCCGTTCCATGACCCGGGAGGATCTGGAGGAGGCCCTGTCCGACGTGTTCGTGGCTCTGTGGAACAGCCGGGACCGGATCGAAGGGGAGGACCTGCGGCCGTATCTTGCCGCCATCGCCCGCAATATGGCCCGCCAGCGGCTGCGGCGGCGCCGCCCCGAAGAGCCGCTGCCGGAGGAGGAGATCTTGCTTGACGGCGCTCCCGGGCCGGAGACGCTGGCGGAGACGGCGGAGACCGCCGCGGAGCTGCGCCGGGCGGTGAACGGTCTTCCGGAGGAGGAGCGGGCGCTGTTTCTGCGGTTTTACTATCTGGAGCAGACCACGGCGGAGATCGCCGCCGCCACAGGGGAAAACGAGGCCACGCTGCGCAGCCGCCTGCGGCGGGGGCGGGAGAAGCTGAGACGATATTTGACGGAAAGGGGGATGGCGCTGTGAAAAGATCCTGGATCCCAACGGAAGAAGAATTGGACGCTCTGCTGCGATCGCCGCCGGTTTACGACGCGGACGCGGTGAAGCGCCGGACCCTGGACCGGATCGCCGGGCCGCAGAAAAGAGCCGGAGGAAAACGGAGAACGGCGCTCCGGGGACTGTGCATCGCGGCGGTGGTGTGCGCTCTGTCCGCCAGCGCCCTGGCGGTGGCAAATTACGCCACACAAGGCGGCATCGCGGCGGCGCTGGGCCTGGGGAACCCGGCGGCGGAGGAGGCCCCGGGACCCGCGGAGGCGCCGGTATCCGCGCCGCCGGCGCCTCCCGCCGCCAAGCCGGAGGCAAAACCGGAGGCGGAGAAAGCGGAGGAACTTCCCCCGGAGCTAGGCGCGTATGAGATGGATGAGCGGGTGGCCCAATATCTGAAGGTGCCGGAGGTGCGGAAGGAGGAGCTCAAGCCCCTGGGCCAGTCGCTGAACCTGGTGGCCCGGACCGACGGGGCCAAGCTGACGGTGCTCCAGACCCTGGGGGACGGCAGCAATCTCTATGTGCTGCTCCGGGTGGACTTCCCGGAGGAGTTTCCGCTGACGGAGGAGATGGATTTCCGGCACAAGGAGCTTGAGCTGCGCAATACCGACGAGATGAGCAGCACCCAATTTACCGCGCAGCATTGGGAGGAGCTGGAGCGGACCGCCCACTCCATCGTCTATCTTGCGGCGGTGGGAAGCGGCAATGGGATCTCGGGCCAGACCGCCCTTGTGACCCTGGAGGAGTTCGGCCGGGACGCGGCTCTGCCGGAGCAGGACGCCTTCCTCCTGGTGGACGCCGGACGGGCCACCCAGTGTACCTTTGTGCCCGATGGGACGGGAGGCTACTGGCCCAGCGACACCCAGCCGGGCAGTTCCATGGTCCGGACGGGGGACGACGGGGTGAGCTTACGCATCGGCGGCGGCTCCCATGACCTGTTTACCGAGGGGTGGGAGCAGGCCCTGGCGGAAAACGGCGGCACCCTGGGCTGCCGCTGGGAGGACGGGAGCATCGCCGTGCTGGTGAAGAGCGACCGGAACGCCCTGGTGTATCTGGACGGCGCGGCCAAAAGGGTTTCCGTGACCTACGGGGATACGACGGCGGAGCTGGACCCCTCCTACGAACGGCTGCTCACTGGCAGATTGACTCAAAGCTGGGTCCTGGACTATCAGGACGTCTCCCGGAGCTGGACGGTGGAGCTGCCGGGGGAGGACGGGCGCGCCGTGGAGGTGGGGACGCTGAAGGTATCCCCCCTGTCCATGTACCTGGACCTGGCCGGCAGCGAGGAAGCCCAGGCGCCGGTGGAGAAGACGCGGGGGGCCAGGCAGACCGTCGCCCTCCGCCTGGCGGACGGCACGGAGATCGCGCCGCCCATGACCTGGGAGCGGTGGCCGAAGGCGGGGATCAGCGTCCGGATGCAGTTCGAACGGGTGGTCGATCCCGCGGACGTTGCCGGCCTGACGGGCTTTGGCCTGGAATTTACCCTGCGGCCAAAGGAGTGAACGTGTCAAAGGGCCGCTGGAAACTTTTGTTTCCAGAGGCCCTTTGCGGTTTTACCGGATGGGGTCAGACCATCCCCTGGGCGATCATCACGTCCGCCACCTTGAGGAAGCCCGCCACGTTGGCGCCCGCCGCCAGGTCGCCGGGAGCGCCGCAGTGCTCGGACGCGTCGTAGATGCTGTGGAAAATGTTCACCATGATCTCCTTCAGTTTCGCGTCCACCTCCTCGAAGGTCCAGGCGTAGCGCATGCTGTTCTGGCTCATCTCCAGGCCGCTGGTGGCCACGCCGCCCGCGTTGGCCGCCTTGGCCGGGGCGAACAGCAGCCCCGCGTCCTGGAACACCCGGATGGCCTCCGGACGGCAGGGCATGTTGGCCCCCTCCGCCACGGCCATGGCCCCGTTTTTCACGATGATCCGGGCGATGTCCCCGTCGATCTCGTTCTGGGTGGCGCAGGGCAGGGCGATGTCGCAGGGGACGTTCCAGATGCCCCGGAAGCCCTCGGTATACGTGCTGCCCGGCACCTGGTCCGCGTAGGCGCTGATGCGGGCCCGCCGGTTCAGCTTCACGTCCTTGAGAACGTCCAGCCGGATGCCCTCCGGGTCGTGGATATACCCGCCGGAATCGCTGAGGGCCACCACCCTGGCGCCCAGGGCCGCGGCCTTTTCGCAGGCGAAGATGGCCACGTTGCCGCTGCCGGAGATCACCACCGTCTTGCCTGAAAAGCCGTCGTTCCGCATGCATTTGAGCATCTCCGCCGTGAGATAGCACAGCCCGTAGCCCGTGGCCTCCGTTCGGGCCAGGGAGCCGCCGAATTCCAGCCCCTTGCCCGTGAGCACTCCCGCGTCGTAGCTGCCCCGGATGCGGCGGTACTGGCCGAAGAGATAGCCGATCTCCCGTCCGCCCACGCCGATGTCCCCGGCGGGCACGTCCACGAACTGGCCGATGTGGCGGTTGAGCTCCGTCATGAAGCTCTGGCAAAAGCGCATCACCTCGCCGTCGCTCCGGCCCTTGGGATCGAAGTCCGCGCCGCCCTTGGCCCCGCCCATGGGAAGGCCCGTCAGGCTGTTTTTCAAGATCTGCTCAAAGCCCAGGAACTTCAAAATGGACAGGTTCACCGTGGGGTGGAACCGCAATCCGCCCTTGTAGGGCCCGATGGCGGAGCTGAACTGGATGCGGTAGCCCCGGTTGACGTGGACGCGTCCCGCGTCGTCCGTCCAGGGCACCCGGAAGGCGATCGTCCGCTCCGGCTCCACGAAGGTCTCCACCACACCGTGCCGCTCATACTCCGGGTGCTGGCCGATGATGAGCTCCAGGCTCTCCAGAACCTCCAGCACCGCCTGATGAAATTCCCGCTGGTCCGGGTCCCGGGTCACCACCTGGGCGTAGACCCGCTGCAAATATTCACTGTTCAGCATACCGCATTTCCTCTCTGCGCTCGAATTGGAAACTTCTCTTGGATTATAGGATATCGGAAAACACGGTTTTCATGCAAGATGAAAACTGACAGAAATCCGCCGCTGGAATACAATTGTTTATAACCTATAATCAACAAAAAAAGGGCCCCGCCGGCGTCTGACGCACAGCGGGGCCCTTTTTTGTCCGTTTTGAAGAGGCGGGGATCAGACCGGGTCCATGGCGGCGCGGAGGGCGTCCGTCACCGCGCCCTCGAAGAGCCGTCCGGCGTGGCCGTGGAGCGTTTCCAGTCCCGCCGCGGCCAGGGTGCAGGGGGTGTTGCCGCCCATGGAGAGGTCCATGTCGAAGATGAACTTCACCTCGTTGTCCGCCTGGGCGCCGGGGGCGTTGGACTTGACGCGGCCGGGACCGGCGTGGATCTTGGCCTGGCAGCTGGAGTCCAGCTTGAACAGCAGATCGCAGGCGCAGTTGAGGAAGTTCTCCTCCACCGCGTCCGGCTCCTGGAGGGGGGCGGTGTAGGCCGGGGCGATCAGCTCGGACCACTTGGCGTTCTCCAGCCCCAGGCGGGAGCGGGAGAAGATGTTCACGTACCGCAGGCCCACCCGCTGGAAGAACGCGGGCTTGTACAGCTTGATGAACGCCGCCAGGGGCCGGTCCAGGTGGGCGGCGAACTCCTCCCAGCCGGGATAGTGGAGGGTGGAGAGGGCGATGAAGTTCTCCGTCAGGTTCAGCTTCCACTGGTTGTCGGCGGAGAGGAAGTTGTAATTGGTGACGGGGGGCTGCTGCTCCACCTTGGGGCTGGGGCCGCCCAGGCCCGTGACCTTGGGGGGCGCGGCGTCCTGGCGGCGGGCGTACTGGGGAAACGAATCCCGGATGGCCTCCTGGAAGTCGGCGGGCTCCACGTTGTTGATGGAGAGGATGGTGGGAAAGCGCAGCTGGCAGATGACCTCATGGGCCGGGGCGCTACGGTAATGGGCCCTGGGCTGAGCGGAAAACAGCATAGATCCATGCTCCTTTATTAAAATTCATGCATCTATTGTATGCCCCATTTTTCAAAAAGTCAATTTACAGATAGAACCGGTGGCAGCCGATGGTGGTGTGGTAGGTGCGGTTGGCGTTGATCCACACGCCCTGGGACAGGGCGGGCGCGTAAAAATACAGCGCGCCGTCCACGGCGGTCTCTCCGTCCAGCGCCCGGCGGGCCGCCTCGCGGGACTGCTCCGTGGGCTCTAAGTACACGGTGCCGTTTTCCACCGGCTCAAACTGGACGGCGTCTTTCCGGTCAAAGACCACGGCGGGGATGGTGTCCGGAAACTCCTCGCTCTCCGTCCGGTTCAGCACCACGTTGCCCACGGCGATCTGGCCCTCCAGCGGCTCCCCCCGGCTCTCGGCGCTGATGATGCGGCTGAGCCAGTAGAAGTCCGCCGCGTCGTATTCCGCGTCCGGGGAGGTCACCGCCGCCCCGCCCAGGTACGGGTCCCAGAGCACGCCGCCGCCCAGGGCGGTGGCCATGAGCCGCAGGGGGACGTAGGTGCGGCCCTCCTCCACGTACACGGTCCCGGCGTAGTCCAGGCCGTCCACGGAGACGGTGTTGGCCGCCGGGTCCGCCTTTATGGTCCGGCCGCCGCCCGCGGCCACCGCCGCCTTGGCCCCGCTGTCCCACCGCACGTCCCAGCCGCCGAAGGCGTCCAGCAGCGAGCGCATGGGAACATAGGTCACGCCGTCCTCCAGACGGCAGACGGCGGAGAGGAGGTCCCCGTCCACCTGGACCGGCACCGTCCGGGCGGCCTGGACCGGGAGGGACAGCGCGGCGGCGGCCAGAAGGCCGCACAGAAGCTTTCTCTTCATCATGAATTTCCTTTCTGTGGTGGATTCTACAGAAAATGATACCGGAATCCAGAGGGAGGAACAACCCTCAAAAGTTGGGAGGGATGGAGGTTTTTGGAGAAAGAGCCGGCTGATGCCGGCGGGGAGTGCTGCCCGCACGGGGGTCCTTCTTTTTCCCGGCCGAAAAAGAAGGACGAAGAAAAAGGCCTGCCCCGGGCCGAAAAAGACCGCGGGACTTTTTCGGACTTTCCGGGGGCGGGGGCTTAGATTTGCTTCTGGGGATACCGCTCTCAGGTGAAGAGCCGATTTGCCGCAGAACCACAGGAGCGGGGCGCGCCCGGACACCCTGCCCTCCTCTTTTGCTGCCGCCCCCTGGCGCTTGCGGAAGAGAGCGGTGCGGCAGCGAAAAGAGAAGCAGGGTGTGTCCGGGACCACCTTCCCGGCGCAAAAGCCTGCAAACGCGGCGGAAAGCCCAAGCATCCGTCATGCCTTGGCGCGAGCCGGATGAAAGCCGCAGGGTAAGCGCCCAAAGTCTCTCAGCGTGCCCGTGACCCCCCAAATGACCCGAAGGGGTCATTTGGGGACTGCCCTTCAGCGGTTTCTTTTGGACCGTGCACGGCCCGTTTTCTTTGTCAAGACAAAGAAAATGGGGGGTGCAGCCCCCTGATACCTGTCAGGTATCTATTGAATCAGCTTTCGTTTGAGACCGCCCCTGCCAATGGGTCCATTTTCGCCTGCCGGAATGGTCTTGCGGCATGAGACCACAGATTTCTATTGACAATATCGTGAGACGATATTACACTGAGATCAGAAATATCGTGAGTCGATATCGGAGGTGGAGGCCATGGCGAAGGAGCCGCTGAAGGTCCTGACGGAGAGCATGTTTTACGTACTGCTGTCCCTTTTGGGGCGGGAGCGGTGCGGCACGGAGATCGTGCAGTACGTGGACGACACCACGGCGGGCCGGGTGGCGCTGGGGCCGGGGACGCTGTACACCATTTTGGCGAAGTTCGAGGAGGAGGGCCTCATCGCGGAGACGGCGGTGGAGGGCCGGAAGCGGACCTACGCCATCACGGAGCGGGGCCGGGGCCTGTACCGCCAGGAGCTGAGCCGCCTGAAGCTCTGCGTGGCCGACGGCGAACGGGAGGGGGCGTGAGGCATGAAAAACCGACAGAGGAGGCTGCTGCCCGATAACCGCTGGGATACCGGCGCCATCGAATCCTGGCTGGAGGACCGGGCGGCCCGGGGCTGGATACTGGAAAAATGCGGCGGCTGGTCCGCCGTGTTCGGGCGGGCGGAGCCCCGCCCCTGCCGGGTCCGGCTGGACATTCCGGGAGACCGGACCCAGAGCCGCCAGGAGGAGGTGGACGAGGCCTGCCGGGAGATGGGCTGGCGGCGGGCGGCGGTCCTGGACGATTATCTGGTCTATTACTGCTTTGACCCCGCCGCCCCGGAGCTTCAAACGGACCCGGTGGCGGAGGGGTGGCTCCGGGAAAAGATGCTGAAAAAGGCCCGGCGGAGCCTGCTGGGGGCCTGGGTGTTCCTGTTCGCCTGCCTTGCCCTTTTGGCCTGGCATTATCTCCGGTCCGGGACCCCGGTGGAGGATTTTCTGTACGGCTCCGGCGCGGCGGCGGCTTTGTTCCTGCTGTTTTTCCCCCTGCTGGTCCTGGGCACCGTCCGCTCGCTCCGGGGCATCCGGGAGCTGCGGCGGCAGATCGCCGCGGGGCTGCCCGGCGCCCACGCCGGGGACTGGAGGAAACGCCGCCGGACCGCCATGACCGGGATGGCCGTCCTCACGGCCTTTTATTTGCTGCTGCTGGGCTATCCCCTCTGGCAGGGGAACGCCGGGTGGGGCGGGAGCCTGGACGAGGCGGACCGGCCGCTTCCCTATGTGGCGGCCTCCGTTCTGGACCCGTCTTTGGAGGAGGAGAGCAGGACCTGGGATTCCTGCATCGTGAACGTGAGCGTCCTGGCCCCGGAGCAATACCAGATCTGGGAGGCGTGGGGCGAGCGGGCGCGGGTCGTCACATGTTACGACCGCCTGCGGTTTTCCGCATTTGCAAGGCCCCTTTATGAAGAGCGGCTGGCGAGCGTTCTGGAGGCCTGGCCGGAGGCGGCGGCCGCGCCCCTGGACCATCCGGGCTTTGACGGGGCCGTGCTGGTCACGGCGGGGGAGAACACGTTTCTGGAGGCTTACCGGGGCAAGGCGGTGCTGCATGCGGGGGCCTTCGGCGTGAGCGGTCTGGAGGACCGCCTGGACGATTACGCCGCCCTGCTGGCGTCCTTTGCGTGAAGAGGAGGTGCGAATATGCGAAAACATCTGCCCGCCAGCCTTTACGATACTCCCGCCATCGAGACGTGGCTGGAGGATATGGCCCGGAAGGGCTTTCGGTTCACGGGCTTTTCCTTCGGCGATTCCGGGGCGGAATTTGAAAAGGCCCCGCCGGAGGAGCGCCGGTACTGCCTGGAGCCGCTGATGAAAGACGAGCCCGGCCCGGACAAGGAGACACGGGAGCTTTACGCCCGGGCGGGCTGGGAGCATGCGGCCAACACGCGGTGGAACGAAATGGCCCTCTGGCGCTCCACCCGGCTCGACCCCCGCCCCATCCACACGGACCCGGAGGCGGCGGCCCTGGCCTTTAAACGGGTGGCCGCCATCCTCCGGCGGAGGATGGCGCTCTACGCCGCCGCGGACGTCTTTATAATGGCGCTGCTGGCCATGCAGATCTCCGTCCAGCGGGCGGTGCTGACGCCCATGCTCCGCAGCGGCGATTTGTCCGTGCCGGTCAATCTGCTTCTTGTAGCGTGGTCGTCGGCCATGGAGTTCTCGGACTTTCGGACCCTCCGCGTCCTGCGCCGGCGGCTGAAGGCGGGCGTCGGCGCGGCGCGGCCCGCGCCCTACGGCCGCCGCCTGTGGTTTTGGCGGGTCTATTACGTGCTGGCGCCGGTGCTGATCTTTGCGATAGTGCTTCCCCGGTGGAGCACGCAGGACCTGGCCTCCGCGGAGGGATTGCCCATCGTCGCCGCCGGCGTGCTGGGGGCGGAGGCGCCGGCGGGGGAGGGCTCCGGGATCTCGTCGTGGTCCCCGCTGGCGTCCCGCTATCTGCGGGTCCGGCAGGGCGGCGGGGCCTCCATGGTGCACACGGAGGTCTTTGACCTGCGGTGGGCCCCGCTCGCGCCCTGGGTGCTGCGGGAGGTGGTCTCCGGCGACATCCGCCAGGTGGGCGGGGCGGACCCGCTCCGGCTGGCGGACGCCCGGTTCGACGACCTGCGGTATCTGGAGCGCGGGGCGGACCAATACCTGGCGGCCCGTCTGGGGAAACGGGTGCTGTACGTCCGGGCGGAGGTCCCGGAGGACCTGCGAGACCATCTGGACGCGTTTGCCGCCGCCATGGCGGCGGAGTGAAAGGGAGGGACTACATGGACATCGCGCCGATTTCCATCTTTGATGTGGCCGCGTGGCAGGCGTGGCTGGAGGACCAGGCGGCCCGGGGCCGCTTTTTGTCCGGCGGTTCCTGCTTTTTCGGCCTGCTGGCGGATTTCACCCGGGGGGAGCCGAAGGCGGTTCGCTACCGGCTGGAGCCGCTGATGCGGAAGGAGAGCGGGCCGGAGGCCGACCGCCGGGAGGTCTACCGGGTCCTGGGGTGGGAGTATGTGACCACCGTGGGGCGGGAATTTCACGTCTGGCGGTGCGACGACCCCGCTGCATCGGAGCTGGACACGGACCCGGAGGTGCGGGCGGCGGCCTATGAGCGCCTGCGCCGCCGTCTGCGCAGGGCGGGCTGGATCATTGGCGGGATCATGGTCCTGTTCGCCGGGACGCTTGCGGCGCTCTATGCGGGAGATCCCACCGGATTTTGGGAAGGCCGGGTCCAGGGAGACCGCCCCGCGTGGCTCATCCTGCCCACGTATACCGCGCTGGGACTGCTCCTCTGGCAGTGGGTCTACGGGGCGCTGGCCCTCCGCCGCTTTCTCCGTACCCTCCGGGCGGGCGTCCCCGCGCCCCACCGGCGGCCCTACCGTCTGGCCCGGTGGCTCTCAGTGGTGGGGATGGCGGTCTATGCGCTCTATATGGTCACCATGACTGCGGATCTCTTCCGCCCCAACAACCGGCCCTTCGTCCCGGTGGAGGAGCTGGAGGAGCCGGTGCTCTACCTGGCCCTGGCGGACCTGGAGGGCCCCAAGGCCATCGACTGGGACAACTGGCTTACCCGCGAGCAGTGGTGGGTCCTCCAGACGGACGGGACGGGCTATGCGGAAAGCCGGTATTACAAGCTCCGCCTGCCCGCCATGGCGGGGCCGCTGGCGCAGGAGCTGGGACAGGGGCTGAAGCGCCTGGACGCGCCTTCGCTGGACGGGGCGTGGTGGGGGCGGGACGGCGGCATGCAGACCCTGGTGCTCCGCCGGGATGGAACGGTCTATGAGACGTACTACCAGGGCGGAGAGGACCTGCGGGACCATCTGGACGATTACGCCGCGCTGCTGGAGGAGGACCCATGAGCGATTTTTACGGGGAGAATACCTGCAAAGAGTTTCGCCCCGCCGGACTTTACGACGCGGCGGCGGTGGAGACCTGGCTGGAGGATATGGCCCGGGAGGGCTGGCGGCTCACGGGGTTCCGGGGCTTTTACGGCTGCTTTGAAAAGGACGCCCCGGCGCTGTGCCGCTACCGGATGCAGCCCATGGCCCGGAAAAAGGAGGTCCTGGACCCGGAGCGGGAGGCGGTCTACCGGGATCTGGGCTGGACCCTGGCGGCGAAGCTGGGCGGGCTGTTCTGGGTCTGGCGGTGCGACGATCCCGCGGCGGCGGAGCTGGACACCGATCCGGTGGTCCAGGGAGAGGGCTACCGCTATTTGAAGCGGCGGATGGTCCGCAGCACCGTGCGCAGCCTGCTGCTGGCGGCGGCGCTGGCGGCGCTGGTCCTGTGGAGCTTCGGGATCTCCGGCACGCCGCTGCTGGACATGGTGCGGGACGGGGTCCCCGGCAGGTGCCTGCTCTGGGCGCTGGCGGTCCCCCTGGGCCTCTTTCTGCTGGCCCAGGACTGGCGGACCATGGGCCGGCTGCTGCGCGCCCTGGAAACGGGGTCGCCCCTGGACCGGCCCCGGCCCTACCGGCTGCAAAAGCGGCTGACCGGGGCCGTGTGGACGCTTTTGGTGTGCATCTGGCTGCTGCCGCTTCTCGGCGGCGTGGGGACCATCGGCGGCGACTCTCTGGAGCGGGGCTGGAGCGCCTATGGCCCCGGCGGCGGGGCGCGGCCCGGGACGGTGTACGTGGACCTGCGGGCGCTGGAGGACACGGTGGGGGAAGTGGAGTTCATGGGCTGCCGCACGAAGGTCCACGAGCTGGCCCCCCGGATGTACTTTGTGAGGCAGTACGCAAAGCGGCCGGATGGCGGCCGGTGCGCGGTGGAGACGGCCTATTACCGGATGCTCACGCCGGGGCTTGCCCGGCGTTTGGCGGCGGAGCTGGCGCAGGCGCGGCCTGGCTCTCTGGGGACCGCGCCCCACGGGGAGATGGAGGCGCTCTCCCTGCCGGAGCTGGACGGCTTTTGGTGGTGCGGGACGGACACGGGAGAGCAGTCCGCCGCGGCGGTCCTGGGGCGGCGGGTGGTGTTTATCCGGTATGAGGGGACGGCGGACCTGCGGGAAGCGGGCGCGGTGCTGGCAGAGGT
>JAEXWS010000162.1 GCA_023406225.1 Bacillota bacterium | reverse complement strand
GGGCGGGATAGTACGCGTTGGAGATGGTGTTGGAGGCCAAAAAGGCGTGGATGCCGAACTCCTTGGCGCCCTTGGCGGCAAGGCGGGTGAACGCCTCCGCGATCTGGCCCCGGGTCATGCCGTATTTCGCGTCGCCGGGGTTGTCCATTACCTGGAAGCCCTCCCGGGTCTCCCCCAGGGTGAACACGCCGCCGGGGTTGTACCGGCAGCAGATCTTCTCCGGGATGGAGCCGGTGGTCTCCTCCAGGAAGTCCACCAGGGTCAGATCGTCCAGATTGACGACGGCCCCCAGGCGGCGGGCAAGCTGGAACTCCTCGGCGGGGGTGTTGTTGGAGGAGAACATGATGTCCTCTCCGGTGACGCCGCATTTCTCCGCCATCAAAAGCTCCGTCAGGGAGGAGCAGTCGCAGCCGCAGCCCTCCTCCTTCAAGATCTTCAAAATGGCCGGGGTGGGCGTGGCCTTCACGGCGAAATATTCCCGGTAGCCGGGATTCCAGGCAAAGGCGGCCTTCAGCCGGCGGGCGTTCTCCCGGATGCCCTTCTCGTCGTAGATGTGGAAGGGCGTGGGATGCTCCGCCGCGATCTGCTCCAGCTGCTCTTTGGTGACAAACGGTTTTTTCATGGAAAAGACCTCAAATCCTTCAATGTGCGTCCGGGGCGCGGGACAGCGCCGCGGACGTGTCCTATTTTACGTGCCTTTGCCGGTATCTGTCAAGAAATTTGGCAAGAAAAGGCGTTTTGTACGGATTTTTCCGCCCCATGGCCTGGAATTGTGGACAGTTTCCGGCCTAAATACGGTGTTCTTTCGAAAAAGCAGCCCTTGTGTTCGGCCGGGCGGCGGAGGCCGTCCGCATTCTGGCGGAGGAGGCGCGGTGACATGCGGGAAAAGCAGGAGCGGTATCTCGTATCCTTCCGCACCACCGAAGGGGCCATGGCCATGGAGGCGGCCCGCCGCCAGGAAGGCGGTGGAGGAACTGGTGATGGAGAAGCGCTTGGATGTGGACGGGTTTTATGCTATACTGCTGTAGAGGTGATCGGTATGGCTTCCAATTGCGAAGAGTGCGTCCACTACGACTTTGACGAGGAAGCGGACGCGCACTACTGTAACATGGACCTGGACGAGGATGAGATGGAGCGGTTTCTCCGCAGCGCCAACAGCGCCTGTCCCTTCTACCGCCGGGGCGACGATTATACGACCGCGCGGCGGCAGTGAGGAGAGAGCATATGGAATGGGTGGATTTGTACGATGAAAACCGGGCTCCGCTGGGTAGAACGGCGGAGCGGTACGGGGAGAAGGGACCGGGGGAGTACCGGACCGTGGTCCATGTCTGCGTGTTCGACAGCCGGGGCCGCCTGCTGATCCAGCAGCGGACGGCGGAAAAGCGCATCTGGCCGGAGCGGTGGGACGTGTCCGCCGCAGGCGGCGTGGACGCCGGAGAGACCAGCCGGCAGGCGGCGGAGCGGGAATTCCGGGAGGAATTGGGATACGCCCTGGACCTGGGCGGCCTGCGGCCGTCGCTGACGGTGAATTTCGACGGCGGCTTCGACGATTTCTTCCTGCTGGAACGGGACTTGGACGAGAGGACCTTCACCCTGCAAAAGGAGGAGGTGGCCCAGGTCCGGTGGGTGACGCTGGAGGAGGCGGAGGCCATGGTGGACGACGGGCGGTTTATTCCGTATCCGGCGGGCTTTCTGCGGTTTTTGTTCGGGATGCGGGGGACCTTCGGGTTCCCGACTAAATAAAAGGGGGAGCGGCATGAGGTTTGAGGAGGCGACGATCCGCATTCTGGTGCGGAAGGATTACGGGGCGTGCTTTGATTTTTACACGCAGAAACTGGGACTGATCCCTGTTTGGGGTGGACGGGACGGCCCCTACACCTCTTTTGCGACCGGCGGCGGCGAACCGCCCTGCTTCGCCATCTTTGCCGGGGAGGCCATGTCCATGTTTCAGGGATATGAACAGCCCCGGACCGCCGCGCAGCCGGATACCGTCGTGGCGGTGATCCCCAGCCATGATCTGGACGGGGACTACCTGCGGCTGAAGGAGGCGGGCGTTCCGTTCCTCGGAGAGCCCCGGAGCATCGAGGCGTGGGGGATGCGCTGCACCTATTTCCGGGACCCGGAGGGGAATCTGTTCGAGCTCAATGACGCCAGCGGCGTGTGATCCGGTCCAAAGACGTTAGGAAAGAGCCCCGCGGCGCAGCCGCGGGGCTCTCAGTTTGTCGAAAAAGTCTCGCAGAGTTCGCGCCCGGAGGCGCGAAGAAAATCTGATCCATTTTCTCCGGCGGCATGTGCGTCGGAGAAAATACATCTCGGTCCGTAAGTGTGCGAACTGTCCGCTTACAGCGGACAGCGAGTGCGCGCGACGGGCCGAGCCTGCTCGAAAAAGTGCCGAAGGCACTTTTTCGACAGCTTCAGAGCCCCGCGGCCGCGCCGCGGGGCTCTTTCCTTCAATCGTCTCCGCCCGTGAAAATGGGGTAGCGGAACGTGCACGCGCCGGATCCCAGGTCGTACCAGCAGAAGGCCTGACGGTCCGTTCCGCCGTCCCGGCCCTCCCAAACGGCGGCTTTGCCGCCGATGACCTGGGGAAAGCCGGTGTACCAATTGCCGTAGCCGGACATGAGCACGCGGCCCCGCTGGTCCAGCAGGTCGCAGCCGCCCTCGTCCGGATACCCGAAGTAGTAGGTTTCGCCGGTGACGGGGTCCTCCAAGGGAGAGAGGTGGCGGTAGCCGGGGAAGGAAGGCTCTTCGCCGTCCGGCGCTTCATACTCCAATTCGGCGGGACAGCCCGCGGGAGGCTTTTGGAGGACCGTTCCGGCGCGCAGGTCCAGATAGAGCCGCAAAAAGTCGTCCCCGCTGCCGCTTTGGCCCTTGTAGAAATAGGAGGTCACGTATCCCACGCCGCCGCGCAGCTCCAGCCAGGGGCCGCCCTCCTGCCCCCACTGATAGGGGGCGTCGAAATAGGCGCGGAACAGCGCGCCGGGGAACTCCGCCGCGATTTCGCCGTCCCTGTTCCAGACTGTGAGGGACCCATCCGCGCCGCCCAGGACCAGCAGGGGCTCCTCTCCGCCGGAGGAAGAGACGTAGTAGCGATCGCCCGCGTCCCGCACCCACCGCCCGTCCGGGGCCGCCACGGTCAGGGCGAAATCCCCCCGCTCCCGTATGGGGTCCTCCCGGGCGTACAGCGCGTCGCTCCCCCGGTA
>JAEXWS010000080.1 GCA_023406225.1 Bacillota bacterium | reverse complement strand
AAACATCACCGTGGCGGTGATGGGGTGCGCGGTCAACGGCCCCGGCGAGGCCGCCGCCGCCGACATCGGCATCGCCGGAGGAAAGGGAGAGGGCCTGCTGTTCCGAAAGGGAGAGATCCTTTACAAGGTGCCCCAGGAAAGGCTTGTGGACGCTTTGATGGAGGAGATCGAAAAGCTGTGAGAAGGTTCTCCGCCCTCATTGGGGTGGATGGAGGAAATGAGCGAAAAACAGAAAAGCCGCCTGCGTTGGGACGTTTTCTTGTTCTTTCATCGGTATGCTTTCACCGGAGCGGTATGGGGCCGCTCCGGTGAAGGATGCCGGCTATATCCCGGCCCTGGCGGCATCCCTTTTGTCCCCGTCCAAAGCCCATCCCGTGACACGACGCGCAACATAAGACCAATGAAACAAGAGAGGAAGCCATGTCGAAAACCATTCCTTTTTTTGAAATGTTTGCAGAGTTGCAGCTCTCTGGGGAGCTGCGGCTGAAGCTGGCCGGTGCCATGCTCTCCGGCGCGGTCATCGACCAGGGGGAGCTGTCCATGTCCTTGCAGATGACGGTCCGCACGCCGCTGGGGGAGGAGGACCTGGCGGAGCTGAAACGCCTGATCGCGGCGGTCTACGGCTTCCGGCGGGTGGAGGTCTCCGTGACATGCAAGGCGGCCGACGCGCCCCGCGCGCCCTCCGCCCCGGTCCCATCCGCGCCCGCGGGGAACGGCGGGAAAAAGGAGGGCGGGAAGGTCTCAAAGATTTTGATGGGCAGCGCCATCAAAGCCCGGCCCGGTCCCATGCGGGACCTGAATCTGAAAATGGGCACGGCCACCGTGGCGGGCAAGGTCTTTGCCTTTGAGTGCCGGGAGACCCGGCGGCCCGGCATGTGGCGGCTGAGCTTCGACATGACGGATTATACGAACTCCGTCACCGTCCAGAAAAACCTGACCACCAAGGAGGCCCAGGCCCTGGAGAGCGCCGTCAAGCCCGGGATGTGGCTCACCGTCCAGGGGAAGATGGAGCCCACCTGGGACGGCAAGGATATTCAGCTCAACCCCTACCACATCAATGTCTTTGAGCACCCGGAGCGGCAGGACACCGCTCCGGTGAAGCGCGTGGAGCTGCACTTGCATACCAAAATGAGCAACATGGACGCGCTGACGGATACGAAAGAGGTGGTCCAGGAGGCCATCCGCTGGGGCCATCCCGCCATCGCCATCACGGACCATGGCGTGGCCCAGTCCTTCCCGGACGCGTGGCATGCCGGAGGGGACAAAATCAAGATCCTCTATGGCATCGAGGGGTATTTCATCAACAACATAGACGACCGCGTGGCCGTCCACGGCGGGCTGGACTGCCCGCTGGACGGAGAGTTCGTCTGTTTCGATATCGAGACCACCGGATTGAAGGTGGACCGGGAGGCCATCACGGAGATCGGCGCGGTGGTGCTGCGCAACGGCGAGATCTGCGAGCGGTTCCAGACCTTTGTGAACCCAAACCGCCGTCTGACGCCGGAGATCATCGGCCTGACGGGCATCACCGACGATATGCTGAAGGACGCGCCCCAGCTCAAGGAGGCGCTCGCGGACTTTTTGAAGTTCGTGGACGGACGGCCCCTGGCCGCCCACAATGCGGAATTTGATATCGGCTTCATCCGGGCGGGCTGCCGGAAGGTGGGACTGGACTTTGACCCCACCTATGTAGATTCCCTGATCCTGGCCCAGAACCTGCTGCCAGAGCTGCACAAGTACAAGCTGGATATCGTGGCGGAGGCACTGGACCTGCCCGCCTTCAACCACCACCGGGCCAGCGACGACGCGGCCACGGTGGGCTATATGCTGATCCCGTTCTGGAAGATGCTCCACGAGCGGGAGGTCCATACGCTTCAGGCGGTCAACAGGGAGATGGAGAAGCTACGCCCCCTGGGCAGCAAGACCAACCGCTTCCCCAAGCACATCATCCTGATCGCCCGGAACAAGGTCGGGTTAAAAAATCTTTACCAGATGATCACGGAATCCAACCTGAAATACTTCAAGCGGGTGCCCACCATCCCCAAGAGCCTTCTGAACGAGCACCGGGAGGGGATCATCGTCGGCTCCGCCTGCGAGGCGGGGGAGCTGTTCCGGGCGGTGGCGGACCATAAGGACTGGGAAGAGCTCCGGCGCATCGCCTCTTATTACGACTACCTGGAGATCCAGCCCCTGTGCAACAACGCCTTCATGCTCCGCAACGGCGACGTGCAGTCGGAGGAGGAGCTGCGGGAGTTCAACCGGGTGATCATCCGCCTGGGGGAGGAGCTGGGCAAGCCAGTCTGCGCCACCGGCGACGTCCATTTCCGGGAGCCGGAGGACGAGGTGTACCGCCATATCCTGCTGGCGTCCAAGAAGTTCCCGGACGCCAACGAGCCCCTGCCCATCTACTTCAAGACCACGGACGAGATGCTGGAGGAGTTCAGCTACCTGGGAAAGGAGAAGGCATACGAGGTGGTGGTGGAAAACACCCGCGCCATCGCGGACCAAGTGGAGACCTTCCCGCTGCTGCCCGACGACCTGTTCCCGCCCCGGCTTGAAAACTCCGAGGAGGATTTGAACCGCCTGGTGTGGGAAAAGGTCCACAGGCTGTACGGCGAAGATCCGCCCCAGCTCATCGTGGACCGGCTGAATGTGGAGCTGGGCGGCATTCTGGGCAAATACGACGTGGTGTACATGTCCGCCCAGAAGCTGGTCCAGCGCAGCTTGGAAAACGGCTATTTGGTCGGGTCCCGGGGGTCCGTGGGCTCGTCTCTCGTGGCCTACATGTCCGGCATTACGGAGGTGAACTCCCTGCCGCCCCATTACCGCTGCGCAAAATGCAAAAAATCCGAGTTCATTTTGGACGGCTCCTACGGCTGCGGGGCGGACATGCCGGACAAGGTGTGCCCGGTCTGCGGCGAACCCTATGAAAAGGACGGCTTTGATATCCCCTTCGAGACTTTTTTGGGCTTTGGCGGCGGAAAAGTGCCGGATATCGATTTGAATTTCTCCGGCGAATACCAGGCGAAGGCCCACCGCCACGCCATCGAGATGTTCGGAGAGACCCAGGTGTTCCGGGCCGGCACCATCGGCACTCTGGCGGAAAAGACCGCCTATGGTTTTGTCAAAAAATACCTGGAGGAGAACGGCATGACGGCGGGCCGGGCGGAGGAAAACCGCCTGACCCTGGGGTGCGTGGGCACCCGGCGCACCACCGGCCAGCATCCGGGCGGCCTTGTGGTGGTCCCCGACGATCTGGATATGGAGGATTTCTGCCCGGTCCAGCATCCGGCGGACGCCGACGACTCCGACACCATCACCACCCATTTTGAATACCACTCCATGGAGGCAAATCTCTTAAAGCTGGACATGCTGGGACACGATGACCCCACCATGGTCCGCATGATGCAGGACCTGACGGGGGTGGACCCTCAGGGCATCCGCCTGGACGACCCGGACACCATGTCCATCTTCACCTCCAGCAAGGTGCTGGGCTATGAGAACGACGAGCTGCTGGGCCCCACCGGAGCCGTGGCCATCCCGGAGTTCAACACCCGGTTCACCCGCCAGATGCTGGTGGACACCCAGCCGAAGGACTTTAACACACTGGTCCGGCTCTCCGGCTTTTCCCACGGGACGGACGTGTGGCTGGGTAACGCCCGGGATCTGATCGTCAGCGGCACGGCGGGCGTTCTGGAGACGGTCGGCTGCCGGGACGACATCATGCTTTACCTGATCTCCAAGGGCCTGGACCCGAAAATGAGCTTCAAGATCATGGAGAAGGTCCGAAAGGGGAAGGTGAAGAAGGGCGGCTTTGACGAGGGCTGGGTGGAGGCCATGCGGGAGCACGAGGTGCCCGAGTGGTACATCGACTCCCTGGCCAAGATCGGCTATCTGTTTCCAAAGGCCCACGCGGTGGCCTACGTCATGATGGCCTTTCGCATCGCCTGGTACAAGGTCCATGAGCCGCTGGCGTTCTATGCCACGTTCTTCTCCGTCCGGGCCAAGGCCTTCGACGCGGAGTTCTGCTGCGCCGGCATGGCGGCGGTGAAGAAAAAGATCCGGGAGATCGACAACAACAAGGACGCTACCGCCGTGGAGCAGTCCATGCTGACCACGCTGGAGGTGTGCTATGAGTTCTACCTCCGGGGCTTCCATTTCGATACCATCAACATCTACGAGTCCGACGCCACGGCCTTCAAGATCACGGACGGCGGGCTGCTGCCGCCCTTCACCTCCGTCCACGGCCTGGGTGAAGCCGCCGCCATCGACACGGTGGAAAAGCGGAAGGGGAAGGAGTTCATCTCCATCGAGGAGTTCGCCATGTGCTGCAACAAACTCTCCAAGACCCATATCGAGCAGCTCAAGGCCCTGGGAGCCTTTGCGGGCATGGCGGAGACCAGTCAGATCACGCTGTTTTAAATAATCAAGGTTAAATGCCGGGAAAGCGGCCGTCAATGACGGTTGCTTTCCCGGCATTTTTGTCGCAGTCGATGGTGTTTTTACACCGATCACGTCAAGAGATTATCCCGCTCCAAAAACG
>JAEXWS010000027.1 GCA_023406225.1 Bacillota bacterium | reverse complement strand
AGGCGGGCATGCAGGACAGCGAGTGCATCATCGCGGTGAACAAGAACGAGACCGCGCCGATGTTCGAGATCGCGGACTACGGCATCTGCGGCGACCTGTTCAAGGTCACCCCCATGCTCACCGAGGCTATCCGCGCCGCCAAGGCTGCGAAGTAAAAACTTTATGCATCGAGCAGGGACCGGCTGACGCCGGTCCCTGCTTTTTTGCACAAAAAAGACCACGAAAATTTTTACTGCACCGGAAAATGAACTGTATAAAAGCAAAAATTTACGATTTCTTAACAATCCAGAATTTGCTAAAATATAGACAGAAACCGGGGCCTTCAAGGGTTCCGATATTCAGGAGGGAAGAATGAAAAAGGTATTTGCAACATTGCTGGCGCTCTGCATGGCAGCCTCTACGGCGCTGCTGTCCGGCTGCGCGTCCAGCACCGGCGCCATGGACACCGCCAACGCGAACTCCATTGCCGCGGGCGACAGCAGCCTGCCTGTGATCACCTGGAAGATGGGCTCCACCTGGGGCTCCGGCAACGTCCACTTCACCGTGGACCAGCGATTTACCGAGCTGGTGAGCGAGATGACGAACGGCCGCTTCACCATCACCAACTACGCCGAGGGCGAGCTGTGCTCCGCCAGCCAGCTCTTCGACTACGTGCAGGACGGCACGATCCAGTGCGGCGGCGACTGGGGCGGCTATTGGTCCGGCAAGGACACCGCCTTTGAGCTGCTGTCCACCGTCATGGACAATTTCAGCGCTCTGGACTATTACACCTGGATCTATGAGGCCGACGGCATGGCCTGCTACAAAGAGGTGTACGGCCAGTACAACATGGAGTATTTCCCCATCGTCACCAACCCCTCGGAGTCCGGCATCCGCTCCGTGAAGCCCATCAACTCCATCGCGGACATGCAGAAGATGAAGATCCGTCTGGGCGGCGTCATGGCCGGCCGGGCGGCCAAAAAGCTGGGCATCAACATCACCACCGTTCCCGCCGCGGAGCTGTATGAGTCCCTCCAGCGGGGCGTCATCGACGGCGGCGAGTTCTCCGGTCCCAAGGCCGACGACTCCCTGAAGCTCCAGGAGGTGGCCAAATATTGGTGCGCCCCGGCGTGGTACCAGTCCGCGGGCGTGAACGGCGTCATGGTGAACATGGACGCCTGGAACTCCCTGCCCGAGGAATACCAGACCGCCTTTGAGATGGCCGCCCGCCTCTGCTGCGGCGAGCAGCTTGCCCGCTACATCTGGAACGACATGGTGGTTACCAACCAGATGCTGGACGAGCAGGGCATCACCATCACCAAGCTGCCCGACGAGGACATGGCCCTTATCCGCAAGACCTGCCAGGAGACCTATGAGGAGGAGTGCGCCGTGAACGCCAACTTCAAGATGGTCTACGACTCCATGATGGCCTACCGTGACGCCGCCGCCAACTACCGCGACTGGACCGGAGATTACGGCTTCGGCTTCAACTACGCCGAGTGAGCCTCTCCGGAAAAGAGGGAAATGTGAAAGAGGTGTTACAATGAAAGTGATCGACCGTATCACAAAGGGCATCGACACTGTGAACGACTGGTTCGGGCGCATCGTCTCCTTCATGGTATTGGGCATCCTGGGGGTCATCCTGTGCGAGGTCATCCTGCGCCGCGTGTTCAACATGCCGCAGATCTGGACCCAGGACGCCATCGTGATGCTGTTTGCCTGCTATATCATCCTGATCTGCGCCTACGGCTTCCTGAAAAAGGCCTTCGTGGCGGTGGACGTGCTGTTCGCCCGGCTGCCCATGCTGGCCCAGCACATCCTGCACATCGTGACCTACGTGCTGTTTTTGGTGCCCTTCCTGGCGGGGCTGCTGCCCAAGAGCTGGTCCTTCTTCCTGAAGGCCTATCTCGCGGGGGAGAAGAGCTATTCCGTGTGGGCGCCCCCCACCTGGCCCGTGAAGTTCTGCCTGTTTCTGGGCCTTTTGCTGCTGGCCGTCCAGGCGGTGTCCGAGATCCTCAAGCAGGTCTCCGGCATCGGTCGGGACCTGGCTGAAAAGAAAGAGCCCGGCGACGGAAAGGAGGCCCTGTGATGGCTGCGATAATGGAATCCCTGCAAGGCATGGTGGCTTCCTCCGGCATCCTCTCCGGCGATCTGGCCGTCATATTGATCGTGGCCATGTTCGGACTGATGATCGTGGGATTGGTCCTGGGCCAGGAGCTGGCCTTCGTCCTGGGCGGCGCGGGCGTGCTGGTGGGCTGGATCGCCTGGGGCGACCCCGGCGTTACCATCGCCATGACCAAGGTCTACGACCAGATGCAAAGCTACTCCATGGTGGCCATCCCCATGTTCGTCCTCATGGCCAACTTCCTGACCCACTCCAAGGTGGCGGATGGGCTGTTCATGTCCATCCGGTATCTGTTCGGGCCCCTGAAGGGCGGATTGGGCCTGGCGGTCATCGTGGTGTCCACGGTGTTCGCCGCCACCACCGGCATCGTGGGCGCGTCCGTGGTCACCATGGGCATGCTGTCCATCCCCATCCTGCTCAAAAGCGGCTATAAGCCGTCCCTGGCCTGCGGCATGGTGTGCGCGGGCGGCTCCCTGGGCATTTTGATCCCGCCCAGCATCATGCTGGTGTCCATGGGCTCCTACGCCGAGGTGTCCGTCGGCAAGATCTTCTTCGCCGCCATCGTTCCCGGCCTGCTGCTGAGCCTTTGCTACATCATCTATGTGATGGTGGTCTGCCACATCCACCCCGATTGGGGACCCGCCATGAGCGCGGAGGAGCTGGCCGAGATGCCCATGAGCAAGCGCATCTCCGGCTCCCTCATCAACCTGGTGCCGCCCCTGATCCTCATCGTGGGCGTGCTGGGCTCCATCTTCGGCGGCATCGCCACCCCCACGGAGGCCGCCGGCGTGGGCGCGCTGTTCGCGCTGATCCTGGCGATCTTCTACAAGCAGTTTAACTGGAAGATGCTCTACGACTCCGTGATCGACACCGCCAAGACCACCGCCATGGTGTTCATCATCCTCTTCGGCGCGGCGGCGTTTACCGGCGTGTTCATGTCCCTGGACGGCGACCAGATCATCGCCAACTGGGTCCTGGGCATGGGCATCGGCAAGTGGGGCGCCTTCGCCATCATGATGGCCATCGTGTTCGTCATGGGCATGTTCATCGACTGGCTGGGCATCGTGATGATCGTGTTCCCCATCTTCCTGCCCATCATGGACCTCTTCGGCTTCGACCGGCTGTGGCTGGTGGCGGTCACCGCCGTCATGCTCCAGACCTGCTTCATGACGCCGCCCTTCGGCTTCGCCCTGTTCTACATCAAGGGCATCGTGCCGGACACGGTGAAGATCGGCGACATCTACCGGGGCGTGATCCCCTTCGTCATCATCGTGGTCCTGGTGGTCGTTTTGTGCACGGTTTTCCCGTCCGTGGTCACCTGGCTGCCCCAGCTCCTCACCGAAACGGCCTGACCGTTTCGCCCCAGATCCCCGAAGGCTTCGGCCTTCGGGGATTTTTTTCCGCCGGTTTGAAGAAAAGCGGCGGCCTTTGTCGTATTGTCAGTATCCGGCGCGGCGGATGGGACCGCTAAAGCGCCTCCCGGACGGGGCGCGGCCGATTTTGCAAACTCTTTTCCGAAACTTGCTTGACAGGGTTGTATTATTGTGTTACTGTATTATTCAAATAGTACAATCAAAGCAAAACGACGGAATTTGATAAAAACCCTTGACAAGCGCATCGATGTGATGCATACTAACTGTATTAATACGGTTGATACAGTTGGAACCCGAAACATCCGATGTGGGAAGGAGCGCCTGATATGAAAATTTTAATGACGACAGACTGGTACGCCCCCACGGTCAACGGCGTGGTGACCTCTGTTTTGAATCTGCGGCGGGGGCTGGAGGCCCTGGGCCATGAGGTCCGGGTGCTGACGCTGTCTCAAACGCCGTACTCCCGCTGCGAGGACGGGGTGACGTACATCGGCGCGGTCGGCGCCGGACTGGTGTATCCCGGCGCCCGGCTGCGCACAGCGCCGGGGCGGGAGCTGGTGACGGAGCTGGTGGCGTGGAGGCCGGACGTGGTGCACTCCCAGTGCGAGTTTTCCACCTTCCTTCTGGCCCGGAAGATCGCCGCCGCCGTGGGCGCGCCCCTGGTCCACACCTATCACACGGTCTATGAGGACTACACCCATTACTTCTCTCCCAGCCGCAGGTGGGGCCGGGCGGCGGTGGCGGCCTTCTCCCGCTGGGTGGTGGGCCAGACCGCCTGCACCATCGTCCCCACGGCCAAGGTCCGCACCCTGCTGGAGGGCTATGAGGTGGAGCGCCCGGTCCACGTGGTGCCCACGGGCATCGATCTGTCCCGGTTTGAAAAGCCCTGCGATCCCGCCCGTCTGGCGGCCCTGCGCCAGGAGCTGGACATCCCCGCGGGGAACTTCGTGATGGTGAGCGTGGGGCGTCTGGCCGCGGAGAAGAATATCGAGGAGCTTTTGAACCACACCGCCGCCCTGGAGCGGCCCGATGTGACGCTCCTCCTGGTGGGGGACGGACCCTACCGGGCGGCGCTGGAGGGTCGGGTCCGGGCGCTGGGGCTGGAGAAAACAGTCCGCTTCGCCGGGATGGTCCCGCCGGAGCAGGTGCCCGATTACTACCGGCTGGGCGATGTGTTCGTAAGCGCCTCCACCAGCGAGACCCAGGGGCTGACCTATGTGGAGGCCCTGGCCGCCGGCGTGCCGGCCCTGTGCCGCCGGGACCCGTGCCTGGTGGGCGTGGTGGTGGACGGCGTGAACGGCTGGCAGTTCCGGGACGGCGCGGAGTTCCGTACCGGCGTGGCCCGTCTGCTGAAGGACCCCGGCCTGCGGGAGGAGATGTCCAAAGCCGCGGCGGAGCTGGCCCGGCGTGAGTTTTCCATCGAAATGTTTGCCCGGCGGACGGCGGCGGTCTACGCCCAGGCCCTCTCCAAGGGCTCGCTGGCGAGCGCCGCCTGAGGCGCATAAAAGGAGACCGTTTATGCCAAAATACATCAACAAAAACGCGATCAACTTCTGCACCGTCCTGGGGGCCCTGTTCTGCGTCCTCTTTGTGATCTACGGGTTTCAGCAGCGCATTTTCACCTCCCAGGAGGCGCTGGAGCGTTTTGTGGCGGGATTCGGCGTCTTTGGCGCGGCGGTGTTCATCCTGTTCCAGGTGGTGCAGGTTGTGGTGCCCATCCTGCCCGGCGGCCTGGGGTGCCTGGCGGGCGTGCTGCTGTTCGGGCCCGTGTGGGGCTTTGTATACAACTATGTGGGCATCTGCCTGGGGTCTTTGGCCGCTTTTCTGCTGGCCAAGCTCTATGGAAGGCCCATCCTGAACATGATGTTCAAGACCGAGACGATCCAAAAATACGAGGTCTGGACGGGCCGCCACTTTTCCAAATGGTTCGCCGCCGCCATCTTTTTCCCGGTGGCGCCGGACGATTTCCTGTGCTGGCTGGCGGGCACCACCAAGATGTCCTTCGGGACCTTCAGCGCCATCATCCTGCTGGGCAAGCCCGCGTCCATCGCGCTGTACAGCCTGGGTTTGACGGCGGCGTTTCAGTGGGTGGCGGGCGCGCTGCCCGCATGACGGAAAGAGAGGCGTTTTATGAGCGTGCAGTTATATAAGGGCTCTCTGGCCCTGGTCCGCCGGAGCGGCGTGGGCAAGGCGGTGGAGCACCAGCGGGAGATGCTGGAGCGCATCGGCGTTCCCGTGACGGACCATGCCCGGCGGGACGCCCGGGTGGTCCACTGCAACACGGTGCTGCCGGACTCGCTTCTGGCGGCCTGGTGGGCCAGGCTGCGGGGCAAGCGGGTGGTGTTTTACGGCCACTCCACCATGGAGGACTTCAAGGCCTCCTTCCGGGGGTCCGACCGGCTGGCGCCCCTGTTCCGCCGGTGGATCAAGCTCTGCTACAGCAGTGGCAACGTGGTCATCACCCCCACGGAATACTCCCGGGAGCTGCTGCTGCAATACGGGGTCCGGCGGCCCGTCTACGCTTTGAGCAACGGCGTGGACACGGACTTCTTCGCCCCCAGTCCGGCCCGGCGGAAGGCCTTTCGGGAGCGGTACGGCCTGGGGGAGACGGACAAGGCGGTGATCTCCGTGGGCCATTATATTGCCCGCAAGGGCCTGCCGGAATTCGTGGAGCTGGCCCGGTCCATGCCGGAGACGCGGTTTTTCTGGTTCGGCTATACGAAGCTGGAGCTGGTGCCCCAGAGCATCCGGGACGCCATCGCCTCCGCGCCGTCCAACCTGGTCTTCCCGGGCTTCGTGGAGCGGGACGAGCTGCGGGACGCCTACTGCGGGTGCGACGTGTTCGCCTTCATGTCCCATGAGGAGACGGAGGGCATCGTGGTTTTGGAGGCCCTGAGCTGCGGCATCCCCACGGTGGTACGGGACATCCCGGTGTACGGCGGCTGGCTCCGGGACGGCGAGCAGGTCTACAAGGCGGCGGACGACGGGGCGTTTCGCCAAAGGGTGGCGGGACTGCTGGACGGAAGCCTGCCCTCCCTGGCGGAGGCGGGATTGCGCACGGCCCGGTCCCGGAGCCTGAAAACCGTCGGCGAGCGCCTCCGGGCCATCTCTGAGCGGGAGCGCCTGCCCTACCAGGCCCCGCACGCCCCGGTCCCCGGCCTTTCGGCCCTGCCTCAGGGGGTGCGGTGAGACAGTCCTTACAAGAGAGAATGCCTGCGGGCATTCTCTTTTTTTCGTTTTTCTGCAAAAAGGGCTTGACTTGGAGCGCACTCCAAGTGATATGGTAACAGGAAAGAGCGGCAAAAAGGGAGGAAGAGATGAAACATTTTGGATTTGGCTGCATGCGCCTGCCCATGACCGGCGGGATGGACGGAGAGGTGGACCAGCCCCAGTTCGACCGGATGGTGGACAAGTTCCTGGCGGAGGGCTTCACTTACTTCGACACGGCCCACGGCTATTTGAACGGAAAGAGCGAAACGGCCCTGCGGGAGGGGCTTGTGAAGCGCTATCCCCGGGACGCCTATGTTCTCACCGACAAGCTGACGGGAAATTTCTTTCAGAGCCGGGAAGACATCCGGCCGTTTTTTGAGCGGCAGCTGGCCGCCGCCGGCGTTTCCTTCTTCGATTACTATCTGATGCACGCCCTCACCGCGGCCAACTACCGGAAGTTCCAAGACTGCGGCGCCTTTGAAACGGCGCTGGAGCTGAAGGCGGAGGGGAAGCTCCGGCATCTGGGCATCTCCTTCCACGACAAGCCCGCCCTGCTGGAGCAGATATTGACGGAGCACCCGGAGATCGAGGTGGTGCAGATCCAGTTCAACTACGCCGACTACGATGACCCTGTTGTTGAGAGCGGCGCGGTGTACGAGGTCTGCCGGAAACACGGCAAGCCCGTCATCGTCATGGAGCCGGTGAAGGGCGGCGGCCTGGCCGATCTGCCGGAGGCGGCCCGGGCCGTTCTGGACGGCCTGGGCGGCGGCACGCCCGCCAGCTACGCCATCCGCTACGCCGCCTCCTTCGAGGGGATGTTCATGGTCCTCAGCGGCATGAGCACCCTGGAGCAGATGGAGGAGAACCTGGGTTTCATGAAGGACTTCCGGCCCCTGACGGCGGAGGAGTTCGCGGCCGTGGACCGGGTGCGGGAGATTTTGAAGGCCCAGGACACGGTGCCCTGCACCGGCTGCCGCTACTGCGTGGCGGGCTGTCCGCAGCACATCCTGATCCCGGACCTCTTCGCCTGTTTGAACAACAAGCGGCGGTTCAAGGACTGGAACAGCGACTTTTATTACGGCGTGAGCACCGGGGGCGGCCACGGAAAGGCCCGCGACTGCATCCGCTGCGGCCAGTGTGAAGGGGCCTGCCCCCAGCACCTGGAGGTTGCGGCGCTGCTGTCCCAGGTGGCGGAGGTCTTTGAGGGGGCCTGACCCGCCGGAAAATCGAGAGAGAAAAGGAGAGTGCGTCATGCGATACCGCACCTTGGGCCGCACCGGACTGCGGGTGAGCGAGATCGGCCTTGGCTGCGAGGGCTTCGTCCTTCAAGACGACGCCTTTGCAAAGGAGCTGTTTGCGGCCGCCTTTGCGGCGGGGATCAACTGTATGGACCTGTACAGCCCCCAGCCGGACGTTCAGCGCCGGGTGGGACGGGCCATCCGGGACCGGCGGGAGGACTTTGTGCTCCAGGGCCACCTGTGCTCCATCTGGAAAAACGGGCAGTACGAGGCCACCCGGAAGCCGGACGAGGTAAGGGGCGCCTTTGACCAGGAGCTGAAAAACCTGGACACGCCCTATCTGGACGTTGGGCTGCTCCACTACGTGGACTCCCCGGCCCTGTGGCGGGAGCTGGCGGAGGGGCCCGTCATGGCCTACGCCCAGGAGCAGCGGGCGGCGGGCCGCATCCGTTTTCTGGGTGTCAGCAGCCACAACCCGGACGCCGCCCTGGCGGCGGTGGAGAGCGGGCTGATCGACGTGCTGCTGTTCGCCGTGAACCCCTGCTACGATCTGCTGCCCGGTGACGAGAACTGTGAAAACCTCTGGGCGGAGGGCAGCTACGCCGGACCCCTGACCAACATGGACCCGGCACGGGAGCGGCTGTACGAGACGTGCCAGCGGCTGGGGGTGGGCATCACGGTGATGAAGGCCTTCGGCGGGGGCGATCTGCTGGACGCGGCCCTCTCCCCGGCGGGGGCGGCCCTGACGCCCGTTCAGTGCCTGCACTACGCCCTGACCCGTCCGGCGGTGGCGGCCGTCATGTCCGGCGCCCGGAGCCTGGAGGACCTGGAGCGGTCCCTGGCCTATGAGACGGCTTCGGAGGAGGAGCGGGACTACGCCGCCGCCTTCGCGTCCTTCCCCCGCATCTCCTGGAAGGGCCACTGCATGTACTGCGGCCACTGCGCTCCCTGCCCCAAGGGGATCGACGTGGCGTCGGTGACCAAGTTCTGGAACCTCGCCAGGGCCCAGGGCTTCGTGCCGGAGACGGTGCGGGAGCACTACGCCGCCCTGGCCCATCCCGCCGGGGCGTGCGTCGGATGCGGAGCCTGCGAGAAGCGGTGCCCCTTCGGCGTGCCCGCGGTGGAGAATATGCGCCGGGCGGCCGCCGTTTTCGGCCGCTGAGAGGGGGGAGAGGAATGACGATCGCAGAAGTTGCCAGACGGTACGGCGTCTCGGCGGATACCCTGCGGTACTACGAGCGCATCGGCCTCATCCCGCCGGTGCCCCGGAACAAGAGCGGCGTCCGGGACTATGACGAATCCTCCTGCGCCTGGGTGGAGCTGATGAAGTGCATGCGCTCCGCCGGGGTGCAGATCGAGGCGCTCATCGAGTATGTGGCCCTGTACCAGCAGGGGGACGGCACCGCGGACGCCCGGAAGGCCATTTTGATCGAGCAGCGGGAGCAGTTAAAGGCCCGCATGGCGGACATGCAGGCGTCCCTGGACCGGCTGGACGACAAAATTGAGCGGTACGGGCAGGGACCGATGACCAAGGAGCGCCTGCTGCAAAAGCGCCGGGACCTGTGAGGCGGTTTTGCAGATGGCCGAGCTGCCCTGCAAGGCCGGTTTGCTTCAATTGGCTGATGCGGCTGGCGCCGGACCGGGAACGAATCTGAAAGAGGGACCATCCGCTTGCCGCCGATGGTCCCTCTTTATTATCCGGCAGATGCAGCCCTTTAGCCGCTTTGCCTATTTCCACCTGCCAATCCATAACTGCGATTGCTGGCTTTACTTTTAATAATGAATAATGCCTTTTTTGCATTAGATGTATTCAACTTGGTTCCCTCCTAAATAATGCCTGGAATGCTGCCTTTCTCACTAAAAGTTGCCAATATATTATTTTTCAAACGATGAGCCGGCTTATCTGCCTAATATGTATTTATAAAGTATTATAATGGATTATTCTCCACATTGCAAAGCGATCCTGGCCCCAGAAGAATAAAGCCGCCCAAATTTCAATCTCGACCACACTGAAAACTGTGGAGCTTCCGAAGCGCTTCCATTGACAAATCCGCCGAAAAGCGTTACACTATAAAATTGACAATGGGGAGCTCGAATGGACGGGCTGAGAGACAGGTGTTTCCTGTGACCCTTTCACCTGATCTGGGTAATGCCAGCGTAGGGAGCATATGCGCGTCAGAAACGCCGCATCCCCGCCGGAATTCCCGGCGGGGATTTTTTGGATTGGAGGAATTATCATGACTGCAAGCGTCGCCATTCAGACCCTGCCCGCGGCCAAGGACGACGAGGAGCTGGTCCGCATCGTGGACCAGGTGATCGCCTATATCCAGAGCACGGGGCTGAACTGCTACGTCGGCCCCTTTGAGACCACCATCGAGGGAGACGACTACGACCAATTGATGGACATCGTGAAGGAGTGCCAGCACATCGCCATCCGGGCGGGCGCGCCCAAGGTGTCCGCTTACATCAAGGTGGTCTACGAGCCGGAAGGGGAGATCTTGACCATTGACAAAAAAGTTACGAAGCACCACCGGCGGTAAGGCCCCCGCCGTTCTGGCCGTGGCGCTGCTGCTGGCCGTGTGGCAGGCCGCGTCCTCCTGGGGCCTGGTGCCAAGATACATGCTGCCCTCCCCGGCGGACGTGGCGCTGGTGTTTGTGAACGACGCGGGGATGCTCTGGGCAAATCTGCTGGTCACGCTCCAGGAGGCCTTTTACGGCCTGGCCCTGGGCGTCGCCATCGGATTTGTGTTCGCGGTGGCGATGGACGCCTTCGATGTGCTCTACCGGGCCTTTTACCCCATCCTGGTCATCACACAGACCGTCCCCACCGTGGCCATCGCGCCCCTTTTGGTGCTGTGGTTCGGCTATGAGATGACGCCCAAGATCATTCTGGTGGTCCTGGTGACCTTCTTCCCGGTGACGGTGGGGCTGCTGGACGGCTTTCGGGCGGCGGACCGGGACGCGGTGGGCATGCTGCGGTCCATGGGCGCGGGCCGGTGGCAGATCTTCCGCTATCTCAAATGCCCCTCGGCCCTGCCCCAGTTTTTTTCGGGGCTCCGCATCGCCGCGGCCTACTCCGTGGTGGGGGCCGTCATCAGCGAGTGGCTGGGCGGCTTCAGCGGCCTGGGGGTCTACATGACCCGGGTGAAGAAGGCCTTCGCCTTCGACAAGATGTTCGCCGTCATCTTTTTGATCTCCGCCATCTCCCTGGTCCTCATGGCCCTGGTGGACCTGGCGGAGCGCCGGTGCATGCCCTACCGGCACCTGAAAAATCAAAATGAGAAAGAGTGACCCATAATGAAACGATTCAAACGCTGGTCCGCCGCGCTGCTGGCCCTGGTCCTGACCCTCTCCCTGGCCGCCTGCGGCCAAAAGGCCGGACCCGGCGCGGACAGCGCGGACCTTGAAAAGATCACCTTCGTCCTGGACTGGACCCCCAACACGAACCACACCGGACTGTATGTGGCCCTCGCCAAGGGCTACTTCGCCAACGCGGGACTGGACGTGGAGGTGGTCCAGCCGCCCGAGGACGGCGCGGAGGTGCTGGTGGGCTCCGGCAAAGCCCAGTTCGGCGTCAGTTTTCAGGACTATATCGCCCCGGCCCTCATCGGGGACGATCCCCTGCCCATCACCGCTGTAGCGGCCATCATCCAGCACAACACCTCCGGCATCGTCTCCCGGAAGGGGGAGGGGATGGACGTTCCCAAGGGCCTGGAGGGCCATAAGTACGCCACGTGGAACCTGCCGGTGGAGCAGGCGACCCTCCGCCAGGTGATGGCCGCCGACGGCGGCGATTTCGGCAAGGTGGAGCTGATCCCCTCCACCGTCACAGACGAGGTCTCCGCCCTGGAGAGCCGGTCCGTGGACGCCATCTGGATCTTCTACGCCTGGGCGGGCATCGCCTGCGAGACGGCGGGCCTGGAGACGGATTACTTCGCCTTCGCCGACATCGACCCGGTGTTCGACTTCTATACCCCGGTGGTCATCGCCAACGACGATTTCCTGGCGGAGCGCCCGGACACCGCCCGGGCCTTCCTGGCGGCCCTGTCCCAGGGCTACCGGGACGCCATGGACGATCCGGAGGGCGCGGCGGAGATCTTGATGGAGGCCGCCCCGGAGCTGAAGGACAGCGCCGGACTGGTGACCGCCAGCCAGAAGTATCTGGCGGACCGCTACACCGCCGACGCCGCCCGCTGGGGCGAGTTCGACGCGGACCGCTGGAGCGCCTTCTACGCCTGGCTCAACGACAATGAGCTGCTGGAGGGCGCGGTGGACCCCGGCGCGGGCTTCACCAACGACTTTCTGCCCGCCGCCTGAGATGGAGAAGCTGGAAGTGCGGCACGTCAGCCTGGCCTACGGCGGAAAGCCCGTGCTGGACGACGTGTCGCTGACCCTGGGGGCGGGGGAGCTGGTGTGCCTGCTGGGCGTCAGCGGCGGCGGCAAGACCACGCTCTTCAACAT
>JAEXWS010000005.1 GCA_023406225.1 Bacillota bacterium | reverse complement strand
GAATATGGACGTGCGGGCCGTTTTTTCCGCCGTTGGCGACGCGGTGAGCGGCAGGAGCGACGTGGGCGGAACGCTGGAGAACGTTTATCAGGCGGTCTTCAACCCCCAGGATAAGGACGGGGAGGCTACAGAGACGGCGGCGGTGCTCACCGGCGGCGGAGCGCGTTTCGAAGAGCCCTCCGCCCTGGATTCCCTGCGGAACTTCCGCACCGGAAACGGCGGAAGCGACGGCTGGCTGGAGGGGCAGGCGGCCGTGGAGAGCGCGGGAGCCGGGGAGGAGCTCGTCCAGCCCCGGGAGGAGGTCCCTCCCGCGGAGGAGACCGCGCCCCAGGCGTCCACGCTGGCCTATGTGATGTACTCCGACAAAAACCTTCCGGAAAACGTCAGCATGGAACAGGCCATCCTGGGCTTCGATTACTGTACGCCTGTGATGGGGCCGCTGACCTCCAATTTCGGATACCGGGAGCACCCGGTGGAGGGTGAGGAGCGGTTCCATTACGGTCTGGACATCGCGGCCGGCACCGGCACCGCCGTCGGCTGCTTTGCCGACGGCACCGTGACGGCGGTGGGGGAGAGCAGCAGCTATGGAAAATACTGCATCGTGACCCATGCCGGCGGCTACTCCACCCTGTATGCCCATTGCAGCCGCATCACGGCTGTCTCCGGGGCCGCTGTGTCCGAGGGGGAAAAGATCGCGGAGGTGGGGGAGACCGGGATGGCCACCGGGCCTCATCTGCACTTTGAGCTCCATAAGGAGGGCGCGTATCTCAATCCCATCTACTATGTCTCTTTGGCGTGAGGGCGGTATCCGGGTCTCCGGCGGGTTCTGTCTGCTGGTGGTCTGGTTCGCCCTGGCAAACGGCTGGGCGCTGCTGGCCACGGTCCTGTCCGCCGCCGCCATCCACGAGCTGGGGCACCTGCTGGTGCTGCGATGGTGCGGCGCGGCGGTGACGGCCCTGCGGCTGAGCGTGTTCGGCGCGGAGCTGGAGACGGCCTGCGCGCGGCTGTCCTACAGGCGGGAGTTGGCGGCGGTGCTGGCGGGGCCCGCCGCCAACCTGCTGTGCGGTCTGGCGCTGGCGGCGCTGGGATGGACCGTTCAGGCGGGCGCGCATCTGACGCTGTGCGCGTTTAATCTGCTGCCTGTCCGCCCTTTGGACGGCGGGCGGGCGCTGGCGCTGGCGGTGAGCTGGGCCGCGGGTCCTGCGGCGGGGGAGTGGGTCGCCCGCTGGGTGGGCCTTTGCGCGGCCCAGTCCCTGGCCGCGGTGACGGTCTGGGTCATGTGGCGCACCGGGGGGAGTCTCTGGCTTCTGCCCGCGGCGGCGGGGCTGACGGCCGCCGCGCTGCGGGAGGCGTTCTGCCGCCGCCCGCAAAGGGGTTTTTTGTAAAAAACCCTTGCAATTCACGGAGAACCATGATATTCTATCTGGGCTACAAAGGGCGGTCCTCTGCCGTGCACGCGCAAATCTGCGCCGATGTGCCATGGAAAAGCGGCAAGAACGCCTATAAAACAGGAGGAAATATCCCATGGATCTCATCAAGGAACTGAACAAGGAAACCCTGCAGAATGAAGTTGCCAACGTCCAGGTCGGCGACACCGTCCGCGTCCACGTGAAGGTCAAGGAAGGCTCCCGCGAGCGTATCCAGGTCTTCGAGGGCACCGTCATCGCCAAGAAGCACGGCGGCATCGAAGAGACCGTCACCGTCCGCCGCATTTCTTACGGCATCGGCGTGGAGAAGGTGTTTCCCGTTCACTCTCCCTCCATCGACCACATCGAGGTCGTGCGCAACGGCAAGGTCCGCCGTGCGAAGCTCTATTACCTGCGCGACCGCGTGGGCAAGGGCGCCAAGGTTCGGGAGAAGCTTTGATCGGAACGCGATAAAAAGAGGCTTTCGCCCAATTGAGAATGCCTGTTGTCATTTCCGAGCACAAACGCCGCCTTTAAAGGCGGCGTTTGTGCTCGGAAATTCGTCTTTTATGCCAGGAAAACGGATTGAGGAGGGCAGGCGGCGCCTTGCGGACGGCTGGCCTTGAAAAGCTGGCTTGAAATGAGTTCCCGGCGTGCCGGGTGGATGAAAATTTTTTCTTGACAAGCGATGGCGCCGTGCTATAATGAACGTTGTTCAGAATGGAGTGGGAAGCAATGAATAAAACCGTGACCAGCCGGGAGCAGCTCCTCGGCGCGGCCAAGGAGCTGGCCTACAGCCAGGGTCTTTCCCAGGTGAATATCCGGGCCGTGGCCGCCAGATGTGGCGTGGCAGTGGGGTCCATCTACAACTATTTTCCAACCAAGGCCGATCTGATCGCCGCAGTCATTGAGGATTTTTGGCGGCGGGCCGCTCACATGGAGTCCTGCGCGCCCGCCGGCGGCGAGCCGTTTCCTGCTTACGTGTCCCGGCTGTACGCCATGCTTTTTCAGGAGTTGAGCGCTTTCCAGGCCGGGTGGCTGAGGCAGATCTCCGAACTGGGCGAGGCCGAGCGGCGCAAGGGCAGGGAACTGGAGGAGAAGTGCTTCAACCACATCAAACTGGGCCTCCTCCATGCGCTGAACGTCTGCGGCGTGTCCTCCCCGCTGCTTTCCTGCGAGGCGGACCGGGCCGCGTTCGTGGATTTTGTATTCGGCAATGTGATGGGCCTCCTGCGCCGGGGCGCGCCGGATTGCGCCTATTTTCAGCGGATTTTGGAAGAAGTCCTGTAATTTTATCAAATTTGGAGTCCCGCTTGGCCGGGATTCCATTTTCCCCATAAATGAACATTGTTCATTATAAAAAGGAGAATGAAACATGATACAAGCCATTTTCGAAACCGTTTTTGACGCCGTTTACCTCTGTACGGTGGTCACTTTGGGCGTTTTGATGCTCAAGGGCGCAAAAAGCAGCAAGCAGTACGCCCTTTTCGGCGCCATGGCGGTGATTTTGGGATGCGGAGACGCGTTTCACCTCATTCCCCGGGCCTTTGCCCTTTGCACCACCGGCCTGGAGTCTCATGCCGCCGCCTTGGGCGTGGGAAAGCTGGTCACTTCCGTCACGATGACCATTTTTTACGTGATCCTCTACCATGTCTGGCGCAGACGCTATGAGATCACCGGCAAAGCCGGCCTGACAGCCGCGGTCTACATCCTGGCCGCCCTCCGGATCGCCCTGTGCGCCTTGCCCCAGAATGATTGGCTCTCTTACCACCAGCCCCTTTTCTGGGGCGTGGTGCGCAACATCCCCTTCTCCATCCTGGGCGTCATCATGATCGTGATTTTCTATCAGGAAACCCGCAGGCACAATGACCGCGCCTTCCGCTGGATGTGGCTTGCCATCGTGTTGTCCTTTGGCTTTTATATCCCGGTGGTGCTCTTCGCGGACGCGGTCCCCATGGTGGGAATGCTTATGATCCCTAAGACCATGGCCTACGTCTGGATGGTCTTTATAGGCTTCAATGCGTTTCGGAAGAGGTCCGGCGCCAAATGACGGCGCGGCTTTTCCTTCTCCTTTCCGGCCTCTCCCGCAAGCTCCCCAAGGCGCCGCGGCGGAGCCTCCTGCTCATTGCGGGGCTGGTGTGGCTGGCGGCTGGGATCAACATTTTCCGTCTGGGCGCACCGGACATGGCCTCCTCCTGGAACGATCCGATTCCGCCTCTTTTGTGCGCCCTGGTGGTATTCCTGGCCTTTTTCCTGCTTATTTTCCGCCGTCTCATCGCCAAACACACCATGCGCATCCTGGCCTGTGAGGAAGAGCGCATCTTGTTCCTGTACTTTTTCGATAAAAAGAGTTACCTGCTCATGGCCTTTATGATGACCTTCGGCATCCTCCTACGCGCTTCCCGCCTGGTGCCGCCGCTCATTCTGGGCACATTCTACGCGGGATTGGGCGCTTCCCTGATAGGCGCGGGTTTGGGATTCCTCGTGCAATTTTATAAAGCCATGCGCGTTTCCGCGCCCCTGCAAGAAGAGTCAAAATAGAAGGGCTCTCTGCAAAACAGGCGTTTCACACGAACCCGTCATCGCCACACCAGACCGCGGCCTGGTGTGGCGCGCTGTTTTTTTACAAAAAGACAGGCTTCCGACTGGAAGGACAGGAGGGGCCTTTCAAATGAAACAGCATGGGGCGTCGGCCTCTCTTTTTTGCGCTCCGCGGGGAAAACGGCCTGGAAAATTTCCACCATCCCTTGTGATTTGAGAAGTTGTTTGTTATACTAATGCTTTAGATTATCATGGTGAATCTTGGACTGTTGGAGGAGCGGCGCATGGCGGAGGAAGCAGGGCGGAACGCGGCGGCAAGCGGGGCCTATGAGTGGGTGCGGTCCCTGGTGTGCGTGGTGGTGCCGCTTTTGCTGGTGTTCACCTTTTTGGCGCGCATCGTGATGGTGGACGGATCGTCCATGCGGGAGACGCTTCAGGACCGGGATATCCTGCTGGTGCTGAACGGGCCGCTGTGCGGGGAATACGCCCCGGGGGAGATCGTCGTCCTCCAAAAAGCGGACTTCAACGACGGCAGGCCCATCGTCAAACGGGTGATCGCCGTGGCGGGACAGACGGTGGATATCGACTTTGCTGCCGGAGTGGTTTATGTGGACGGCGCGGAGCTGGCGGAACCCTATATCCTGGAGCGGACCCACCTGGCCGAGGGCGTAAGCTTTCCGCTGACGGTGCCGGAGGGCTGTCTCTTTGTCTTGGGCGACAACCGCAACCACAGTGACGACAGCCGGAATCCGGCGCTGGGCGTGGTGGATGGCCGCCGCGTCATCGGCCGGGCGCTGGGCGTCCTGTTTCCAGGCAGGACGGCCGGTCTGGACCAGCGGGAGTGGGGCCGCATCGGCATTTTGAATTGAGGAGAGCATGGATATGCAGGAAAATGAGCAGGATACGCAGATCGAACAGCCGGAGGACGCGGGGCGGGACCTGTACGAGTGGGTCCAGGCGCTGGTGTGCTCCGTGCTGGCGGTGGTGCTGGTATTCACCTTTGTCATCCGGCTGATCGGCGTGGACGGGCACTCCATGGTGCCCACCCTCCAGGACGGGGACCGGCTGCTGGTGCTGAATTCCATCCTGTACAGCGACTACAGGTACGGCGACATCGTGGTGCTCCGGAAGGACACCTTTATGGAGGAGCCCATCGTCAAGCGGGTGATCGCCACGGAGGGCCAGACGGTGGACATCGACTTTGCCGCCGGGGCCGTTTATGTGGACGGGGCGCTGCTGGACGAGCGCTATATCAATGAGCTGACCTTCCTGGAGGAGGGGACGGAGTTCCCCCTGACGGTGCCCAAGGGCGGTCTGTTCGTCATGGGCGACAACCGCAACCACTCCAGCGACAGCCGGGATTCCCGGCTGGGCGTGGTGGACGCGCGGTATGTCATCGGCCGGGCGGTGTTTCTGGCCTTTCCGGGGCCGGATGAGGTGACGGATAAGCGGGATTTCGGCCGTATCGGCCTGATCGGTTGAGCGAGGCGGTATGAATATTCAATGGTATCCCGGTCATATGACCAAGACCCGCCGCATGATCGCGGAGCAGATCAGAAATATGGACGCGGTGTGCGAGATCGTGGACGCCCGCATCCCGGTCTCCAGCCGGAACCCGGACGTGGACGCCCTGACGGCGGGGAAGCCCCGGCTGGTGGTGCTGAACCGGGTGGATCAGGCGGACCCGGACGCCACGAAGCAGTGGGCGGAGCATTTCCGCGCCCAGGGCTGGGCCGTGCTGGAATCCGACGCGAAAAGCGGCATGGGG
>JAEXWS010000169.1 GCA_023406225.1 Bacillota bacterium | reverse complement strand
CTCCCGCAGCGCGCCGCGATAGCGCTTCCCGCCCAAAATGACGGTGGGAAAGGCGAACAGGTAGAAAAAAAGCAGCACGTTCAACGCCGCCATGACGGCGAGGAACGCCGCGAACAGGCCGGGCGCGCCTTTGATATAGTCGAAGATAAACTCCGGGATCCGCACCTTTCCCAGGAAGCCGTCGGTCAGCGGCAGGACGGACAGGCCGATTACCGGCACCAGCGCCAGGATCACAGGCAGGTTTTCCGGCCGAAAAAGCGCCAGCGACCGCGAAAAGGCGCGCTTCCACAGGTCCCAGGGCGAAAGGGAGCGCCCCTGCCAGCCCTCCTCGCAATAGAGGACCAGCGCCGTGATCTCCAGATAGACGTAAAACGCAAGGAGCAGAAAGGCGCACAGGATCAAAAGGACGCAGAGGGGATGGCGGAACACCAAAACGATATTCTGCTGGCCGATCACCGGCACCCCCAGCGCCCACAGCATGGCCGCCTTGAGCTGTTCCCAGAGATTAAGGAACAGGATATACCCGGCGATTTTATAGACGATCTCAAAAAACAGTATGGTGGGCCAGTTTCTCAATCCGGCCCGCAGGCCCGATCCAGCCAGATGTTTCAACATCGTTTCAAGCCTCCTGCTTCAATGGTCTTATGCGGATCGTATCCCAAATTCTGTAAGGCCCGGATCGTCCCGGCCTTTTTCAGCGCCTCTTCCTTCAAACCGCCCCTTTTCCGACGGACGCCGCCCAAACGCCTCCCGGCCGAGAGCGGATATCCACCGGAAAGGCCGCGCTTCCCCTCACAGGCGAAAGAAGGGGGCTGCCGGGAATGCGCCAAGCGCGGCATCCGGCGGCCGCGCTTCCCCTCACAGGCGAAAGAAGGGGGACCGCCCCCCCTTTCGCCCCGCCCGTCAGAGCCGCCCGTCAGAGCCGCCCCTGGGGAACAGGGGGCGATCCCAGCGGCTTTGCCGCGATGTCCCGCAGAAGGTCCATATCGTCGTCCGCCGCGATGCGGTTGGAATGCAGCACGCCGCAGGACCGGCAGCGGTGGATCAGGGCCCACTCCCCGTCCCGGCGCACCCACACGCCGATGGGGTCCATGATCCCCCCGCACAGCGACGCCCGGTCGCCGGGACCGTTGTCCACATGGAGGCTGGAAAGGCACCGGGGACAGTGGTTACGGTGGCGGCTCCCCGCTCCCTCCGGGCTCACGGCCGCGCCGCACGCCTTGCAGATGAATTGCTCGCCGCAGGGCATATACCGGTAATCGGCCTTCTGCTTCGTCCGCACGAATTGGGAGATATCCTTGAAGCGCCGCTCCTTTTCCCGCAGATAGCCCGCCCGGTCCCCCGCGTAGGCCGCCTCGGCGCGGAGCTGGAGGTAGCTCTCCCACCGCTCCCGGGAGAGCTCTCCCCGCCGGATGGCGGCGGTGACGGCGCAGCCCGGCTCGCTCCTGTGGCGGCAGTCGCTGAATTTGCAGCCGCCCAGGTACTGCTCCACATCGGAGAAGCTCTCCCCCAGCCCCCGGCCGACGTCCCACATGCCAAGCTCCCGCATCCCCGGCGTGTCGATCACCAGCAGGCCGCTTTTCAGCAGGAGGAGCTGGCGGTGGGTGGTGGTGTGGCGGCCCCGGCCGTCCTTTTCCCGGAGGCCGCCGGTGTCCATCACCTCTTCGCCGGCCAGGGCGTTCACCAGCGTAGACTTCCCCACGCCCGACGAGCCCAGGAACACCACGGTCCTGCCGGGCTTTGTATACGGCTCCAGACACTCCAGGCCATATCCGGTCACGGCGCTGACCGGAAACACCCCCACGCCGGGGGCGGCCTTTTCCGCCGCGCGGAGACGGTCCGCGAAATCTCCCGCCCGGTCCGCCTTGGTCAAAAGCACCGCCGGGACCGCCCCGGACTGCCACGCCAGCGTCAAATACCGCTCCAGCCTGCGGGGGTTGAAGTCCCGATCCAGGGACTGCAGGATAAACACATAGTCGAAATTCGCCGCCACCGCCTGCTCCCTGTGCCCGGAGGAGGCGGGGTCCCGCCGGGAAAAGAACGTTCTGCGGGGCAGCGTGCCCAGGATGCGGCTCTCGCCGTCCCGCCGCCACTCCAGCAGGACAAAGTCGCCGGTGGTGGGATGTTCCTCCGCCCGGTACGCCCCGGCCTTCAAACGGGCCAGCCCCGCGCCGTGGTCGCAGACGAACTCGAACCGGTCCCGGCGGACCGCCGTGACGCGGGCCGGAACGCCGGACGTCCCCTCAGGCAGGAGCTGGGGGCGGTAGCCATAGGTTTCTATATTGCCGATCTTCATGATGATTGTTTCCCTCTCGCACGTTTTTATGATTTAAGATCCATGTCATGATAAATTCTCCTTTTCCTGGGGCCCTCTCCCAAAAAGACGCAAAAATCCCGCGGAAACAGAACCGTTTCGCCTGTCTCCACGGGAGAGGTCCGGAATGCCGTTTTCTGCAAAATGGGCGCAAAAAAGGACACGCCAGACGTGTCCTGCGGCGCGCATCGCTGCGCGACAGTATTCACGAAAGGTGCACGGAAACGCACGGGAGCACATCCGCCTCCCGCTCCGTTCCACAGTATTCGGTTTTAGGGGAGGGCCACCTCAACAATCGCCGACACCAAGCACAGCTCCTTTTCACTCCCGCGTCCGCAGGACCTGATTTCTGAATGTATTGTAACCGATTGGCGGAAAAACTGCAAGAGCAAATTTTATGGCAGGGCGCGGTCCGGAAGCGTCCCATGGGCGCGCGCTCATCTCCGCTATGGACCTGCGGCGGCAAAGGGGCCGGGACGCGGCCGCCTCTCTCCGGCGCGGCGCGCGGTCCCGCGCCTCAATATTTGCCTAAAACCGCCTCCGGGCCGTCTGGTCCGATATAATGGTCTCCATCTCAATAAAAGGAGCGCGGCAATGGAGCGAACGATTTTGACGGAAGCGGTTTTGGAGGCATATCACGGCCATCTGAAGGCGGAGGAGAAATCCCCCGCCACCATTGAAAAATATCTGCGGGACGCGCGGGCCTTCCGCCAGTCCCTGCCGGAGGGCGGAGAGGTGACGCGGGAGGCGGTCTTGCAGTATAAGCGGACGCTGACCGAGACCCGCAGGGCCGCCAGCGCCAACAGCATGCTGGCGGCCCTGAACTCCCTTTTGTCCTTCCTGCGCCGGGAGGATTGCCGGGTGCGGCTGGTGAAGGTCCAG
>JAEXWS010000043.1 GCA_023406225.1 Bacillota bacterium | reverse complement strand
GTATATGATACCACGTCCCGGCCGGTTTGGGTAGGGTTTCTTCCGATTTTCCCCCGCATTTTACGGTCTGTTCATTTTTCCCGGCGGGAACGGGCAAAACGGCGCGCCGCATTTTGCGGCGCGCCGTTTCTCTATATCCGTCTTTCGGTGGACTTTTATCTATTTCATACCTCTGCGCGCCCGCCGCAACCGGCTCTTTGCCTTGCCGCGGCTGCTGCCGCGAAGCCGTATTCAGACGCGCCGGGGGAGTTTGCCCTCAGGCCGCTTCCTTGGCGCTGCTGCCGTTAAAGCCGCCGCCGAAGAAGTAATTGAAAAGGTCGTAGGGGTTCACGGTCTGGCCGTTCTGGCCGCCGCTGGGCTGGGAATTTTGCTGGTCCTGCGCGGAAACCTGCTGGTCGGCGGGCACCGCGTCCCAGGTCACGTTCACCGTCTGGGTCTGGCCTTGGCGGTAGATGGTGAAAACGGTGGTGTCCCCGGCGGAATACTGCTTTTTCGCCACGGTCAGGTCCTCCATGGAGGTGATGTCCGTATCGCCGACCTTGGTGATCACGTCGCCCATCTGGAGGCCCGCCTTGTCGGCGGCGCCGCCCTCCTCCACGGAGTAGATGAACACGCCCTTGTCGACGTCATAGCGGTACTGGGCCGCCATCTGCTGGTTCATGGTGCCGCCGGTGATGGCGAGATAGGGCTTGTTGGTCACATAGCCGTTGGTCATGATGTCCTGGATCATGGCCAGCACGTCGTTCATGGGGATGGCGAAGCCGAGGCCCTCCACGGACTCCTGGGCATAGCTGGAATACTTGGCGGAGACGATGCCCACCACCTCGCCGTAGCTGTTGAGCAGGGGACCGCCGGAGTTGCCGGGGTTAATGGACGTGTCGGTCTGGATCATGTTGAAGGGAGTGCCGGAGACGTTAATGGCCCGGTTCACGCTGGAGACCATGCCGCCGCTCATGGAGAAGGTCAGCTCGCCCAGGGGATTGCCGATGGCCAGCACATGGTCGCCCACGTTCAGCGTGCTGCTGTCGCCCAGGGTGACGGGCTGGAGGTCCTTGGCGTCCACCTTGATCACCGCGATGTCGTAATCCTCGTCGCCGCCGATGATGGCGGCATCGTAGGCGTCGCCGTTGTACATGGTCACCTTCACGGTGCTGGCCCCGTCCACCACATGGTAGTTGGTGACGATGAAGCCGTCCCGCGTCAGCACGAAGCCGGAGCCCGCCGACGCGGTCTGCACCGCCTGGCCGAAGTAGTTCATGCCTTTTGTGGCGGTGGTGTTGATGGACACCACGCTGTTGACGTTGGCGGCGTAAACCTCCGCGTCGCTCATGGCGCTTTTGCCGTCCACGGTCTTCAGCGCGACGCTGGTGGCGGGACGGCCGGAAATATTGACGCTGGCCTCTCCGCCGCCGCCGCGGCTCACGCCCCAGGCCACGCCGCCGCCCACCGCGCCGCCCAGCAGCGCGCAGCTCAAAGCCAGAGCGGTGATCTTCAGGCCCATCCGGTTTTTCTTCACGGGCATCCTCTCCTGAACGGGCGGCTGGGGCCCGGTTTGATAGCCGTGGAGCTGTTCGTCCGTCATGGGGCGGGCGTACTGCTCCGATTCGCTTCCGTCTCTGCGGTAGGTGTAATGATACAGGTTCTTTTCATCGTTATACATAATGAATGCCTCCTTATTATGTATCCCGCTCCTCCTTTCATTAGAACAGAGGATATCAGGGGATTGTGTCAAAAGTATGAAATGGATTTGTCCGGTTTTTGAATTTCTTCCGTCGTTCGTTCTCTTCCGCTTTGTTGTTCACAGTATAGGATGCTTATCTTAAAACCGCCTGAAAAAGTTTTGAAGGAACTTTGAACAAACGCGTTCCGAACGGGCAAAGGGACCGGCCTCCCCTCAGGAGTCCGGTCCGGGGCTGTCGAAAAAGTGCCTTCGGCACTTTTTCGAGCAGGCTGCGGCCCGTCGCGTGCACTCGCTGTCCGCTATGAGCGGACAGTTCGCACACTTACGGACCGAGATGTATTTTCTCCGACGCACATGTCGTCGGAGAAAATGGATTTCATTTTCTTCGCGCCTCCGGGCGCGAACTCTGCGAGGCTTTTTCGACAAGCAGGGACCGGCCTCCCTCAGGAGGCCGGTCCCTCCGGCCACTCGGCCTCAAAGCCCGCCCGGGCGCTGGTCACGTCCAGCGCCGTTTCGCCGTTTCGCCTCAGGCGGTATCGGACCGCGCAGGCCGCGCTCTCGCGGATGATCCGGCTCATGCCGCCCAGCACCGGAGCCTTCAGCGGCTGCGCCCGGTCCTCCAACAGCTCCGCCGTCAGCTCCCAGGGCCCCTGGCGGACCACCGCCCGCTTTGGGCCCGCCTCCGCCACCCGAAGCCCCCGGTAGGTGGCCAGGCGCAGCTCCCGCCCGTTTTGCCACACGAAGCCGATGCAGCCCGTGATCCGTCCCGGCCCCAGGGGCACGTCCGCAACGGACAGCATGACGCTGCCGCCGGGAACGGCGCTCTGGGTCCAGAGATACCGCTTCGGGAAGGACGCGCCCCGGTCCCCCTCCACATAGCCCCGCCCCGGTCCGCCGGCCCAGGGGCGGCCGTCCAGCGCCAGCGCGCCGTCCACCGTGTGGTCCATACTGAGGACGCTGTGGCGGCACTGGAGGAAGGGCACGAAGCGGAACGGCCCCATGATATCCCCTTTGGGCGGGGCGGCGGGGCCGTAGCGGAGAGCACCCGTCAGCCGCCCGCCGCCCAAAGCGCAGTTGATGCGGCAGCCCTCCAGGGTGAACAGGCTCGTCCCCGCCCGCACCTGGAAGGGGTCCCGCCGGATGTGAAACTCCGCGATGGGGATCTCCAGGCAGTCCGACGCGTCGTCGGTGACGATCTGGAGGGAGGCGGTGTGGGCGCCGGTCCCGTCCCGGTGGTGGGCGGGGATGAACGCCGCCGTGCGGCCTGCCCACTGGTGCTTGAAATACCAGCCCTCAAAAAATGGACGCGGGGTCATGAACATCACTCCTTTAGGGAAGTGTGCCCGTTTCTCCGGCAAAAAATAAGAAAAGGCGGTTTTCCTCCGGGCCGGGGTGTGGTAAGATAAAAAGGAACGAAAAACCCATTTTGAAAGGAACGAACGCTTTGCTGAAAGTGGAAGGCATCAAGCTCCCCCCAGGCGGGGACATGGCGGCGCTCACCGCCGAGACCGCCCGTATTTTAAAGGTCCGGGAAAAGGACTTTCTCTCCCTCCGGCTCCTCCGCCGCAGCGTGGACGCCCGGGAGGGCGTTTCCCTGGTTTACACCGTGGAGGTCTCCTTAAAAGAGGAGGCCGCCGTCTTGAAGCGCTGCCACAGCAAAAAGGTCAGCCGCCTGGAGCGGAAGGCCGTCTATCTCCTGCCTCCGCCCCCGCCCCCGGCGGAAACGCCGCCGGTGGTGGTGGGCGCGGGTCCGGCGGGGCTGTTCGCCGCCCTGGTGCTGGCCCGGGCGGGCCTGCGGCCCGTCCTGCTGGAGCGGGGCCGCCCGGTGGAGCGGAGAAAGGCGGACGTGGAGGCCTTCTGGAAGACCGGCGCGCTGGACCCTGCCTCCAACGTCCAGTTCGGCGAGGGCGGGGCCGGGGCCTTCTCCGACGGGAAGCTGAACACCGGCACCAAGGACGTCCGCCACCGCTTCATTCTGGAGACCCTGGTCCGCTGCGGCGCGCCGGAGGACATCCTCATCGACGCGAAGCCCCATGTGGGCACCGACTATCTCCACACCACCCTGGCGAATCTGCGGAGAGAGCTGTTGGCCCTGGGGGCAGACATCCGGTTCGAGAGCCGGATGGCGGACCTGGACATCCGGGACGGGACGCTGGCGGGCGTGACCGTGGAAGGGCCGGAGGGCGCCTACGCCCTCCCCTGCCGCCACCTGGTCCTGTGCCCGGGCCACTCCGCCCGGGACACCTTTGCGCTCCTCCAAGAAAAGGGCGTGCCCCTGGAGGCCAAGCCCTTCGCCGTGGGCGTGCGCATCGAGCACCGGCAGTCGGACTGCGACGCCGCCCAGTACAAGCAGTACGCGGGACGCCCCGGCCTCCCCGCCTCCACCTACAAGCTCTCCTGCCATCTGCCCGGCGGCCGCGCGGCCTTCTCCTTCTGCGTGTGCCCCGGCGGCGAGGTGGTGGCCGCCGCATCCGAGGCGGGCCGGGTGGTCACCAACGGTATGAGCGAATTTGCCCGAAGCCGGGAGAACATCAACGGCGCGCTGCTGGTGAACGTGACGGCCGAGGATTTCGGCGGCGGAGCGGACCCCCTGGCGGGGGTAGCCTTCCAGCGGCGGCTGGAGGAGGCGGCCTTCGCCCTGGGCGGCGGGAACTTCGCCGCCCCGGCCCAGCGGGTGGGGGACTTCCTGGCGGGAAAGCCCTCGGCAGGCCCCGGAAAGGTGCGGCCCAGCTACCGTCCCGGCGTGACCTGGACGGACCTGCGTCGGTGCCTGCCGGACTTTGTGTCGGACGCGCTGGCCCAGGCGCTGCCTTTGCTGGGCCGGAAGCTCCGGGGGTATGACGACCCGGACGCGGTGCTGACGGCGGTGGAGAGCCGCTCGTCCTCCCCGGTGCGCATCCTCCGGGACGAATCCGGCGTCTCCGCCCTCCGGGGCCTCTATCCCTGCGGGGAGGGGGCGGGCTACGCCGGGGGCATCCTCTCCGCCGCCGCGGACGGCATGCGGGCGGCGGAGCGCCTCTGCGCCGCCCTATCCGGGACTTCGGACGGGCAGTGAGACGCGATGGAGGCGCCCTCAGCCTCCGGCGCGGTCCGGCGTTTGCTCCGCGAGGGCCTCATAACGGCGGATCTTCCGCTCCACATGGGCCAGGTTTTCCTGCATCCGGCGGATCTCCGCCAGGACGTGCTCCCGCTGGCTCCGCAGCAGCGCCAGGATCTCATCGGTGTGGGCGGGGCCGTCCTCCTCATACCGGAAAAACTTTCGCAGCTGGGCGATGCTCATGCCCGTGCCCTTGAAACAGCAGATGGTCTCCAGGCGGCTCACATGCCGCTCCTCATAGACCCGCCGCCCTTCCGGCGTGCGGCCGACGCCGGTGAGAAGCCCCTCCTCCTCATAGTAGCGCAGGGTGGATGCGGGCAGCCCGAACTGCCGGGACAGGTCCTTGATCGTGTAAGTTTTCACACGCGCCTCCCCAATCAAAAAATTGTTCTTGACTTCAAGTATACTTGAAGTGTTATGGTTTGTAAACAGAGCGCCCCCGCAATAAAAATGACCAAGGAGGTCGATCATCCATGAGCCGAGAAATCTGCGTCTGTCAGGAATTTCTGACGGAGGAACTCCGCGCCCGCATCCGCCAGGCCGCCGGCCAGGCGGGCTTTGACGTCCACTTCTTCGATCTCAGCCAGACGGAGGAGGCCAAGGCCTGCGTGCAGCACTGCGAGGTGCTCTACGCCCATGACGCGGAGCTAGTCCGCGCCGCGCCCGCCTCTTTGAAATGGTACTGCTGCTCCTACGCCGGGGTGGACCCCTACTGCCGGGACGAGAGCATCTTCGCCAATCCCGCCTGCCTCCTCACCAACTCCGCCGGGGCCTACGGCGTGACCATCTCCGAGCACCTCATCATGACCACGCTGATGCTCATGCGGCGGATGCCGGAGTACGCGGAGGTTGTGAAAAACCGGGGCTGGTCCAACCAGCTGGCGGTGCGCTCCATCCGGGGCAGCCGCTTCACCCTGCTCGGCACCGGCGACATCGGCTCCACCTTCGCGGAGAAGGTGAAGGGCCTGGGCGCGGCCTCCGTCACGGGGCTGAACCGCTCGGGCAAACGCCCCTCGGACGCTTTCGACCAGGTGCTGCCCATCTCCCGCCTGGACGAGGCCCTGCCGGAAGCCCACGTGCTGGTGATGGCCCTGCCGGGCACGCCGGAGACGGCGGGCATCCTCACCCGGGCGCGCATCGCCCTGCTCCCCGCGGACGCCCTGGTGCTGAACGTGGGCCGGGGCGCGGCCATCGACCAGCCCGCCCTGGTGGAGGCGCTGAACGCCGGACGCATCGCGGGGGCGGCCCTGGACGTGATGACCCCGGAGCCCCTGCCCGCGGACGATCCTCTGTGGAGTGCCAAAAACCTGGTGCTCACCCCCCACGTGGCGGGCAACATGTCCCTGGGGTACACCTGCGAGCGGACGGTGGAGATGTTCTGCGAGAATCTGGCCCGCTACGCCGCCGGAAAGCCCCTGCTCCACCTGGTGGACCGCGGGAGAGGATATTGACCGGCCTGCGCGCCCTTTGGCGTCTCACGCCCGGGAACTGGACCAAACCTGTAAACCGCAAGTAAAATAAAGATAAGGAGCATTTTGATGAACAACTTTACCTTCTACTCCCCCACCCTCTTCGCCTTCGGCGACGGAGAGGAGCAAAACACCGGCGCGCTGGTCCGCCGCTTCGGCGGCACCAAGGTCCTGCTGGTCTATGGCGGCGGGTCCGTGCGGCGCAACGGCGCTTACGACGCGGTGACCGCCTCCCTGGCGGCGGCGGGCATGCCCTACACGGAGCTGTCCGGCATCCAGGCCAACCCCCGCAGCGGCAAGGTCTACGAGGGCATCGAGATCTGCCGCCGGGAGAATGTGGACTTCCTCCTGGCCGTGGGCGGCGGTTCCGTCATCGATACCGCCAAGGCCATCGGCTTCGGTGTGCCCTATGACGGGGACTTCTGGGACTTCTTCACCGGCAAGGCCAAGATCGAGCGCACGCTGCCCGTGGGCACCGTGCTGACCATCTCCGCCGCGGGCAGCGAGGGCAGCGACAGCTGCGTCATCACCCAGGAGGCGGGCAACTTGAAGTGGGGCAGCCCCAAAACGGACCTGATCCGGCCCAAATTCGCCGTTTTGAATCCCCGGCTGACCTGCTCCCTCCCCGCCTACCAGACCGCCA
>JAEXWS010000023.1 GCA_023406225.1 Bacillota bacterium | reverse complement strand
CCCTGGGCGATCCCGCGGCCCTGCAAGGCCGGATGGAGAGCCTCTCCTCCCGGCGCGACGCGCTGGAGGGCGAATACGATGCCATCCGCCTGGCCCTGGAGGCGCTGGACAGCGCCAACACCACCCTGCAAAACCGCTTCTCTCCGGCGCTGGGCCGCCGCGCGGCGGAGATTTTCGCCGGGCTGACCGGCGGACGCTACAGCGGCGTGGTGCTGGACCGGAGCTTCCGCCTTTCCGCGGAGCCCGCAGGCGAAGGCGTCTACCGGGACGCGGCCCTGCTCTCCGCCGGAGCGGCGGACCAGCTCTATCTTGCCGCGCGGCTGGCCATCTGCGACCTGGTGCTGCCGGAAGCGGACAAGCCCCCCATCGTTCTGGACGACGCCCTGTCCAATTTTGACGACGGCCGCTGCGCCGCCGCCCTGGACTGGCTGAAAGAGGCTGCCAGGGAGCGGCAGATCCTCCTTTTCACCTGTCACAGCCGGGAGGCGGACCATTTTGCCGGGGACGGGGAAGTTTTCGTCCAACGGTTGACGGAGGACCTTTGACGGGTATAAGATATGGTTTGCCTCTTTGGCGCATACTATTTATATAGTAAAAACGCGAAAGCGAAAAAGGAGATATGAGTATCATGAGCGAATGCACCCATGACTGTTCCACCTGCGGGGAGAGCTGCGGCGAGCGGCAGGAGCCCCAGTCCCTGCTGAAAGAGCTCAACCCGAACGCCCGGGTGGGCAAGGTCTACGGCGTGGTGTCCGGCAAGGGCGGCGTCGGCAAGTCCATGGTCACCAGCCAGCTGGCCGTCACCCTGCGGCGGCGGGGCTACGCCGTGGGCATTTTGGATGCCGACGTCACCGGCCCCTCCATCCCCAAGGCCTTCGGCGTCCACGGCCAGGCCGTTGGAAGCGAGGCGGGCCTCTATCCCATGGCGTCCCGCACCGGCATCGAGATCATGTCCGTGAACCTGCTGCTGCCCAATGAGACGGACCCGGTCATCTGGCGGGGCCCGGTCATCTCCGGTGTGGTCCAGCAGTTCTGGACGGACGTGCTCTGGAACTGCGACTATCTGTTCGTCGATATGCCTCCCGGCACCGGCGACGTGTCCCTCTCCGTGTTCCAGTCCATCCCCCTGGACGGCATCGTGATCGTGGCCTCCCCCCAGGAGCTGGTGGGCATGGTGGTGGAGAAGGCCGTGAAGATGGCGGAGATGATGGAGGTCCCCATCGTTGGCCTGGTGGAGAACATGAGCTACGTGGCCTGCCCGGACTGCGGCAAGAAGCTCCACCTCTTCGGCGAGGGCAAGACCGCCGAGGCCGCCGCCCGCCACGGCCTCAGCGTCCTGGCGGAGATGCCCATCGATCCGGCCCTGGCCGCCCTGACCGACGCGGGAGACATCGAGAGCTTCCAGGGCGCGTGGCTGGACGCCGCCGCCGACAGGCTGGAGGGCAAATGATCCTGCCGAAAACCCGCGCCGTGTCTTTGCACGGCGTGGGTTTTGCGCGTTTTTGTCCGTCCTGTACAAAAATTCCCAAGGAACCCCTCCCGAAAAAACTCTTTTTGTGGGTTAAAACAGTTGCAAATCCGTGTGTAATCCGGGATAATAGGAAAAAGGTCAACATTTTTCGACAGGGATGAATCAAATATTTATAGGGGGACATGCTTCATGCAGGAATTGAAGGACCGCATCGTAAAAGAGGGCAAGGTGCTGCCCGGCAACATCATCAAGGTGGACGGCTTTTTAAATCACCGCATCGACACCGCGCTGATGGACCATATCGCCGAGGAATTCGGCAGGCACTTCAACATGGACGACGTCACCATGATCCTCACCGCCGAGGCCAGCGGCATCGCCCTGGCGGCGATCTGCGCCCAGCACTTCCACAAGCCCATGATCTTCGCCAAAAAGGCCAAGAGCGACAACATCGAGGGCGGCCTCTATCAAAGCGACATCTTCTCCTATACGTATAAAAAGAAGGTCACCCTGCTGGTCTCCAAGGAGTGGATCTCCTCCGACGACAAGGTCCTGATCGTGGACGACTTCATGGCCAACGGCGAGGCCATCCGCGGCCTGTGCGACATCGTCACCGCCGCCGGCGCCACCCTGGTCGGCATCGGCTGCGCCGTGGAAAAGGGTTTCCAGGGCGGCGGCGACCGCCTCCGGGCCGCCGGCCAGAACCTGAAGTCCCTGGCCATCATCGAATCCGCCGAGCCGGGCAACATCGTCTTCCGGGAGGACGCCTGAGCCGTTTTTTGCAACCGTTCCTCCTTTTTCCCGTCTATAGGGATAAAGGAGGAACGCGTTATGAAAAAACGAATCGCATGCCTGGCATTGACGCTGGCGCTGTGCGCCCTGGTCTCCAGCTGCGGGCCGAGAGAAGAGGTCTGCGCCGCGAAGCCCGTGATCTACCTGTACCCGGAGAGGGAGACGGCCGTCACAGTGGCCTTGGACCTCGACGGGGACCTGACCTGCTCTTACCCCGCCTACGGCGATGGCTGGTCCGTCACCGCGGCGCCCGGCGGCGTCTTGACGGACGGCTCCGGGCAAACCTACAACTACCTCTATTGGGAGGGCGTCTCCCGCGCGGATTACGACTTCTCCCAGGGCTTCTGCGTCCCTGGCGCGGACACCGCCGCCTTTTTGGAAGAGGCCCTGGACCGTCTGGGCCTCACCCGGCGGGAGGCCAACGAGTTTCTCGTCTACTGGCTGCCCCGGATGGAGCCCAACGCCTATAATTTGATCGCCTTCCAGGGCGCGGCCTACACGGACGGCGCCCGCCTCACCGTCACTCCCGCGCCGGACAGCGTCCTCCGGGTCTTTATGGCCTGGAAAGCCCTGGACGGCCCCGCGGACGTTCCTCCGCAGGACCTGCCCTCCTTCGACCGCAGCGGCTTCGCCGTGGTGGAGTGGGGCGGCGCGGAGGTCCGCTGACGCCTTCCGCCCACGATATCGAATCAGAAAGGAAGCCTCCCCTATGCAGGAAGTCATCGTACTGGACTTCGGCGGCCAGTATAACCAACTGATCGCCCGCCGCGTCCGGGAATGCAGCGTCTATTGCGAGGTGAAGCCCTACACCACCCCGCTTTCCGAGCTGAAAGCCCTGGACCCCATCGGCTTCATCTTCACCGGCGGCCCCAACAGCGTGTACGATCCCGCCTCTCCCCAGGTGGATCCCGCCATCTTTGAGCTGGGCGTGCCCATCCTGGGCATCTGCTACGGCTGCCAGCTCATCGCCCACAACCTGGGCGGCAAGGTCACCGCGGCCGCCGGCGACAGCGCCCGGGAGTACGGCAAGACCGAGACGTTTTATAAGACTACCTGCAAGCTGTT
>JAEXWS010000223.1 GCA_023406225.1 Bacillota bacterium | reverse complement strand
CGTTGTGGGAGGCCTTGATGATGGCCCAGTGGAACTCCTGGTCCGCCAGGGGCCAGTCCCCGCCCTCCGCTGCGATGCGCTCCATCCGCTGGGCCTTGCGCAGGATGGACTGCAATTCCTCATCCGTGGCCCGCTGGCAGGCCAGCGCCACAGTGGCCGGCTCGAAGATCAGCCGCATTTCAAACAGGTCCTTCGCCCGCACCCGCGCCCGCAAACTGGCCAGGGCGCTCAGGTCCAGCATGTCCGCCGGCAGGGACTCCGCCACATACGTCCCCCTGCCCCGCCGGATCTCCAGCACGCCCTGGGCCACCAAAAACGAGATGGCCTCCCGCAGAGTGGTGCGGCTGACGCGCAGCGCCTCACTCAGCTCGTTTTCATTGGGCAGCTTGCTGCCCGGCGCGTACCGCTGCTCGTCCACGATCATTTCGTGCAGGCGGTCCGCCGTCCGCTCCGACAGCTTCGCCTTTCTTCCTTCCTCCATGGCAGAACCCTCCTTGTTATACATTATAAGTATAACCGCTTTTATGCGTTTTGCACAAGAACCAACTTGACATCATATTTCTTTCGGAGTACAATGACATCATACAACGAATCCAGAAATAATACAACATACAATTTTGAAAGTTTAGCGAGGTGAAACAGCCTTGAGAGCAAGCGAAGTCTGCAAACACCGAATTTCCATCATCACCGGGCACTACGGCACCGGCAAGACCGAATTTGCCGTGAATCTGGCCCTGGACCTGGCGGCGGAGGGCCGGCGGGTCATGCTGGCGGACCTTGACATCGTGAATCCCTATTTCCGCTCCCGGGAGCGGCGGACGGTGCTGGAGGCGGCGGGCATCCGCCTGATCTCCTCATCCCAGGCGTGCTCCGACGCGGACGTGCCGTCCATCCCGCCGGACGTGTTCGCCATTTTTGAAAACCGGGAGGTCCGGGGCGTGCTGGATATCGGCGGCGACCCGGTGGGCGCCCGGGTGCTGGCCCGGTTCCAGCCCAAGATCGTGGCGGAGGACTATGAGCTTTTGTTCGTTTTGAACGCCAACCGCCCCGAGGTGCGGACGGCGGAAAGCGCCGTGGCGTACCTCCGGAGCATCGAGGCCATCACCGGCCTCACCTGCGGCGGCATCGTCGACAACACCCATCTCTGCCGGGAGACGACGCTCCGCGACATCCAAAAGGGCGCGGACCTGGCGGCGGCCGTCTCCAGGGAGACCGGCATCCCCGTCGTATGCCATACGGTTGAAAAGCGGTTCGCCGGCGAAAAGGAGCTTGCCGGCCTGCCTCTGTTCCCGATTGACATATATATGAAAAAACCTTGGGAACTCTAAGAGAAAGAGCCGATTATTGAAGGGAGGCAAAGGAGACTATGTCTGCAAAGGTAACGTTTGACAAGGATCGCTGCAAGGGGTGCGAGCTCTGTGTGTCCGTGTGCCCGAAACACATCGTGGCCATTGACAAGGAGTTTATCAACCGCAAGGGCTATCACCCCGCCACTGTGACGGATATTGAGGCGTGCATCGCCTGCGCCAGCTGCGCGAAGATCTGCCCCGACTCCATCATTACCGTGGAGAAAATCTAAAAAAGGAGGAGGAATCCAACATTATGGAAAAAGAACTTTGGAAAGGCAATGAAGCCATTGCCGAAGCCGCCATCCGCGGCGGATGCGACTGCTTCTTCGGTTATCCCATCACTCCCCAGAGCGAGGTCCCCGAGTATCTCTCCCTACATATGCCCCAGCACGGCAAGGTCTTCGTGCAGGCCGAATCTGAGGTGGCCGCCATCAACATGGTGTACGGCGCCGCCGGCGCGGGCATGCGCGCCATGACCTCCTCCTCCTCCCCCGGCGTCAGCTTGAAGCAGGAGGGCATCACGTACCTGGCGGGCGCGGAGCTTCCCGCCGTCATCGTCAACTGCATGCGCGGCGGCCCGGGCCTGGGCACCATCCAGCCCGCCCAGGGCGACTATTTCCAGGCCACCCGCGGCGGCGGCAACGGCGACTACCGCACCTTGGTCCTGGCTCCCTACAACGTGCAGGAGGCCGTGGACTTCGTCCAGGAGGCCTTTGACATCGCCGACCAGTACCGCAATCCCGTCCTGGTGCTGGCGGACGGCATGATCGGCCAGATGATGGAGCCCATCGAGTGGCACGAGGTGCCCAAGCGCAAGCTGGCCCCCAAGGACTGGGCCGCCGGCGGCCGCAAGGGCCGCGCCGAGCACAACATCATCAACTCCCTGTACATGGTCCCCGAGGAGTGCGACGAATTCAACCAGCATTTGGCCGCGAAGTACGTGCAGATGGCCCAGAACGAGGTCCGCTGGGACACCCAGCAGACCGACGACTGCGAGCTGCTCATCACCGCCTACGGCACCACGGGCCGCATGGTCCTGACCGCCCTGGACGAGCTGCGCAAGGCCGGCGTCAAGGCGGGCCTCTTCCGCCCCATCACCCTGTGGCCCTTCCCCGAGAAGCCGCTGCATGAGCTGGCCGGCAAAGAGCACGTGAAGGCCATCCTGGATATCGAGATGAGCGCCGACGGCCAGATGATCGACGACGTGCGCCTGGGCGTGGAGGGCCAGAAGCCCATCAGCTACCTGGGCCACTCCGGCGGCGTGATCCCCACCGTTGAAGAAATGGTAGAAGCGGCCCACAAGGCCTTGAAGGAGGCAAAGTAAGATGGCAGTTGTATATCAAAAGAGCAAGGGTCTGACGGACGTTGAGCTGCATTACTGCCCCGGCTGCAACCACGGCATCATCCACAAGCTGGTGGCGGAAACCCTGGAAGAGCTGGGATTGACGGACACCGCCATCGGCGTGTGCCCCGTGGGCTGCTCCGTGTTCGCCTATAAGTATTTCGCCTGCGACATGCTGGAGGCGGCCCACGGCCGCGCCCCCGCCGTCGCCACCGGCATCAAGCGCACCCACCCCGACCAGGCCGTGTTCACCTATCAGGGCGACGGCGACCTGGCCTCCATCGGCGCGGCGGAGATCGTCCACGCCGCCATGCGCGGGGAGAAGTTCACCACCATCTTCGTCAACAACGCCATTTACGGCATGACCGGCGGGCAGATGGCCCCCACCACCCTCATCGGCCAGAAGGCCACCACCTGCCCCCTGGGCCGCACCCGCGAGCAGGCCGGCATGCCCATGCGGGTCTCCGAGATGCTGGCCACCATGGACGGTCTGGCCTACGCCGAGCGCGTCTGCGTCACCGACATCCCCAACCTGAACAAGGCCAAGCGGGCCATCAAGAAGGCTTTCCAGATGCAGATGGAGGGCAAGGGCTTTACGTTTGTGGAAGTGCTGTCCACCTGCCCCACCAACTGGGGCATGACGGCGCTGAAGTCCATCGAGTGGCTGAAGGAAAACATGATCCCCTACTATCCTCTGGGCGTCATCAAAGACATCAGTGCGGAGGTGAAGTAAGATGAAGAAAGAAATCATTATTTCCGGCTTCGGCGGCCAGGGCGGCCTGGCCATCGGCAAAAACCTGGCGGAGGCCGGGATGGCCGAGGGCCTGAACGTCACCTGGGCCCCCTCCTACGGCCCCGAGATGCGCGGCGGCACCGCCAACTGCTCCGTGGTTTTGTCCGACAAGCCGGTGGGGTCCCCCATCTTCAACCACCCAACGGAGCTCATCGCCCTGAACGCCCCCTCCCTGGATAAGTTCGAGGCGGGCGTGGTCTCCGGCGGCACCGTGTTCGTCAACAGCGACGTGGTCACCGACAAGGTGTCCCGTTCCGACCTGACGGCCTATTACATCCCCTGCGCCAAGATCGCCGAGGAGGTGGGCAACCCCAAGGTGGGCAACATGGTCATGCTGGGCGCCTATGTGGCGGCCACCAAGGTCCTCAAGCCCGAGACCATCGAGCAGATGATCCAGGAGATGTTCGCCGGAGCCAAGGCCAAGTTCATCCCCCTGAACATCGACGCCTTCCGCCGCGGCATGGCCTGCATCCAGTAATTTCCGCCCCGTTCTCCCAGGGGCCGGTGGAGCGTACCTCCCCGCCGGCCCCTGGACACTCTCCCCATTCTGTGTATTTTACCGATTGACTTTCCGGCACAGCGGGCGTATAAATGAAGAAGGATCTTCCATATTGAAAACGCGATGAACGGGATATGCCGCCAACTCCCCCGCCCCTTCAGGGAACCGCCGGGGCCGTTGCAAGGCGGCGGAGGCGCTTTTGCCGCCTCACCCGGGAGCAGCCTGCGGGATGGTCCGATTCCCGGTACGCAGGCCGGCCGCCCCACGATACGGGGTCTTGAGTAGCTGTCCGCCGGGCGGCAACGAGACACGGAAGTTTGGCTTTCGCCTCTCCTGCGGATGCAGGTCAGCGCGGAGGTCTTTTGTTTTTTCCGCGCACGAAACTTCAAATATTTCTGAAAGGGAGCGTATTGAAATGCTGGATATCAAGATCACCAAAACGACGACCCCCAAGGCGAAGCCTGCGGACGAGAGCAAGCTGGGCTTTGGCAAGACCTTCTCCGACCACATGTTTATCATGACCTACACGGAGAAGGACGGCTGGCACGACGCGAAGATCCAGCCCTATCAGCCCTTGTCCCTGGATCCCGCCTCTCCCGTCCTGCACTACGGCCAGGAGATCTTCGAGGGCCTGAAGGCCTACCGCACCGCGGACGACAAGATCCAGCTCTTCCGCCCCACCGAGAACGCCATGCGCATGAACCGCAGCGCCGCGCGGATGTGCATGCCCCAGATCCCCGTGGAGGACCAGGTCCAGGCTATGAAGGCCCTGGTGGAGCTGGAGAAGGATTGGGTGCCCCACAGCGAAGGGACCTCCCTCTATCTGCGTCCCACCATGATCGCCGACGGCTCCACCCTGGGCGTTCACGCCGCCCCCCGCTACATCTATTTCATCATCTGCGCCCCCTCCGGCGCGTATTACGCCAACGGCCTGGCTCCCGTGCGCATCTACATTGAGGACTCCTACGTCCGCGCCGTCGAAGGCGGCACCGGCGAGGCCAAGTGCGGCGGCAACTACGCGGCCAGCATGAAGGGCGCTCTGGTCGCCGAGGAGCAGGGCTACGACCAGGTGCTCTGGCTGGACGGCCGCCACAACAAGTACATTGAAGAGGTCGGCGCCATGAACGTCATGTTCGTCATCGACGGCAAGCTGGTCACCCCCGCGCTCCACGGCTCCATCCTGCCCGGCATCACCCGCAAATCCCTGCTGGAGGTGGCCCGGGACATGGACCTGACCGTGGAAGAGCGCCAGGTGGACGTCCAGGAGCTGTTCGACGCCTACAAGGCCGGCACGCTGACCGAGGCCTTCGGCTGCGGCACCGCCGCCGTCGTCTCCCCCATCGGCGAGTTCCGCTACAAGGACGAGGTCATTAAATTCGGAGACGGCAAGACCATCGGCGCGCTGTCCCAGAAGATGTACGACACCCTCACCGGCATCCAGTGGGGCAAGCTGCCCGACGCCAAGGGCTGGATCGTGCCCGTGTGCTGACGCTGACCCCTGTTTAAAAAGAGGCTGCCATCCCGTTTGGGATGGCAGCCTCTCTTTTCTCCCGCGCTCAGACCGTGCCCGCCAGCAGCCCCGCCGCCGTCACGCCGGGAACGCCCGCCACGGCGCGGCGGAACAGAGCGTCGTCAAAGATCTTCGCCGCCGCCGGGTCGTCCTTCATCCGCTGATAGATCTTCCCCCGTTCGGTGGTCCAGACGTCCTTGTTCAAAACGTTGTTCCTGGCCCACCAGTTGTAGCCGTCCAGATAGTTTTCATACGCCTCGTCCCAGCTCTTGAAATTGTCGTGGAGCAGCTCCGCCGCCGGCTCCAGCAGCGCCAGGGCCTCGGGATACGTGAGATATCCCGCCATATACCCCCACTGGACCAGGTTGCTCATGCGGAACAGGTCCCAGCACAGGATGCCCCGGTCCCCCCACTTCTCGCCCAGCTGCACCGTGTAGGGGATCATGTACTGGTCCATCCCTCCGGCGTTTTTCAGCATCCGCTGATAGTCCGCGGAGGAGAGGCTCTTGAAATACGCCGCGTCGCTCAAAAAGTTCTCGTTGTGGCCGTGATAGGTCATGGAGCAGACCGTTCCGATCAGGTCGTCCCGGCTGTTGATGCCCCAGCTTGCGCCGTTCAGCGCGTTTAGCGCGATCTCCCTGCCGAAGCGGGCGCCCTCCCGCATGCCGTATCCATAGATGCCTCCGGCGGTGACAAATTCCTCGGCGCGGGGCGCGCCGCCGAAGAGCGTGATCCGCTCGGCGCTTTCGGAGCCGCTGTGGCCCCGGTTCAAATCGTTGAGCATGGCCCCCATGGGCAGAGCCCAGGCCTCCAGATTGGAGTTCCCGGCGGCCGCCTTATTCTCGGTGACGGCCAGCTCGCGCGGGTTTACCCACTCCAGCTTCTGCCCGAAGAACGCCCCCAGGTCCCGCACCGGGATGTAGATGCGGCCATTCTCCTGGAAGGGCGCCGCGGCCAGCTGGTACACCGTCCCGTTCACGTCGGCGCTCCTGCCGCCCACGGTCATGACCACGGTGGTCCCCGCCCGGGTCAGGGTGAGTTTTCCCGCGGCGTAATGCACCGTGGCGCCCAGCATCTCCGCCAGGCGGCGCACCGGGACCATGGTGCAGCCCTCCCGGACGCAGGCGAAGGAGGCCTCGTGTCTGACGGGCGAATAGGTGAGGATGGCCGGGTGCACGATCCTGCCGTCCAGCGTCACCACGATCATGCCGTCCCGCACCATTTCCCGGTATTCCTCCGGGGCCAGGCGGGCCATGTCCCACTCCACGACCTCCGCGGACTGGAACTGCGGATAGGCGTCGTACATCGCCTGCACGCTCCGGACAAACGCCCGCATGTCATCCGAGCTGCCGGAGGCAAGGTTCGCAAACTGGATGAACTGGCTGCGCAGCGCCCACAGGCGGGCCAGATAGACCTGCGGCTCCTGTCCGGCCCCGTCCTCGGCGGCCCGGTCGAAAACCGGCCTGGGCCATCCCTGGGAAAAGACGGGCGGCTTGATGAGCATGTTGCAGCGGTAACGCAGGTCCAGCAGGCTCACTTCAAATTCGATGCTGGCGCTGCCGGTCCGGTTTCCGCCGGAGCTCAGGCTCTGCAGCGCCCGGTAGTCGTCATACATCGCCGCGCCCTGCCTGGGCGCGGGATTTCCCGCCGCCGCGTCCGCCCGCAGCCGCAGGATGCGTTCCCAGTTCTCCGGCTGATAGGCCTCTCCATCGTCAAAGACGGCGTATTCCTCCGCCTTGACCCAATCGGGGGGCGTGGGCGCCGCCTCCGCCGCGCGGGCGGCCGGGATCGTCAAAATCAGGAGCATCACCAGAGAAAGCGCCAGGGAAGCCAGTCGTTTCATCGTTGTGTCCTCCTTATAACCGCGCATCAGGGCGCTTGTTTTACGAACGATCCTCTTCAGGCGCCGCGCCCCCGCCGCCCGGGCGCGGTCTTTACGAGATATCCGCCATTTCCAGGTATTTATACCCGTTTTCCGCGATGTGGAATTCCCTCCGCGCCCCGCGCGGCGGGTGCCCTTTTTTATTTCACTCAAATCGCCAGGCTAAGCCCGGCGATTTCAAGAGCCTGCCTCCGGCAAGCCCTTGACGCCGCTTGCGCGGCGGCTCGCTTCCGC
>JAEXWS010000184.1 GCA_023406225.1 Bacillota bacterium | reverse complement strand
CAGGTGGAGCAGATGGAGCTGGCGGCCAAGCAGCTGGAGTCCGTGAAGGACCAGTTCGTGCGGCTGACGGCGGAGTATGAAAACTACCGCAAGCGCACCGCCAAGGAGAAGGAGACGCTGTACCAGGACGCGAAGGCGGACACCATCAAGGAATTTCTGGCGGTGTACGACAATCTGGAGCGGGCCGTGGCCGCCGAGGGCGGCGAGGACTCCCCCCACAAGAAGGGGCTGGAGATGATCTTCCACCAGTACCAGGAGATCCTTGCGAAGCTGGGCGTTTCGGAGATCCCCGCGAAGGACCAGCCCTTCGACCCGGAAAAGCACAACGCCGTCATGCACATCGACGACGACGCACTTGGAGAGAATATGGTGGCCCAGGTGTTCCAGGCGGGCTTCACACTGGGCGGAAAGGTCATCCGCCACGCCATCGTGCAGGTGGCCAATTAAAGCGTTTATATAAGGTTTGAGATATAGGAGGAATCATTTATGTCTAAGGTTATCGGCATCGATCTGGGTACCACAAACTCCTGCGTGGCGGTGATGGAGGGCGGCGAGGCCGTCGTCATCGTGGGCGCGGAGGGCAACCGCACCACCCCGTCCGTGGTGGCGTTTTCCAAGACCGGCGAGCGCATGGTGGGCCAGGTGGCCAAGCGCCAGGCCATCACCAACCCCGACCGCACCATCTCTTCCATCAAGCGGGAGATGGGCAGCGACCATAAGGTGGGCATCGACGGCAAGAACTACTCCCCCCAGGAGATCAGCGCCATGATCCTGCAAAAGCTGAAGGCCGACGCGGAGGCGTACCTGGGCCAGAGCGTCACCGAGGCGGTCATCACCGTCCCCGCCTACTTCACCGACGCCCAGCGTCAGGCCACCAAGGACGCGGGCCGCATCGCGGGACTGGACGTCAAGCGCATCATCAACGAGCCCACCGCCGCGGCCCTGGCCTACGGCGTGGATAAGGAGAGCTCCCAGAAGATCATGGTCTACGACTTGGGCGGCGGCACCTTCGACGTTTCCATCCTGGAGATCGACGACGGCGTGATCGAGGTCCTGGCCACCGCCGGCAACAACCGCCTGGGCGGCGACGACTTCGACGAGTGCGTTATGAAGTGGCTGGTGAGCGAGTTCAAGCGCAGCGACGGTGTGGACCTCTCCGGCGACAAGGTGGCCATGCAGCGGCTGAAAGAGGCCGCCGAGAAGGCCAAGATCGAGCTTTCCGGCGTGACCACCTCCAACATCAACCTGCCCTATATCACCGCCGACGCCACCGGCCCCAAGCATCTGGACATGACGCTGAGCCGCGCCAAGTTCAACGAGCTGACGAGCCACCTGGTGGACGCCACCATGGGCCCCGTGCGCCAGGCCATGAGCGACGCTGGCCTTAAGCCCAGCGATCTGCACAAGGTCCTGCTGGTGGGCGGCTCCAGCCGCATCCCCGCCGTGCAGGACGCCGTGAAGAACTTCACCGGCAGCGAACCCTTCAAGGGCATCAACCCCGACGAGTGCGTGGCCATGGGCGCGGCGCTCCAGGCGGGCGTGCTCACCGGCGACGTGAAGGGATTGCTGCTGCTGGACGTAACGCCCCTGTCCCTTGGCATCGAGACCATGGGCGGCGTGTTCACCAAGCTCATCGAGCGCAACACCACCATCCCCGTGAAGAAGAGCCAGATCTTCTCCACCGCCGCCGACAACCAGACCAGCGTGGAGGTCAACGTCCTCCAGGGCGAGCGGGAGATGGCCGCGGCCAACAAGTCCCTGGGCCGCTTCCACCTGGACGGCATCGCCCCGGCCCGCCGCGGCGTGCCCCAGATCGAGGTCACCTTCGACATCGACGCCAACGGCATCGTGAACGTCTCCGCCAAGGACCTGGGCACCGGCAAGGAGCAGCATGTCACCATCACCTCCTCCTCCAATATGAGCAAGGAGGACATCGAGAAGGCCGTGAAGGAAGCGGAGCAGTACGCCGCCGAAGATAAGAAGCTCAAGGAAGAGGTGGAGGTCCGCAACCAGGGCGACCAGATGGTCTACCAGTGCGAAAAGACCCTCTCCGAGATGGGCGACAAGATCCCCGCCGACGACAAGGCGAAGGTCCAGGCCGGCGTGGATAAGCTGAAGGAGACCCTGAAGGGCCAGGACACCGCCGCCATCAAGGCCGACACCGAGGCATTGACCCAGGCGTTCTACGCCGTGTCCGAAAAGCTCTACCAGCAGGCCAATCCCCAGGGCGCGGCCGGCGCGGGCCCCGACATGGGCGGAAGCGGCGACCAGCAGGGCCAGTATTACGACGCCGACTACAAGGTGGTCGATGAAGACGAGAAAAAGGACCAGTGATCACCGCTTATAAAGCCATAAGGGACAGGAACTTCCTGTCCCTTATGCGGCGTTTTTGAGCATGAGGAGTTTTTCATATGGCAGAGCAGAAACGAGACTATTACGAGGTCCTGGGCGTCTCCCGGGGGGCGTCCGAGGAGGAGATCAAAAAGGCGTACCGGAAGCTGGCCAAGGCCAACCACCCGGACCTGAACCCCGGGGACACCGCGGCGGAGGCCCGGTTCAAGGAGATCAACGAGGCCTATGAGATCTTGTCCGACCCGGACAAGAAGGCCCGGTACGACCAGTACGGCCACGCGGGGGTGGACCCCAACTTCGGCGCGGGCGGCGCGGGGTTTGACGGGGGCTTCGACTTCGGGGACCTGGGGGACATCTTCGGCAGCTTCTTCGGCGGCGGCTTCGGCGGCGGACGGCGCACGAACCCCAACGCCCCCCAGCGGGGCGAGAGCGTCCGCCAGTCCATCGCCATCAGCTTCGAGGAGGCGGCCTTCGGCTGCGAAAAGGCGGTGACCGTGGACCGCACGGAGGAGTGCGACGCCTGCCACGGCAGCGGCTGCGCCCCCGGCTCCACGCCGGAGGTCTGCCCGGACTGCCACGGCACCGGCCAGGTCCAGGTCCGGCGGCAGACGCCCATGGGCGTGTTCGCCACCACCTCTCCCTGTTCCCGGTGCGGCGGCAAGGGCAAGATCATCCACCAGCCCTGCAAGGACTGCCGGGGCACGGGCGCGGTCCGCAAGCGCAAGACCATCCAGGCCACCATCCCCGCCGGGATCGACAACGGCCAGACCATCTCCATCCGGGGCCAGGGCCACGCGGGGAAAAACGGCGGCCCGGCGGGGGATCTGCTCATCACCATCACCGTCCGGCCCCACGAGCTGTTCCGCCGGGAGGGCACGTCCGTTTTGTGCGAGGCCCCCATCACTTACGCCCAGGCGGTGCTGGGCGCGGAGCTGGAGATCCCCACCATCGACGGCAAGGTGAAATACGACCTGCCCGAGGGCACCCAGTCCGGCACCACTTTCCGCCTCAAGGGCAAGGGCATCCCCTCCATCAACGGCCGGGGCCGCGGCGACCAGTATGTTACCGTGTACATCGAGACCCCCCGGAATTTGAACAAGGAGCAGAAGGAGGCCCTGAAAAAATTCGCGGAGAGCGTGGGCGAGAACAACTATGAGGACCGCAAAAAGTTCTTCAAGAAATTCAAGAAGTGAGTGACGAGATGTATCTGGCCGACTATCACACCCATTCCAGCATGTCCCCGGACGCCGGCACCTCTATGGCGGACATGGCGGCGGCGGCCGTCCGGGCGGGGCTGGATGAGCTTTGCTTCACGGACCATGTGGAGCCGCTGGTCTGGGGCGAGACGGGCCTCCGGGGCCCCTACGACTGGGACGCCTGGCGGCGGGAATTTGCCGCCGCCCAAAGCGCCTGGGGAGACCGCGTCCGCCTGCGCCTGGGCATGGAGCTGGGCGACGCGGTCTGGGACATGGCCCACTGCGAAAAGCTCCTGCGCGGCGCGCCGGAGCTGGATTTCATCATCGGCTCCATCCACATGCTCTCCCCGGCCTACGGCGGCGTGGACCTCTATTTCTTTGACCCCGCCGACGAGGCGGAGGCCCGCGCGGGCATCGGGGACTATCTGGGCCAGGTGAAAAAGCTGGCGGCCTGGGGCCGGTTCGACGTGCTGGGCCACTTGACGCTTCCCCTGCGGTATCTGAACGAAAACCGGGGCTTTCGCCTCTCCTTCGACGGATATGAGGCGGAGGTGGAGGACATTCTCCGCACCCTTATCCAAAACGGCTGCGGCATCGAGCTGAACACCAACCGGGGCAACACGCCCCTGCCGGACGGGAAGTGGCTTTCGATGTACCGCCGCCTGGGGGGCGAGCTCGTCACCCTGGGCACCGACGCCCACGACCCCCGGTTCGTGGGCTGCGCCGTGCGGGAGCGGCAGGCGCTGCTGCGGGCGTGCGGCTTCACCCGCTTCTGCACGTTCCAGGGACGCAAACCCCTGTGGCATGAACTGTAATTTGCATTTTTCCGGGATGTGTAGTACAATTATTTTCAATCAAATACGAACGGGGGATCATTTCTGATGAAAATCGCACTGGGCTGTGACCACGGCGGATATGAGCTGAAGCAGTATGTGATGACCGTGCTGGAAAAGCTGGGATACGAGTATGAGGACTTCGGCTGCTACTCCACCGAGAGCTGCGACTATCCCGATTTCGGCGCGGCGGCCGCCAGGGCCGTGGCGGATGGGACCTGCGGCCGGGGCATCGTGATCTGCACCACCGGCATCGGCATCTCCATCGCCGCCAACAAGGTCAAGGGCATCCGCTGCGCCCACTGCGCGGACTGCCTCCAGGCGGAGATGACCCGCCGCCACAACGACGCGAACATGATGGCCATCGGCGCGGGCTTCACCGGCAGGAACATGGCCGAGCGGATGGTGGAGGTGTTCCTCGCCACGGAGTTCGAGGGCGGCCGCCATGCCCGGCGCGTGGACAAGATGACGGCGCTGGAGGGCTGAGGCCCCGGATTGCAAAGCGAGGTGACGGAGCATGGCGGTTTCCAGAGGATACAGCAGCTACCGCGGCCGCAGTCCCAAGTGGAAGATCATTCTGGCCGTGGTGCTGGTGCTGGTCATCCTTGCGGCGCTGGGCGTCATGACCATGCAGAAATACATCGTCTACGGCGAGGACGGCAGGCCCCGGCTGGAGCTGCCGTGGCAGGAGGCGGAGACCCCGCCGGAGGACCCCGGGGCGCTGGACATCACCATCGAGAAAACGGAAAAGACGCCGGAGCTGCAGATCCTTCAGGTGGAGGAGGCGCCGCTGGCGGACTGGACCGCCCGGGAGGAGGCGCTGGCCCTCTCTCCGGTCCATTACAGCGCCGTGGCCTTGACCATGAAGGACAGCGGCGGGACCGTCTATTTTGACGCCAAGACCCCGGACGCCCCGGTGAAGACCGCGGACGCCACCGCCGGGGCCCTGGCGGAGTTTCTGGCCGCGGACCGTCCCGCCATCGCCCGCCTCGCCTGCTTCCGGGACTCCAGGACCGCCCGGAGCCATGTGGAGGAGATGGGACTGAAAAACACCGGCGGCTTCATCTTCTATGACGGGAACAGCGAAAACTGGCTGGACCCCGGTAAGCCCGCCGCGCGGCAGTACCTGTGCGCCCTGGCCGCGGAGCTGGCGGCGATGGGCTTCGACGAGATTTTGCTGACGGACGTTACCTATCCCACGGAGGGGAAGCTGGATAAGATCGACTACGGACAGACCATGAAGGCCCAGAACCTGATGACCTTCCTGGAGGAGATGCGAACGGCGCTGGAGCCTTACGGCGCGGCGCTGTCTGTGGAGCTGCCGGAGGCGGTGGTCCGGGACGGGAGCGACAACATCGCGGGCCTCCTGCTGGCGGACGTGGCCCCCCGGGTGGACCGGGTCTACGCGGTCACGGCGGCGGACCGGGTCCCGGCTCTCTCCGCTGCCGTGGCGGCCGCCGGGAAGGACACGGACTTTGTGCCGGAGTTCCCGGCGGATCCCAGGGAGAGCGCCGGGGGGAACTTCCTGCATCTGGCGAATTGAAAAAAACAGCCCGGGCCATACGGCCCGGGCTTAGCCTGTCGAAAAAGCCTCGCAGAGTTCGCGCCCGGAGGCGCGAAGAAAATGAGATCCATTTTCTCCGACGACATGTGCGTCGGGGAAAATACATCTCGGTCCGTAAGTGTGCGAACTGTCCGCTTACAGCGGACAGCGAGTGCGCGCGACGGGCCGCAGCCTACTCGAAAAAGTGCCGAAGGCACTTTTTCGACAGCCTCAGCCCGGGCCGTACGGCCCGGGCTGTTTTTGCGCTCAATCCAGGTCAAAGACCTGCCCGTTTCCCGCAACGGGGAGGAGCGTTTCCGCAAATTGGGGGAATCTCTCCAAAAACCGCTCCGTGAAGGCGAACTCCTCCCACTGGTGCATGGGCAGCAGCCGCCTGGTATCCGTCAGGTCCAGGAAATACCGGGGGCCGAGGAAGCCGTCCTCCCCCAGCCGGGGGTCCAGGGGAAACATGGCGAGATCGATCCGGCGGCCCCGGAGAGGCTCGCTGTATTCCTTAAAATTTGCCGCCATGCCGGCGTTCCAGGCGGGGTCCTCCCCCGCCCAGTGCCACCAGTTCAGATCGCCCGCGTGATAGAGGGTCCTCCCCCCCGTCTCCGTCAGGAAGGCCGCGCCCTCGTCGGTGGAGGGCAGGGCCTCCACCCGGACGCCGGGCAGGGGCTCCGCCGTCTCGCCGCCGGAGAAGAACAGGCACTTCTCCGCCGTCTCCCGGGAGACGCCCCACTTTTCCCGCCGCCGGTCCGTCAGGCGGATGTCGCGCCCCAGAAGAAAGCGCACAGGGCGGGACCCGTCGTCCAGGGCGAAGATCTCCGGTTTGAAATGGTCCGGGTGGCGGTGGCTTGCAAAGACCAGCAGAGGCTTGCCGGGGGCCGTTTCCGGCAGCTCCCCCTTCCACCAGTCAAAGAGCAGGTCCGCCTCCTCCAGCTCCACAAAAAATCCGCTGTGGGAAAGAAACGTAACGCGCATCACCGGAACCTTACCGCCGTGCCGTAGGCCACGACCTCCGCCGCCCCCTGCATGACGGAGGAGGACGCGTACCGCATCCCCACCACCGCGTCGGCCCCCAGGGCCTCCGCCGCGTCCACCATGCGCTTGGTGGCGATCTGGCGGGCCTCGTTGAGCATCTCCGTGTAGCCCACGATCTCGCCGCCCACCAGGGTCTTCATCCCGGCCATAAAGTCCCGGCCGAAATTTTTGCTGTATACCACGGTGCCCTTCACCACATCCAGGGCCTCAAACTCCTGACCGGGAATGGTTTCAATACTGACGAGCTTCATCTTCTTCTCCTCCTTCAATTTCCTTAAAACGTGCCCGCAGGCTCAGCGCCAGCGGGATCAGCATGGCCGCCTCCAGGACGGCCAGTGCCAGCAGCAGGACCGAATCGGGCCGCCACCTCCCCCGGGCCCACAGGACCACCCCGGCGGAGAGCAGCAGCATCCCCCCGTTCACCGCGGCGGAAAAGACCGCCTGCCGCCTGCGGGAACGGGCGGACTCAGTATTTCCGCGCATCGTCTTCCTCCCCTTTTCCGATCTCCCGGATGCGCAGGGCCAGGGCGGCGATCACGCCCAGGATCACCACTCCCGGGATGGCGATGAACAGCGCCAGCAGCGGCGCCGGCGGCGCGCCCGCCGGGTCTGAGCCAAAGGCCCATAAAAACAGCCAGATGCACCCCGCCATCAGCAGCGCCATCAAGACGGTCATCACGATGGGCGCCACATAGCGGCGGCGCTTCGTGTCGTGCTTTTGCTTGTTCATAAATGTCGTCCCCTCCTCTTCCATGCGCTCCATCCGGTCCAGCAGCGCCTGGGCGTCCAGGCCGTCCAGCCGCTCCTGGGAGGCGGTCAGCTCCCCGCACAGGGCCATGGCCTCCTGGATGTTGGCCCGGTCCCGCTCCAGTGTCACCAGATGGCGGCGCATGCCGTCCCCCACGGTGTGGGTCCCCCGCAGCATCTGCCGGATCTCCTCCAAAGGCACGCCCAGCTTGCGCATGAGCTTGATGCGCCGCAGCGTCTCCACCTCCGCCTCGCCGTAGTCCCGGTATCCGTTTTCGCTGCTGCGCCGGGGAGCCAGCAGTCCCTCCTGCTCGTAAAAGCGGATGTTCTTCTTCGTGATGCCCACCAGGGCCTCCACTTCGTTGATCCTCATGGGGCGCACCCCCTTTCTGCCTTGTATGATATACCTTCCAGAAAGGGGAAGGTCAAGTGGTTTTTGAAAAAATCCTGCCGGAGGGGTGGGAACGCCCCGGCGGTTATGATACAATCATACCATGAATGAGAATGCAATGACAACGGAAACCGTTTTGGAAAAACTGCCCGGCCCGCTGCTGGCGTGGTTCCGGGCCAACGCCCGGGACCTGCCCTGGCGGCGGACGGCGGACCCGTACCGCATCTGGGTGTCGGAGATCATGCTCCAGCAGACCCGGGTGGCGGCGGTCCTGGGCTATTATGCCCGTTTTTTGGAGGCGTTCCCCTCGGTGGAGGCTTTGGCCGCCGCGCCGGAGGAGCGGCTGATGAAGCTGTGGGAGGGCCTTGGCTACTACAGCCGCGCCCGGAACCTGCAAAAGGCCGCCCGCATGGTTGCGTCGGCGGGCGGGTTTCCCCGGACCTATGCGGGGCTTCTGGCCCTGCCGGGAGTGGGGGACTACACTGCCTCCGCCATCGCCTCGGCGGCCTTCGGCCTGCGGGAGGCGGCGGTGGACGGCAACGTGCTGCGGGTGGTCATGCGCCTGACGGACTGCCGGGACGATATCGGGGACCCGCGGGTGAAAAAGGCCGTCCGGGCCCGGGTCCAGGCCGTCATGCCGGAGCGGGAGGAGGATATCCGGTCGTTTAACCAGGCGCTGATGGAGCTGGGAGCCACCGTGTGCGGCCCCAACGGCCCGCCCCGGTGCGCGGCCTGTCCGGCGGCGGATTTCTGCCTGAGCCGCCTGAGGGGCACGGCGGAGTCCCTTCCGGTGAAGGCGGCGAAAAAGGCCCGCCGGGTGGAGGAAAAAACGGTGTACCTCCTGCTGCGGGACGGGAAGGCGGCCCTGCACCGCCGTCCGGACACGGGGCTTTTGGCGGCGCTGTGGGAGTTTCCCAACGTGGAGGGAGCTTTGGACGAATCCGCCGCTCCGGCGGCGGTCCTGGCCTGGGGGCTGGAGCCGAAGGCGTGGCGCAGCAGGCTCGCCGCCAAACACATCTTTACCCATGTGGAGTGGCGCATGACGGGCTACGCCCTGGACGTGGCCGGAGACGGCCCGGAGGAATTTGTCTGGGTGGACGCCCCGGGCCTGGCGGCCCGGGCGGTGCCCTCGGCCTTCGGCCGGTATTACGCCGAGGCCATGGAGCGGCTGAAGG
>JAEXWS010000173.1 GCA_023406225.1 Bacillota bacterium | reverse complement strand
GATAGAGGCCGCAGGGTCACCGCCCAAAGTCTCTCAGCGGGCACGTAACCCCCAAAATGACCCGAAGCGGTCATTTTGGGACTGCCCTTCAGCGGTTTCTTTTGGACCGTGCACGGCCCGTTTTCTTTGTCAAGACAAAGAAAACGGGGGGGTGCATTCCTATATATTTTCATCAAGGAGGATTTGAGATATGAGCTTAGAGCACACCATCGCCCACGATCTGCTGTCCATCGGCGCGGTCTTTCTGCGCCCGGACGACCCCTTTACCTGGGCCAGCGGCATCAAAAGCCCCATCTACTGCGACAACCGCCTGACTCTGACGGCGCCCGCCGTCCGGACCCACGTGGAGGAGGGGCTTGTGGATCTGATCTGCAGGCACTATCCCGGCGTGGAGGTCCTGATGGGCACCTCCACCGCGGGCATCGCCCACGCCGCCATCGTGGGGCACCTGATGGGCCTGCCCATGGGCTATGTCCGCTCCGGCAGCAAGGACCACGGCCGTCAAAACCGCATCGAGGGCCGTTTGGAAAAGGGCCAGAAGGTGGTGGTCGTGGAGGACCTGATCTCCACGGGCGGAAGCTGCATCGAGGTGGTGGAGGCCCTGCGGGAGGCGGGCGCGGAGGTGCTGGGCGTGGCGTCCATCTTCACCTACGGCCTGCAAAAGGGCCTGGACCGCATGGCCGCCGCGGGCGTGGTGAACCACAGCCTTTCAAACTTCGACGCCGTCTGCGCCGTCGCCGCCGACGAGGGGACCATCCGTCCGGAGGACATCCAGCGCCTGAAGAAATTCCGGGCCGATCCCTCCGACGAGAGCTGGAGAAACTGAAGAGAGGAGCACATATGTCAATTCGAAACCTCATTGATATCACCGATTTGTCCGTGACCGAGATCGACGAGCTGATCGCCACGGCGGAGGACATCATCGACCATCCCGCCAAGTACCAGGACGCATGCGCCCACAAGCAGCTCGCTACGCTGTTTTTCGAGCCGTCCACCCGGACCCGGCTCTCCTTTGAGTCCGCCATGCTGGCCCTGGGCGGCGCCACCCTGGGCTTTTCCGAGGCCAATTCCAGCTCCACCGCCAAGGGCGAGACGGTGGGCGACACCGTCCACACCGTGAGCTGCTACGCGGATATCATCGCCATGCGCCATCCCAAGGAGGGCGCGCCCTATGCCGCCGCCCAGTTTTCCGAGGTGCCCATCATCAACGCCGGGGACGGCGGCCACAACCACCCCACCCAGACCCTGACGGACCTGCTCACCATCCACCGGGAGAAGGGCGGACTGGATCATTTCACTATCGGCTTCTGCGGCGATCTGAAATTTGGCCGCACGGTCCACTCCCTGGTGAACGCCCTCAGCCGCCAGACGGACGTCAAGTTCGTGTTCATCTCTCCGGAGGAGCTGAGGCTGCCGGATTATCTGAAGGAGAACGTGCTGGAGAAGAACGGCCTGCCCTATGAGGAGACGGACAGCCTGGAGTCCGCCATGCCCGGACTGGACGTGCTGTACATGACCCGCGTCCAGAAGGAGCGGTTCTTCAACGAGGCGGACTACATCCGGCTGAAGGACACCTACGTTCTGGACCCGGAGAAGCTGGTCCCCGCGAAGAAGGACCTGTGCATCCTCCATCCCCTGCCCCGGGTGAACGAGATCGCCGTGGCGGTGGACGCCGATCCCAGGGCCTGTTACTGGAAGCAGGTGAAAAACGGCAAGTTCATCCGCATGGCGCTCATTTTGAAGCTGCTGGACATCCGCGTGTAAAGAGGGGGACTTTATGAACATCGACAGCATCCAAAACGGCGTGGTCCTGGACCATATCCAGGCCGGCAAGTGCATGGACATCTATAAATATCTGAGGCTGGGGGAGCTGGACTGCTCCGTGGCCATCATCAAAAACGTCCGCAGCGGGCGGATGGGCAAGAAGGACATCATCAAGATCGACTCTCCCATGGAGGTGGATCTGGACGTGCTGGGATACATCGATCCCAACATCACGGTCAACATCATCCGGGACGGCGTCCGGGTGGAGAAAAAGCATCTGGAGCTGCCGCAGCGGCTGGTGAACATCATCCACTGCAAAAATCCCCGCTGCATCACCGTGGCGGAGCCCCAGCTGGACGCGGTGTTTCTGCTGAACGATCCTGAGAGGCACACCTACCGCTGTGCGTACTGCGACACGGAAAAGCGGCGCAAGGCGTGAGCGCCGGGCGGCGGGGCCCGGGGCCCGGACGGTCCGGGGGACTCTCTGCACCACCGCGGGCGGCGTCTGCTGGGGGTTTTCCGGCACCTGCGGGCAGTATCTCTTCACCCGGTTCGGCGTCAGCGCCCTGTGGCTCACCTCCGTTCGGCTGCTGACGGCGGGGCTGGTGCTGACGCTGCTGGCCCTGCCCCGGCACCGGATAAGCATGCGGGACATCTGGCGCAGTCCCAGGGACGCGGTCATGCTGGCGCTGTACGGCGTGTTCGGCTTGCTGATGTGCCAGTACGCCTATATGACCGCCATCTCCTACTCCAACGCCGGGACCACCACGGTCCTCCAGACCCTGAGCCTGGTGCTCATCATGCTGGTGACCTGCCTTCGCTCCCGGCGGCGGCCCAACCGGGTGGAGGCCGCCGCCCTGGCCCTGGCGCTGGGAGGCACCTGGCTGCTGGCCACCGGCGGGAATCCCGCCCAGATGGTGCTCTCTCCCCAGGGGCTTTTCTGGGGACTGGCCGCCGCGGCGGCGGTGACCGTCTATACCATTCTGCCCCGGGACCTGCTGGCCCGCTGGGGCCGGGAGGTCATCACCGGGTACGGGATGCTCATCGGCGGCACGGTGCTGACCCTGGCCTCCCGAAGCTGGGAGCATCAGACGGCCCTGCCCGTGCAGGGCTGGCTTGCGGTGGCCGCCGTTGTGGCGCTGGGCACGGTGGTATCTTTTTCCCTCTTCATGCAGGGCGTGACGGACCTGGGGCCGGTGAAAAG
>JAEXWS010000088.1 GCA_023406225.1 Bacillota bacterium | reverse complement strand
GGCAAAAGCCGCGCCGGTCCCTCTCTGCCGCCGGGAAAGCCGGGGCTTGTCAGCCGTTTTGCGCGTCGATGCGCTCTTTCAGCTCGTTTAGATACATCCACCGCTCCGTCTTTTCCTCCAGGCGGGCCTCCACCTCCGCCTGCCGGGCCTGGAGCTCCTGGAGCTTCACGTAGTCGCTGCCGCACAGGCCCTGGGCGGCGGCGCACTCCGCCGCCTCTTTCTCCAGGGCTGCAAGCTCGGCGTCGATGCTCTCAAACTCCAGCTGCTCCTTGTAGGAGAACTTCAGCTTCCGCTCCCGGGGCCGGACCGCCGCCGCCTTGGGCTTTTCCGCCCTGGCGGGGGCGTCCTCCTCCCGGCGCAGGCGCATCCAGTCGCTCCAGTTTCCCGTCCAGCGGCGGATCTCTCCACCGCCCCGGACCTCAAAGATGGACTCCGCCAGCTTATCCAGGAAAAAGCGGTCGTGGGACACCGCCAGGATGGGCCCGGGAAAGCCCTGCAGATAATCCTCCAGAATGGAGAGGGTGGTCACGTCCAGATCGTTGGTGGGCTCGTCCAGCAGCAGGACGTTGGGCGCCGCCATCAGCACGGACAGCAGGTACAGCCGCCGCCGCTCCCCGCCGGAGAGCCGCCCGATGGGCACGGACTGGAGGTCCCCCGGGAACAAAAACCGCTCCATCATCTGATTGGCGGAGAAGGTCCCCTCGTCGGTCCTCACCTCGTCCGCGATGGAGTGGATGAAGTCGTACACCCGCTGGTCCAAATCCAGCTCCCGCCCCTCCTGGGAAAAATGGCCGATCTTCACCGTGGCCCCGGTCTCCACGCTCCCCGCGTCCGGGGCAAGCTCCCCGGCGATCAGATTCAGCAGGGTGGATTTTCCCGCGCCGTTGCGGCCCACGATGCCGATGCGGTCGCCGCGCAGCAGATTGTAGGAGAAATCCGCCACCACCGTCCGCCCGTCAAAGGCCTTCGTCACGCCCCGCAGCTCGATGATCTTCTTTCCCAGGCGGCTAGCGGCCGCCGAGAGCTGCACCGCCTCGTCGCTCTCCGGCCCGTCCCGGCCCAGCAGGGCCTCATAACGCTGGACGCGCTCCCTGGATTTGGTGGTGCGGGCCCGGCAGCCCCGCATGATCCACTCCCGCTCCACCCGGAGAATGGACTGGCGCTTGCGCTCGCTGGCCTCGGCCATCTCGGCGCGCTGCTCCTTCAGCTCCAGATACCTGGAGTAGTTGGCCTCGTAATGGTACAGCTTCCCCCGGGAGAGCTCCGTGATGTGGTTCACCACCCGCTCCAGGAAGTAGCGGTCGTGGGTCACCATGAGCAACCCCCCCTTGAACCGCCGGAGCCAGTCCTCCAGCCAGGCCACCATCTCGCTGTCCAGATGGTTGGTGGGCTCGTCCAGCACCAGGATGTCCGCCGGGTGGATCAGGGCCGCCGCCAGGGCCACCCGCTTGCGCTGCCCGCCGGAGAGGGTCCCCACCTTCTGCCCGAAGTCGGTCACTCCCAGCTTGTTCAGCATGGCCTTGGCCTCGTACTCGTTTAGCTCCCGGAATTCCGCCGGGAAGTGGAGGAACACCTGCTCCAGCACCGTGGCGCGCTCCTCCATGGCCGGATTCTGGGCGAGGAAGCTCACCTGCACGTTGGGGTCGCGGGAGACCGTGCCCGCGTCCGGCTCCGTCAGGCCCGCCAGGACCTTCAAAAGCGTGGATTTCCCGGTGCCGTTCACGCCGATGACGCCCACCCGGTCCCCCTCGTTCAGGTACAGGTTCACGTCGGACAAAAGCTGGCGGCTGCCGAAATTGATGGAGAGATGTTCCGCGGATAACAGCATGGGGCGCCTCCTTGTAAAAAACTCGTGGAGTTATTCTACCACGGAAACGCGCTTTTGGCTATGCAAACCGGGAACTTTGTGATATTCTTGGGGACGAAAGGTTGGATCAGCGCCTATGGAAACCATCGTCAAAACCATCTCGCCGGAGGAGGACGGCTCCACCGTCCGCCATATCCTCAAGGCCGGGCTCCACTTCTCCTCCCACGCCGTCTCCCGCCTGACCAGGGCGGAGACCGGCATCCTGGTGAACGGGGAGCGCGCCCGCACCACCCGCGTCCTCCGGGCGGGGGACGTGCTGGCCGTGGAGACCGGCGACCACCGCCCGCCCAAGGTCCCTGTGGTCCCCGGCGACTGGCCGCTTCCCATCGTGTGGGAGGACGGGCATCTGCTGGTGGTGGACAAGCCCGCGGGCATGACGGCTCACGTCTCCAATTTTCTGCCCGGCACTCCCACCGTGGCGGGGGCATTGGCCCGGCAGCGGGGGACGGACTTCCTCTTCCACGCGGTGAGCCGCCTGGACAAGGGCACCACGGGGCTGATGGCGGTGGCCAAGAGCGGCTATGTCCACGACCTGCTCCGCCGCGCGGCGCACACGGACCGCTTCCGCCGGGAGTACCGGGCGGTCTGCGTGGGCTGTCCGGAGCCGCGGCGCGGGACCGTGGACGCGCCCATCGGCCGGGACGAGCGCTCCGCCGTCCGCCGCATGGTCCGCCCGGACGGCGCCCGCGCCGTGTCCCGCTACGAGGTCCTGGCGGAGGGAAACGGTCTGTCCCTGGTGAAGCTGCTGCCGGAGACGGGGCGAACCCACCAGCTCCGGGTCCACATGGCCTTTCTCGGTTGTCCCCTGGCGGGGGACTGGCTGTACGGCCGGGAGGACCCGGCCCTTATCCCCCGGCCCGCCCTGCACTCCTATGCTCTGGACCTGACCCATCCCGTCACGGGAGAGGTCCTGCACCTGACCGCGCCCCTGCCCAGGGACATGGCGGGGCTGTTTCCCGCATTTTCCGAACAAAACGAGGAGGAATGAACCATGCTGACCTGGAACGTCACCTATCACTGCAAGAGCGCCCAGCGGGAGGCCTTTTACCGCGCGCTCACGGAACTGGGCGTCCGTGAGAACTCCCAAAGGGAGGACGGCAACGTGAAGTACGACTATTTCTTTGCCGCCGAACGCCCGGACGACCTTCTGCTGGTGGAGACCTGGACGGACCCGGCCCTCCAGCAGGCCCACTGCCAGACGGAGATGTTCGCCAGGCTCCAGGCGCTGAAGGCCCAATACTGCGAGCGCGTCACCATCGACAAATTCGATCACTGAGCGGGACCGCCCACGCCAAAGCGGCAGCCACGAGACCTGTGGCTGCCGCTTTGTGCGGATGGGCGGCGGATAAGGAGGATGCTGTGAACTGGGAACCGTGGACAGGCTGCCGTCCCATCAGCGACGGCTGCGCAAACTGCTACTTTTATGGCCCCCACGCCAAGCGGTACGGCCAAAACACGATCGAAAAAACGGACAAATTCGATTGGCCGGTCCAAAAAAACGCCAAGGGCGCATACAGGATCAAGGGGGACAAAATTCTGGCCACCTGCTTTGCAACGGACTTTTTTCTTCCCGAGGCGGACGAGTGGCGCAAAGAGGCCTGGGCGTTCATAAGGGAGCGGAGGGACATCGACTTTCTGATCCTGACGAAGCGGATCGAGCGCTTTCCCGTCTCCCTCCCCTCCGACTGGGGCGCGGGGTATGACAACGTGCATCTGGGATGCACGGTGGAGACCCAGGCATTGGCCGACCAGCGGCTTCCGCTGTTCCTGTCCTTCCCCGTCAAGCGGCGCTTCATCGCCTGCGCGCCGCTTTTGGAGGCCATCGACCTGACGGCGTACCTTCCCGGGGTGGACCACGTCACCGTGGGCGGCGAGACGGGGCGGGACGCCCGGGTCTGCGACTATGCGTGGGTGCGCGCCATCCGTGAGCAATGCGCGGCGGCAAACGTGACGTTCTGGTTCAAAAACACCGGATCCCTGTTCAGGCGCGGCGGCACGGTGGAAAAAATCAATCCATTCCAGCAGGCCCGGGCGGCCAGGGAGCTGGGCATCGACCTCTCAGACGAAAAGAGGCTCTTTTGACAAAAACGCCGTCCCGCGCGCTTTATGCATCGCGCGGCCGCCGGCAGGAACGAAAGAAGGCATTTGGATGAACACGGGATCTCCCGCGGGGCTGGACCGCCGCCGCGCCGAATGGCTGCTGGCGGGGGTCGTCGTCGCCCGCAGCACCTCTTATCTGTTCACGAAAACGGGCATGGAGACCATGGGGCCCTTCAACCTGCTGGCGCTGCGGTTCCTGCCCGCCTTTTTCCTGCTGGCCGCCCTGTTTTGGAGGAGGCTGCGAACGGTGACCCGTCCGGTCCTCCGGCGGGGGGCGGTTTTGGGCGCGCTGTTCTTCCTGACCCTCTCGGCGGAGCTGACGGGCCTGCGGCTCACGGACTCCGCCACCACCTCCTTCCTGGAAAATACCGCCGTGGTGTTCGTGCCGCTGATGGACGCGGGGCTCCGCCGCCGCCCGCCCAGGCCCGCCGTGCTGGCCGGCGCGGGGGTGACGCTGCTGGGCATCGGTCTTTTGACCTTCCGAAACGGCGTGCCCGGCTGGCGGGGCGGCGAGGTCTGGTGCCTGCTGGCGGCGGTGTTGTACGCCGCGGCCATCCTGACGACGGACCGCTTTTCCCACCAGGCGGAGCCTTTGACCATGGGCATCGTCCAGGTGGGCTTCGTGGGCCTGTTCAGCCTGGCGGCGGCATTCCTGCTGGAGTCGCCCCGCCTGCCCGCCACGGGCAGGGAGTGGGGGCTGGTCCTGGCCCTCTCCCTGGTGTGCAGCGCCTTCGGCTCCACCTTCCAGCCCATGGCCCAGCGGGGCACCACCGCCGACCGGGCGGGGATGTTCTGCGCCCTGAACCCCCTGACCGCCGCCCTTTTGGGGCGGCTCTTCCTCCACGAGACGCTGGGTCCCCGGGGCCTGCTGGGGGCGGCGCTCGTGCTGGCGGGGATGCTGCTCTCCGCCAAATGGGGCCGGGCGGGCGCCTCTACGTGAGGGTCACGGTCCGGGTGGCGATCCTCTGGCGGAAGGCGGCGTCGTGCTCCACGAAGAGCATGGTGGGCCGCGCCTCCAGCACCAGCGCCTCCACCTGCATCCGGGACCACACGTCCAGGTAGTTCAGCGGCTCGTCCCACACGTACACATGGGCGCTCTGGCACAGGCTCCGTGCCAGCAGCGCCTGTTTTTTCTGTCCCGCGGACCAGTCCGCCATGTCCCGCCCGAACTGCTCCCGGGGAAAGCCCAGCTTGCGCAGAATGGCCAGCAGCGTGGGCTCGTCCGCCCCGCAGGCCCGGACGTACTCCCGCAGGGACCCCCGCAGGCAGGAGGTGTCCTGGGGCACGTAGGAGACCGTCAGCCCGGAAAGGCGCAGCAGCGCCCCCCGGCCCACCCCCACCTC
>JAEXWS010000132.1 GCA_023406225.1 Bacillota bacterium | reverse complement strand
CGTTCTCACCTCCTGGTTTTCCGGCACGGAGTTCCTGGCGGAGGACCTGGGCCTCCAGGCCCCGGATGTCGTTCAGCTCCTGAAGGATTCCCGGATGCCGGGGATGCGGGTACTGGAGTTTGCCTTCTCCGACCCGGAAAACGCCTATCTTCCCCACAACTGCCCGGAAAACGCCCTCTGCTACACCGGGACCCACGACAACGACACGGTGCTGGGCTGGTACGCCTCCGCCGGGGCGGAGGAGCGGGCCTTCGCCCAGACCTATCTGGGGGCGGAGGAGCCGGAGGCGGTGCGCAGAGCCGTCCTGCGGTGCGGCCAGGGGAGCGTGGCGGAGCTGTTCGTGGCCCAGATGCAGGACTATCTGGGCCTTGGGGGAGAGGCCCGGATGAACGTCCCCGGCGTGGCGGAGGGCAACTGGCGCTGGCGGATGGCGGAGCGGCCCGGGGCGGACCTTGGACGGGAGATCCAGGCGCTGACGGCGGCCTTCGGCCGGTGCTGAGAGAAATTGGCGGCGGCGGTTGCCTTTTTTCCCGGTCCGCGTTACAATGTAGCTGGATCGATCTGGATCCGGTCTGTGGAGAAAATTACGAATTTCGGAGGGAATACATATGACCTATCAGGAAGCACTGGAGTCCGCGCGGGGGAAGATGGGCCCGTACTGCAAGGCGTGCCCGGTCTGCAACGGCCTGGCGTGCAAAAACCAGGTCCCCGGCCCCGGCGCCAAGGGCATCGGCACCGGCTTCATCCGCAACTACCAGAAGTGGCAGGAGCTTTGCGTCAATATGGACACCATCGGGGAGAACAAGCCCGTGGACACGTCCTTTGACTTTTTCGGCAAGACTGTGGACCTGCCTGTGTTCGCCGCCCCCGTCGGCGCGCTGACCCTGCATTACGGCGACCTGTACGGCGACCTGGCCTATAACGAGATCCTGGTGGCGGCCTGCGCCGCGGCGGGCATCGCCGCCTTCACCGGCGACGGCACGGACCCCGCCGTGATGGAGGGCGCGGCGGCTGTTTTGAAGAAGAACGGCGGCTGCGGCGTGCCCACCGTGAAGCCCTGGAACATGGAGCTGGTCCGGGAGAAGATGGAGCTGGTGAGAGCCGCCGATCCCTTCGCCATCGCCATGGACATCGACGCGGCGGGCCTGCCCTTCCTGAAGAACATGCAGCCTCCCGCGGGCAGCAAGACCGTAGAGGAGCTCCGGCAGATCGCGGCCTGGGCGGAGAAGCCCTTCATCCTCAAGGGCATCATGACCGTGGCCGGGGCGAAAAAGGCGCTGGACGCCGGGGCGAAGGGCATCGTGGTGTCCAACCACGGCGGCCGGGTGCTGGACCAGTGCCCCTCCACCGCCGAGGTCCTGCCCGCCATCGCGGACGCGGTGGGCGGCAGGATGACCATCCTGGTGGACGGCGGCATCCGCACGGGCATGGACGTGTTCAAGGCCCTGGCCCTGGGCGCGGACGCGGTGCTTATCGGCCGTCCCTTCGTGAACATGGTCTACGGCTCCGGCGCCGAGGGCGTGAAGGCCTACACGGAGAAGCTGAAGGCCGAGCTGGCCGACACCATGGCCATGTGCGGCGCCCATTCCCTGGCGGAGATCAGCCGCTCCATGATCTACGGGTACTGAGAACTGAAAAAAGGCCCCCCTCCGTTGGAGGGGGGCCTTTTAAAGACTGCAAAAAAGCGCGGCAAAAGCCGCGCTTTTCGCCTCAAAACCCGCATTCGGCGGTAAAACAGACCCCGTCCGGCCCCATGCCCTCCATGCGGTAACCGTGCTCCTCCCGCATCCCCGCCAGATGCAGGGTCTGGCCCAGGGTGGCCTCCTTGCTGTAGTTGATGAAGAAGGTCCGGGGCGTGCGGTCCTGCAGGTCCGGGGGGAGAAAATCCCACACGATGTCCCCGTACCGCCCGCTGTACAGGTGCCCGTTGCCGTCCAGGTCCGACCAGACCACCCGGCGGCTCCCCAGCTCCTCCAGGCCCTCCCTGGGCAAAACGACCTTCCGGGGGTCGGGACAGTCGATCTCCTTGGGGCAGCGGCCCAGCTTTTTGGCCGTGAAGGAGGCGGGGCGCAGGATCTTCCGGTTCTCCGGGTCCACCAGGACCCAGTCGCTCTTGGCGGACACGCACAGCCGCCCCGTCTGGTCCGCCATCTCGTAGACCCGTTGCAAGTGCGCGCCCTTGGCGCCGTTTTCCCAGGTGGTGACGGTCAGAACGTCCCTGGCCCGGGGGCAGTGGTGGATGTGCAGAGCCATGCGGGAGAGAAGGAACACCTCCCGCATGGCATAAAGTTTTTCATGGGTCAGCCCGCGGGCGTCGTAATCGTATCCGGCGAAAGCGGCGGCCTTGCTCAAAAGCCCCGCGACTCTGGCCCGCTTGTTGCGGTCGCAGTCCGCAAAGACCAGCTCTTCTTTGCGGCTGTAGCTGTCTTCGGTCAGGATCTGGTCAAAAAGCTCCAAATTGCATGCTCCTTCCGGGGCCCCGCCCCGCGTCTTCGTTTTATATCAAAGAAAATGATACCACGTTTGCGCTTTTTTCACAAGCGGGCGCATTGACATTTTGTCCGCCTGTGATATGATAAAACCATCAATTTGTATTTGAGGAGGACTCTTCCAATGGACAAGAAAGTGATCGCCACCACCAACGCCCCCGGCGCCATCGGCCCCTATTCCCAGGGCTGGGTCGTGGGCGATATGATCTTCACCTCCGGCCAGATCCCCGTGGACCCCGCCCCCGGTGAGATCCCCTCCGGCATCGCCGCCCAGGCCGAGCAGAGCTGCAAGAACGTGGGCGCCATCCTGGAGGCCGCCGGCGCCGGTCTGGAGAACGTGGTGAAGACCACCTGCTTCCTGGCGGACATGGGCGACTTCGCCGCCTTCAACGAGGTGTACGCCAAGTATTTCACCACCAAGCCCGCCCGCAGCTGCGTGGCCGTGAAGGACCTGCCCAAGGCCGTCCTCTGCGAGATCGAGGCCATCGCCGCGAAATAAGCTCCGTGCAGAAAAAAGACTGGCCTTCGGCCAGTCTTTTTTTGATTTGGACGCGAAAAGCGGGAAAGTCCGCCTATGCCGCCGGCATGGACGGGGAAAACGGCGTTTTCCGCCGCTTTTATTTCCGCAGAAAAATGATGCCCAGGGTGTCCGGCCCGCAGTGGCAGAAGATCGTGCAGCCCGCCTGGCTTTCGATGATCTCCCCGAAGCGGCCCTCCAGCGCCTGGCGGGCGGCCTCCCGCAGTCCCGGCGTCCGGCAGGTGTCCACCAGGAACACCCGCCGGGTATCGATGTCCTCCCGGCCCTCCAGGCGCTCCCGGACGTATTCCGCCAGGACCTTTTCCATGGAGCCCCGGTACTTCTTCGTCACGGACATCTTCCCGGAGAGCACCTCCACGCAGGGGTGCAGCTTCAAAAGATTCGCCCCCAGGGCGGTGACGGCGGAGCAGCGCCCGCCCTTTTTCATATAGTCCAGCCGGTCCAGGACGAAGCTGGTCTCCACCCGGGGGATCATGTCTTCCAGCAGGTCCAGGATCTCCGCCACGGAGCTTCCCGCCCCGGCGGCCTCGGCGGCGGCCAGCACCAGCATCCCGTGGCCCACGGTCAGGTTGCCGGAGTCCACCACGTACACCTCCGGCACCTCCTCCGCGGCCAGCTTCGCGTTCTGGTGGCAGCAGGAAAAGCCCAAGCCGATGTTGATGTGGATCACGGCGTCGTACCGCTCCATCAGGCGGCGGAAGCGGTCCTCATAGTCGGCGATGTTCACGGCGTTGGTGGTGGTGATCTCCCCGCCGGCGTCCACGTGGGCGGCGATATCCGCCGTGTGGATGTCCACGCCGTCCCTGTAGAGCCGTCCGGCTTTCACGATGCCCAGGGGGAATACGTCGATATCGTACCGCGCCAGCAGCCCGGCGGGCAGGTCGCAGGTCGAGTCGGTGGTGATTTTGATCATGTCGATCCTCCTTGCGGTCCCTTGGACCGGCTTGTCCCGACCGGGAGAGGTCGGCCTTTTTGCAAGATGAGACCGATTATACCATAGTTTTTTCGGGAAATCTACGGACCGCGCCAATTGTTTTTCGGAAGTTTTCACAAAAACCGCGGATCCTGGCAGACCGCCGGGGGAACGGGGCGGGAAAACGGACGGGGATTGAGAAATGAGCCGCGCCGTGTTATGATCCAAATAAAGAAAGCGCCGTGAAAGGAGCCGGGATGAAGACGAAAGTTGATTTGAACGAATGGGAGAGAGGGGACCTGTTCAGGTTTTACATGGACAACATGCGCATCGTCATGAGTTTGACCGTGGATATCGACGTGGCGCGGCTGATCGAATACACGGGGAAGACCGGACTGAAATTTTACCCCTGCATGCTGTGGGCGGTGTCGAAGGTCGTCAACGCCCATGACGAGTTCAAATACGGCTGGGACGGCGAGGGGGATCTGATCCGCTGGGAGTACGTTTCCCCCTCCTACGTCGATTTTCACAAGGAGGACGAGACTTTCGTAAAACTGGTGACGGAATATACCGGCGATCTGCCCGCGTTCCACGCAAGATTTCTCGCGGACCGGGCGCGCTACAAGGACGTTCGCGCCATCGTGGAAAACCAGCCGCCCAATTTCTTTGACGTCTCCTGTCTGCCGTGGGTCAAGTACAGGCATTTTGACCTTCATGTGTTCGATGACGGCCGTTTCCTTGCCCCTGTGGTGACTTGGGGGAAATATGAAGCGGAGGGGGGCAGGGTCCTCATGCCGCTGACGATGAATATCCACCATGCCGTTGCCGACGGGTTTCACCTGTCGCGGTTTTTTAAGGAGGTCCAGGAACTGATCGATGCGCTCGATTGACTTGCATGGGCCGCCGTGTGCGGAAAAGGCCGCGCCGTTTCAAACGGCGCGGCCTTTTCTTTAAAGCGTCACGAGCTTGGCGTTCAGGCCCTCCGCGTCCCGCCGGTCGTGCGTCACCAGCAGGACGGGCCGCTCCGCCGCCCGGCGGACGCAGGCCAGGGCCTTGGCCCGGTTCTCCTCGTCCAGTCCCGTAAACGGCTCGTCCAGGGCCAGCGCGTCCCAGGAGGACAGCAGGGCCCGGGCCAGGGCCAGCCGCCGCCGCATCCCCCCGGACCACTCCCGGACGGGCTTCGTGTTTTCGCTGTCCGCCAGTCCCAGCTTTGCAAGCAGGGTCCGGGCCGCGTCCGCGTCGTATCCGCTCCCCAGCGCGAACCGGAGGTTCTCCGGGGCGCTCAGATGCTCCAGCAGCCGGTCCTCCTGGAACACGGCGCTCATCCGCCTGCCGGAAAGGCCCTCCACCGTGCCGCCGTCGGGCCGCTCCAGGCCCAGCAGGATGCGCAGCAGCGTGGTTTTTCCGGCCCCGGAGGGGGCCATGACGCAGGTGACGCCCGGTCCGGCGGTGAAGGAGACGTTTTTGAGCACCGCTTGACCGCCGTAGGCTTTACAGAGGTTTCGCACCACGATCTCCATCAGCACCCCGCCTTTCGCGCCAGCAGGTCCACGCCCCCCAGGAACAGCCGCTCGAACACCGCCGCCGCCGCCACCAGGACCGCCGTCCAGGCGAAGAGGTCCGGGGTCAGGAAGTAGACCTTGGCGGTGTACAGCCGCTCTCCGATGGTGCCGGCGGGCAGGCCGATGACCTCCGCCGCCACTCCGGCCTTCCAGCAAAGGCCCAGGGCCAGGGACACGGCGGAGCGGAAATGGGGCAGCACCTGGGGCAGCCAGATGCCCCGGAAGGTCCGCCGGAAGGGGACGCGGTACACCCGGGCCATCTCCAGCAGGGAGCGGTCCGCCTGGGCGATGCCGGTCAAAACGTTCAGATACACCGGGGGAAACACCATCAAAGCGGAGATGAACAGGGGCAGGGAGGCCGCGTCCAGCCACACCAGGGCCAGAATGATGAAGGACACCACCGGCACCGCCTTCGCCGCCGCCACCAGGGGGGCCAGCAGCTCCCGGACCCAGCCGCGCCAGGCCGCCAGGGCCGCCAGGACCGCGGCCAGGGCGCAGGAGAGCAGAAAGCCCCCCAGGATGCGCAGGGCGGAGCGCCCCACCGCCGCCCAGAAGGGGGCGGTCAGGGCCAGGGCCCCCAGCCGCAGCGCCGCCTCCCACGGGGAGGCCAGCAGCAGGCCCCCGTGGGGATAGACCGCGGCGAGGACCATGGCGGCGAGCTGCCACACCGCCAGCCAGAACGCCGCGGCCCAGAGGCGGACGCCGCCCTTACGCCCCGTAGTAGAAGTCGTCTCCGGGCAGTTTGCCGCCCACGGATCCCGCCGCCGCGTCATAGAGCACCTCCAAATAGCCGGACAGCATGTCCTTCATCTCCCCGCCGGTGATACAAACGATGTTGCAGTGGGGCAGGGCTTTTTCCGCCACCGCCGCGTCCACGATGCCGTACGACCCGACGAGGGCCGCCGCGCCGCCGGTGTTGGCGTTCACCCAGGCCACGGAGGCGGCGTAGTCCTCCAGGAATTGGGCGGCGGCCGCCGGGTGCTCCTCCACAAAGGACCTTCGGACCGCCACGACGCCGGTGAGCAGGGCGGAGCCGTTGTCCAGCGCATCCCATTCCTCCGTCAGGTCCAGGGCCGTCCGCAGGCCCGTCAGCTTGGACTGGGCCACGGTGACGAAGGGCTGGGGCAAAAGGGCGATGGTGGCCGCGCCGGAGGCCAGGGCGGAGACGCACTCGCTGTGCTCGCTCTTCCAGTCGATGACCACGTCCGCGTCCGGGTCCAGGCCGTTTTCACGCAGCAGGTACCGCAGGGCGTATTCCGGCGTGGAGCCCTTGCCCGCCGCCGCGATGGTGGTGCCCCGCAGGTCCTCCATGGACTGGACGGCGTTGCCGTTTTCCACGATGTAGAGCACGCCCAGGGTGTTGACCGCCAGAGTGACGATCTCCCCCTCGGTTTTTTGATACAGCACCGCCGCCAGGTTGGCGGGCACGCAGGCCATATCCAGATCGCCCTTGATGAGGGCGGGGGTCACCTCGTCGGCGGAGGCGGCCAGGGTGAACGCGTAGAGCGGCCCGGCGGCGGACTGGGGGTCGTCCTCCATCAGCTTTACAAGGCCCATGGCGGTGGGTCCCTTCAGCGCGGCGATCCGGGCGGTCACCGGCGTCTCGGCCTCCGCGTCCTCCGGCTTTTGAGCGGCCCCGTCTCCCTGCCCGCAGGCGGCCAGGGTCAGGGTCATGATCAGCGCCAGCGCCAGCGCAAAGTGCTTTTTTATCCGATCCATGTCTCTTCCTCCCAAAATATCATTGGTTCATTGGTTTGGCGTTTGCAGCGCCTCCTCCGGCGCGTACACGGTCTTGGCGGTGATGCCCGGCAGCCGTCCGATCTTTCCGGACAGGGCGGAGATCACGGGCCCGGGGGCGTCCACAGCCACGCTGATGATGCTGACGCCCCGCTGGTGGTAAGGCACGCCCATGCGGCCGATGATGTGTTGGCTGTACTGGTGCAAAAGGTCGTTCAGCGCCGCCACGGCGGCGCCCTCCCGGACGATGACGGCCAGCACGGCCACGCGGGTCTCCATCGAAATCGCTCCCTTCAAGCAAAAACGGCCCCCTCCGCCGCTCCGGCCGAGGGGGCCATGCAAACGCATGACAAGACGCGGGGGTCTCCCGCGCCGGTTTCCCCGCCTTATGGCTCGGAGCGTGTCCTCGCCGGTCAGAGCGTCAGGGTCGGTGGTGGGTCGGCGGTCAGAGCAGTCTTCCCGCGGACGAGAGGATTATACCATGGAGCGGCGGGCCAGTCAATGAAAAACGCCGCTGGACGACTGGCGGTCTGGAAATATCCGGCCCTGCCTGCAACTTTTTCCGGATGCCGTCGTCTATATAGGTAACAGCCACGATTGGAAGCGCGGTGAAAAAGGAGGATGGCATATGAAACGGAACCTGTTGGCATGGAGTTTGGTTTTTCTTCTGGCGCTGACCGCCCTGTGCGGCTGCGGCTCCGCCGGAGGGGACAAGACGGCGGCTTCCGCAAACGGCGCGGCGTCCTCGCCCGCCGAGCCGGCGGGCGGCGATTTCGGACAGGAGGACGCTGCGGCGGAATCCGCCGGGACGGCGCAGCCGCGACCGGACATGCTGCAAACCGCCAAGCTGATCTACACCGGCAGCCTGGAGATGGAGACCACCGCCTTTGACGGCGTGCTGGAGAGCCTGCGCGCCCTGGTGGACGATTGCGGCGGCTATATGGAGTCCAGCAGCGTCAGCAACCGGGGGTCCGGCTACCGGCGGGCCAACTATACGGTGCGGGTCCCGTCGGCGCAGTACGGCCGCTTCTTCTCTGAGGCGGGGGAGCTGTGCCATGTGACATGGAAAAACGAGGACGTTCAGAATATCTCCACCGTCTATTACGACACGGCGGGGCGGCTGAAGACCCAGCAGACGAAGCTGGACAGGCTCCAGGAGCTGCTGAGCCGGGCGGAGAGCATGGAGGACATCATCACCATCGAGTCCGCCATCTCCGAGACGGAGCAGGCCATCGAATCCCTCTCCGGCGAGCTGCGGCAGTACGACGCCCTGGTGGATTACGCCACGGTGTATCTCTCCATCGACGAGGTCTATAAGCTCTCCAACACCGAGGAGCCGGCCACCGGCTTTCTCAGCCGGATGGGCGCGGCCTTCTCCTCCGGCTGGCGCGGGTTCGTGAACGTCCTGGAGGGCTTGGCGGTGGCCCTGGCCTACGGCTGGGTGTTCGTGCTGCTGGCTGCGGCCGCGGCGGCGGTCCTGGTCTGCTGGCTGCGGAAGCGGCGGCGCGGCGGCCCGAAAAAACCGGATGACAAGCCCCTGTGATGGGTCTATACTAAGGAAAGAGGCGGGACGCCCGCCTCTTTCTTTGCCGTATAAAGGAGGAATTTACATGAGACTCACCTGGCTGGGACATGCCTGCTTCCTGCTGGAACAGGACGGATACCGCATCGTGACCGACCCCTATGCGGGGGTGGAAGGCTACCCGGAGCTTCGGACGCAGGCCCACGAGGCGGTTTGCAGCCACCGGCATTTCGATCATGACTATCTGGACGGCGTGACGCTGCTGCCCGGCAGGGAGAGCCCCTTTTCCCTGCGGGAGGTGGAGACGTTCCACGACGGCCAGGGCGGCGCGCTCCGGGGGCCCAACACCGTCCGCATATTCACCGCCGGGGGCGTGTCCGTGGTCCACCTGGGGGACCTGGGCCACCCTTTGACGGAGGAGCAGCTGGCGGAGATCGGGCCCGTGGACGCGGCGCTGGTTCCGGTGGGCGGGGTGTATACCCTGGACGCCGCCGGGGCCAGGGCGGTGTGCGGCAGGATCGGCGCAAGGTGCGTGGTGCCCATGCACTACCGCCACGCGCCTTACGGACTGCCCGAGGTAGGCGGCGTGGAGGACTTTCTGGCCCTGTGGCCCGGGGAGGCCGTCTGCCGCCTGGACGGGCCGTCCTTCGAGCTGACGGCGGAGACGGCCGGGGTGCTGGTGCCGAAATTTTTGTGAGGACCGCTTGACAAGACTGGATAAACCGTATAATATAGTATTAAAAACTAGATGATGCGGTTTGGAGGTTTTGCCATGAAGCGCCTGACGGAGATCCAGGTCCTGGGGGATTCTATATTCAAGGGGATCCAGGTGGACCCGGAGACGAAACGATATATTACCAGCAATCACATCGGCATCCCGGAGCTGGAGCGGGCGTTCGGCCTTCGCGTGCGGAACCAGTCCCATTTCGGGGCGACCTGCGTGAAGGGCGGGAGGCTGCTGGAGCGGCTGCTGGACCGGGGCGCGACCTGCGACGCGGTGGTGATGGACTTCGGCGGCAACGACTGCGACCAGGATTGGGCGGCCATCGCCGCCGATCCCCAGGGCCTCCACCAGCCCCGTGTGCCCCTGGCGGAGTTCTCGGAGCGGTACCGGGGCATGGTGCGGCGGCTGCTGGACCGGGGCGTGGTGCCCATTCTGGCCACGCTGCCCCCGCTGGAGCCGGAGCGTTTTTTCCAGTGGTGGTGCAGGGACCTGGACCAGGACGCGGTGCGCCGGTGGCTGGGCGGCCTTTGCAACATCTACGCCCACCAGGAGCGGTATTCCCGGACGGTGGAGCAGATCGCCCGGGAGGAGGGCGCGGAGCTGGTGGACGTGCGGGGGGCCTTTCTGGCCCACGGGCACATCGGAGAGCTGCTCTGTGAGGACGGGACCCATCCCAACGTCGCGGGCCAGGCGCTGATCGGCCGGGCGTTCCGGGCGTTTGGCCTGGAGTGGGAGGCGCGGCTCCGGGCGCAGACGGCGTAAGTGGATCTTGAGAAGGACCGGCCCCCGCGGGGGCCGGTTTTTTTGCGGAAAAAACAGGCCGCGCGGAATACAAAACCTTCCGGTGCGCATACTACAAAGCACTTACGGAGGTGGAATATGGAGAGATTATCGACCAATTTCCAGGAAAACGTGCAGTGGTTCGATACCACGCTGGGCGTGGGGCGGAGCTGCGATCTGGTGACCCGGGACTTTTCCATCGGCGGACGGCGGGCGCGCATCTGGGTCATCGACGGCTACGGCCGGGACGCCATCCTGGAGCGAATGGGGGCGTTCTGGCTGTCCCTGGCGGCGGAGGAGGTGGCGGGGCTCACGGAGATGCAGGCCTTCGCGGACCGGTTCATCTCCTTCTCGGAGACCAACGTCAGCTTCGACCGCCGGGCCATCGCCACCGACGTACTGCTGGGCAAGACCCTGCTTTTGATGGAGGGGCTCCAGGGCGGGGCGCTGATGGACGCCAAGGACTATCCGGGCCGCAGCGTCCAGGAGCCGCCGGACGGCAAGGTCCTCCGGGGGGCCCACGACGGCTTCATCGAGGCGGTGGTGCCCAACATGGCCCTGCTGCGCCGCCGCATCCGGGACCCCCATCTTACCATGGAGGGCCACAAGGTGGGCAGCCGCTCCCATACGGACGTGGTGCTTTGCTATCTGGACGACAAGGCGGACCCGAAGGTGCTGGAGCAGCTCCGGCGGAAGCTGAAGGCCATCGAGGCCAAGTCCCTGTCCATGGGGCAGGAGAGCGTGGCGGAGTCCATCGTGCCCAAGCAGTGGTACAATCCCTTCCCCAAGGTGCGCTACACCGAGCGGCCGGACACCGCCGCCGCCTGCGTCATGGAGGGCAGCATCATTTTGATGGTGGACACGTCGCCCTCCGTCATGATCCTGCCCACGGCCTTTTTCGACTTTACCCAGGAGGCCAACGAGTTTTATTTCCCGCCCATCATCGGCACTTATCTCCGGCTGCTGCGGGTGGTGGTGTTCCTGATCTCCCTGCTCATCACGCCCCTGTGGTACCTGATGGTCAGCGAGCCGGGCCGCCTGCCGGACTGGCTGGATTTCCTCTCCTCGCCGGAGCCGGCGGCCCTGGGTCTGCTCTGGCAGCTTCTGGTGGTAGAGTTTTTGATCGATGTTTTAAAGCTGGCGTCGCTGAATACGCCAGACTCCCTCTCCAACTCCTTCTCCATGCTGGGGGCGCTGATCCTGGGCGATTTCGCCGTCCAGGCGGGCTGGCTGGGGCCGGAGGTGCTGGTGTATATGGCGTTCGTGTCCGTGGCGGGATTCGCCCAGCCCAGCTATGAGATGGGCTACGCCTTCAAGCTGCTGCGGGTGGCGCTGCTGCTGGCCACGGCGGCCTTTGACGTGTGGGGCTTCCTCGTGGGCACGGCGGGCATTTTGATCCTGTTGGCCACCACCAAGCCCATCGCGGGCCGGGGCTATCTGTATCCCCTGATCCCCTTCAACGCCACCGCGCTGCGGCGGCTCTTCGTCCGGGAGCCCATCAGCCGGGATAATACGTGATATATGGTGAACACAAAGGCGCGTCCCAAAACGGGACGCGCCTTTATAAATGCGGGCGGGAGGTCAGTCGTTCCAAACCATTTTCAAAAGGTATTCCCGCTGGGCGAAATAATCGCGGGTCACGTTTAAGTGGGTGATCATAGCGTAGCGCGCACCAGAAATGTCCCGCCGGCAAATGGCGTCTGCAATGCAACGGTGCTCGTAGCTGGAGCGGGCACGGAAACCGTCTCCCGACTCTTTGATGGAGATGCTGACGGCGGTAATGATGGTAGGCATCAGGTTTTGCAGGACGCTGTTTCCCGCGCATTCGGCTATATAGCAGTGGAATAATGCATCCTCATGGATATAGGCATCTCCGGCACGGAGCTTTTGCTCAAGATTGTTGCAGCGAATGGTTAGTTCTTTCTTTTGATCCGCCGTGATGTGCTCCGCGGCAGCAGCGGCCATCTCGGGTTCGATCATCAGACGTAACTCCACCAAGTCTTTAGCGAGTTTGGGTCCCTTCTCAATAAAAGTAAGACCCAGCGGATCCTCCGGAACGCCCATTTGGTCGGATACATAGGTGCCTGATCCTTGACGTACCACCAGGATGTTGCGGGTGGCCAGTCGTCTGATGGCTTCCCGCAGGGTACTACGGCCCACATCCAGTGAAACAGCAAGCTCTTGTTCGTTGGGGAGCCGGTCGCCGGGCTGCAGGTTCTTTTCTCGAATCAGATCGATGATTTGCGCGGCGGCCAGGTCCGCGCGGGAGGTTGGATTGGGAGAACTCATATGCATACTTCCTAAACGTTACATATTTTAAATTGGCGCTGATGACGGGAAGACGGAATGATTAATAAAAGCGAGTATATGAATATCTAAAATGTACTAAATTTAAAGAGAAAAGTCAAGAAACATCGGGTTTTCAAAAAAATACAAATATTAATGAGCCGAAAAAGGTGAAAACTTGCGCTGAGAACATACTACATTAAAATGATATGATGAAAAGATGATTTTGTAAAGGGTTTTTCTTTGCTATTTTTGACAAAAAGTAAGAAAAATATATGTAATAAACGGATAAACATTGTTAAAGAAAAAACTTTTATTGAAAATTGCTATTTAAATAATATGATGTTTTTAAAATACATATGATGATTTGCAGGAGAAATCAATAATGAACGCTCTGTGTGTTGAACGAAAAGGATTTACTGCGGTGGTGACGCTGGACCGTCCTCCCGGAAATCTCTTCAACTATTCGGTTTACAAAGAATTAGGGCAGGTATTCACAGCTTTGGGCGAGGCGGAGGACGTGGCGGTGGTGGTTCTGCGGGCCGCTGGAAAAAATTTTTCTCTGGGCCACGACATGTCCGAACTTCAGGCCATCCGGCCTGAGAGCATCGATGAGCATTATCGGATCGTAGGGGAGGGGCTGTCGGCTGTCTATCACTGTTCCAAGCCTACCCTGGCGGCGGCTCAGGGGATCGTTGCCGGTGCGGGACTTGCGGCAGTGGCAGCCTGTGACATCATTATCGCGGCGGAGGATGCCCGCTTCATGACTCCGGAGATCCGAGCGGGCATCGTCGGCTGTGTGGAATTTTTGGAGTTGCTGCTGCCCAAGGGACTGGCCAGGTATTACGCCTATACCGGCAAACCCATCCCGGTCCACGAGATCTATCGCTGCGGCGGTGTGTTGGAGCTGGCGCCAGCCAAGGCGCTAACAGGGCGGGTGATGAACCTGGCGGAGGAGCTGCTGCGGACGGCCCCGCCGGAGGAGCTTTGTGGTTATAAGCGGTACATGAACGAGGTGGACAGCAACGACCTTCTGGCAAAATTTCTTATGGGGAAACCCCATGGACGGGCATTTTTGGACTCACCCAACAGCGGTGAACTCTACCGGGCGTTTTTCGAGAAGCGTCCGCCCCAGTTCCGGCCCTATCGGGTCACCGGGCAATCTTAAATGAAAAGGAGTAGATAAACATGAAAGTAGTCATCTGCGACCACATCTTTCCAGACATTGAGCAGGAGAAGCGGGAGCTGGCCTGTGTGCCGGATTTGGAGCTGATCGATGCGAATTGTACCTGCAAGGAGGAAGTCATGGCGGCCTGCGCCGATGCCGACGCCGTGCTGAATCAATTTAACTTCCTGACGGAAGAGGTCATAAATTCCTTTCAGAAGTGCAAGGTCATCGCCACCTACGGCATCGGTCTGGACAAGATCGATGTGGACGCTGTTTCCCGGCGCGGGATCTATCTCTGCAACAGTCCGGACTACAACAGATCCGAGGTGGCGGACCATATCGCCACTATGGTCATGGCCCTCAGCCGCCATCTGGTGGAGTTTACCGACCGCCTGCGCAAAGGGCTTTACGC
>JAEXWS010000096.1 GCA_023406225.1 Bacillota bacterium | reverse complement strand
TCCACCCGTTCCCATTCCGAACACGGTAGTTAAGCTCGTTTCTGCCCACAATACTTGGCTGGCGACGGCCCGGGAAGATAGGTAGCGCCAACACCTGAGACACACTCGACGAGTGTGTCTCTTTTTTATGGACTGCCTATGGCGGTCCATAAAAAGCGGCATGGAGCCGTCCCGGCCGCCGCCTAAAATCCAAGGCATGGCCCCGGCGGGGCCGCAGGCCGTGAAAAACAGCGTAAAACGCTGTTTTTCATAATTTCACGTCTGGAGGATTTGTCGAGACTTGTATTTTGCGCGCCTGCGTGGTACACTATTCCTGCATAAAAGAAATGAGGTGTTGGAATGGATTCCAAAACGACCGGGATCGTCGCCTATATCACCTGGGTCGGCCTGCTGATCGCACTGGTGGCGGGCGACCGGGAAGGCGCGAAGTTCCACTTGAATCAGGCGCTGGTCATCTGGCTGGCGGGACTGCTGGGTTTCATCCCCTGCATCGGCTGGCTGTGGGGCATTTTCTGCTTCGTCTGCGCGGTGATGGGCTGCATCTCCGCCATCAACGGCGAGGAGAAGGAAGTGCCGCTGCTGGGGCAGATCAAGCTGCTGAAGTGAGGACTGGAAGGCCGCGCTGCCGCGCGGTCTTTCCTTTTTTATTCAAAAAGGAGGCGCGGGGATGGGAAGAGCGATGACGGACCGGGAGGCCTATCCGGCCGCCTGGACCGTGCTGGCGGCGCTGGCGCTGGCGTTTTTCGTCTGGCGTTACGCGCTGGGGGCGCCCGCGGTGGGCCGCTGCTGGATCTGGGAGCATTGGCACGTCTACTGCCCCGGCTGCGGGGGGACCCGGGCGCTGACGGCGCTGGCCCGCGGACAGGTGGGCAGGGCGCTTTATTATCACCCGGCGGTGCCGCTCCTGGCGGCGCTGGGAACGGTGTATCTGGCGTCCCAGACCCTGTGGCGCCTGCGGGGCCGCCGCGGCTGGACGCTGCGGTACGATCCCCGCTGGCCGGGCATGCTGGTGGGGCTGTTTCTCATCAACTGCGCGGTGCGGAACCTCCTGTGGCTGGGGTTTGGGATTCCAATTTGAGATAGAATGAGATAGAAGGGACGGTGGCGGGCTGGTGAAACGCTGCATTGTGACAGCCGGAATAGCGACAAAAATTTAAGAAATGAGGAAATTTTATGCTGTCTATTCCGGCGAAAACCGTTTATCCCCGTACAGGCGACCGGCAGACCGTTTACCTGGACGCGGTCGTGCATAATCCAAATATCTCCGTCGGCGCATATACGATGTATAATGACTTTGTTCTGGACCCGGTGGATTTTGAGAAAAACAACGTGCTCTATCATTACCCCATCAACGGCGACCGCCTGATGATCGGGAAATTCTGCTCCATCGCCTGCGGGGCGAAGTTCCTTTTTACAAGCGCCAACCACACCCTGCGCTCCCTGTCCACCTATCCCTTCCCGCTGTTTTATGAGGCGTGGGACACGCCGGTTTCCGAGGTCCCGGCAGCCTGGGACAACAAGGGGGACATCGTGATCGGCAGCGACGTTTGGATCGGATACGAGGCGGTCATCCTCTCCGGCGTTCATATCGGCGATGGCGCCATCGTCGGGACCCGGTCGGTGGTAACGAAGGACGTGGCGCCCTACACGATCGTCGGCGGCGTTCCGGCGCGCCCCATTCGCAGCCGGTTCACCCGGGAGACCATTCAAAAGCTGGAGGCGAATCCCTGGTGGGACCTGCCGCCCGAGCGGCTCAAGGCCTGTCTGCCCGCCATTCAAAGGGGGGATATCCACCGCCTGATCGAGCTCAGCGTCTGAAAAGATCCGGCCGCCTTTTTTAAAGGCGGCCGGATTTTCTCCGTTTTATTCGTAAATGGGGAAGCGCTGGCACAGGGCGCCGACCTCGGCGCGGACCTGGTCCGCGGAGTTCTCGAAGTCCCGGGCCACCATGCCCATCCATTTGGCGATCTCCACCATCTCCGGCTCCCGGAAGCCCCGGGAGGTGGCGGCGGGAGTGCCCACCCGGATGCCGCTGGTGACGAAGGGCTTTTCCGGGTCGTTGGGGATGGCGTTCTTGTTGACGGTGATATACACCTCGTCCAGCCGGTGCTCGAACTCCTTGCCGGTGATGTGGAAGTTTCGCACGTCCACCAGCATCAGGTGGTTGTCCGTGCCGCCGGAGACCAGGCGGAAGCCCTGCTTTTGCAGCTCGTCGGCCAGGACCTTGGCGTTCTTCACCACCTGCTGGGCGTAGGTCTTGAACTCCGGCTTCAGCGCCTCGCCGAAGCACACGGCCTTGGCGGCGATGATATGCTCCAGCGGGCCGCCCTGGGTGCCCGGGAAGATGGCGGAGTTGATCTTCTTGTAGATCTCGTCGTCGTTGCAGAGGATCAGGCCGCCCCGGGGGCCCCGCAGGGTCTTGTGGGTGGTGCTGGTCACCACGTCGGCGTAGGGGATGGGGGAGGGATGGCAGCCGGCGGCCACCAGGCCCGCGATGTGGGCCATGTCCACCATCAAATACGCCCCCACGGCGTCGGCCACCTCCCGGAACCTGGCGAAGTCGATGGTCCGGGGATAGGCGGACGCGCCGGCGATGATGAGCTTGGGCTTGCAGGCCTTCGCCACCTCCATCAGCTGGTCGTAGTCGATCGTCTCCGTCTCGTCGTTCAGACCGTAGGGGACGATGTTGAAATACTTGCCGGAGATGTTCACCGGGCTGCCGTGGCTCAGGTGGCCGCCGTGGGCCAGGTTCATGCCCAGCACCGTGTCGCCGGGCTGGACCAGGGCGAAGAAGGCCGCCAGGTTGGCGTTGGCGCCGGAGTGGGCCTGGACGTTGGCGTGGTTGCAGCCAAAGAGCTGGCAGGCCCGCTGGCGGGCGATCTCCTCCGTGACGTCCACGGCGTAGCAGCCGCCGTAATACCGCTTGCCGGGATAGCCCTCGGCGTACTTGTTGGTCAGGCACGTGCCCATGGCCAGCATGACGGCGGGACTAACGATGTTTTCAGAGGCGATCAGCTCGATGTTGCGGCGCTGGCGGGCGAACTCCTCCTGGATGGAAGCCCCGACCTCGGGGTCCGCCTGGGAGAGAAAGTTCATGGTTTCCTGAATCATGGGAGGTCCTCCTTCGAAACGATGTTCGTTTTTAAAATTCGTGGCGCAGAACGGGGTTCCGGGCGGCCCCCACCTCGTCCAGACGGCGGACGGGGGCGGCGCGGGGCGCGTCGTGGAGCGCCTGGGGGTCTTTTCGCGCGGTTTCATACAGGGCTTCGAACACGGCGCACGCCGCGTCCATGGTCTCCCGGCTCTCCGTCTCCGTGGGCTCGACCATCAGCGCCTCGCGGACGATGAGGGGGAAGTACATGGTGGGCGGATGGATGCCGTGGTCCAGCAGGCCCTTGGCCACGTCCATGGCGGAGACGCCGGTCTCCTTATGGAGCCGGTCCAGCGTCATGACGAACTCGTGCATACACGGACCATTGTAAGCCATGTCATAGGTTTTGGCAAGTCTCGACATCATATAATTGGCGCCCAGCACCGCGTTCTCCGCCGCCTCGGGCAGTCGTTCCCGGCCCAATGTCAAAAGATAGGCCAGGGCCTTCACCGCCACGGTGAAGTTGCCGTAAAAGCTCTTGACCCGTCCGATGGAGGCCTGAGGCTCCGTGAAGCGGTATGCCCCGTCCGCTTCCTCCACCCGGGGGCCGGGCAGGAAGGGAAGCAGAGGCGCCTTGCAGCCCACGGGGCCGGAGCCGGGCCCGCCGCCGCCGTGGGGGGCGGCGAAGGTCTTGTGGAGGTTCAGGTGGCACACGTCGAAGCCCATGTCCCCGGGCCGGACCACGCCCGCCACCGCGTTGAGGTTGGCCCCGTCGTAATAGTTCAGTCCGCCCGCGTCGTGGACGATGCGGGTGATCTCCAAAATGTTTTTGTCAAAGATGCCCACGGTGTTGGGGTTCGTCAGCATCAGCCCCGCCGTGTCAGGCCCCGCCGCTCCCCGCAGGGCCGCCAGGTCCACGCATCCGTCCGCCCCGGAGGGGATGTTCACCACGTCAAACCCGGCCATCCGGGCGGAAGCGGGGTTGGTGCCGTGGGCGGAGTCGGGGACGATGATCTTCGTCCGGGCCCCGTCGCCCCGGGCGCGGTGGAAGGCCTTGATGAGCAGCAGCCCGGTGAATTCGCCGTGGGCCCCCGCCGCGGGCTGGAGCGTCGCGCCGTCCATGCCGGTGACGGCGCAGAGGGCCTTTTCCAGGCGGTACAGCACCTCCAGGCAGCCCTGGACGGTGCTTTCCTCCTGAAGGGGATGGATCTGGGTGAAGCCCGGCAGGGCCGCCAGCTCCTCGTCGATTTTGGGGTTGTACTTCATGGTGCAGGAGCCCAGGGGATAAAACCCGTCGTTCACGCCGTGGACCCGGTCCGAGAGGCGCTTATAGTGGCGGGTCAGCTCGTTTTCGCTGACGTGGGGCAGGCGGGGCGGCGTCCGCCGCTCCTCCGGGAGGGAAACCTCCGGCACGTCGTGATGAGGCAGCAGGTCCATGTGCTGGCCCGGCGCGCCGATCTCAAAAATGGTCTTCATCCTGCCAGCACCTCCTTCACGATGTCGGCGGCCCGGTCCAGCTCCGCCCTGGAAACGACCTCCGTGGCGCACCACAGCATGCCGCCCTCCACGGGAAGGCCCCCCAGGATGCCCGCATCCGCCAGGGCCGAGTCGACGGCCTTGGCGGTTTCGGGCCCGCAGGCGGTGACGAACTCGTGGAAAAACGGGCCGGGGTCCCGGCGGGGGAGTCCCGCCTCCGCCAGCCGCTGCGCCAGATAGTGGGCCTTGGAGAGGGACAGGCGGGCGGCCCGGGCAAGGCCCTCCGCGCCCATGGCGCTCAGATAGACCCCGGCGGTGAGGGCGCACAGCGCCTGGTTGGAGCAGATGTTGCTGCCGGCCTTTTCCCGGCGGATGTGCTGCTCCCGGGCGGTGAGGGTCAGGACGTAGCCCACGTTTCCGTCCGCGTCCGCCGTCCGGCCCACGATACGGCCGGGAAGCTGCCGCATGAGTTTTTTCGAGGCGGCCATGAACCCCAGGTACGGCCCGCCGAAGGCCAGGTCCAGTCCCAGGGGCTGGCCCTCGCCCACGGCGATGTCGGCCCCGCAGTCCGCGGGGGTCTTCAGCAGCGCGCAGGCGATGGGGTTCACGCCCATGACGAATTTGGCCCCCGCGGCGTGGACCGCCGCGCCGACGGCCTCCGCGTCCTCCAGCAGGCCGAAATAGTTGGGCTGCTGGAGATAGAAGCAGGCCGCGTCGTCCCCCAGGGCGGCGGCCAGGGCCTCCCGGTCCGTGCGGCCGTCCCTGGCGGGGACCACCCGCAGCTCCACGCCGGAGCCGAAGCAGTAGGTCCTCATGGTCTTCAGCACCTGGGGGTGGACGGTTGCGGAGACATAGGCCCTGGTGCGCCTGCGGTCCACGCACATGGCGATGGACTCGGCGGCGGCCGTGGCCCCGTCGTACACGCTGGCGTTGGCCACGTCCATGCCCGTCAGCTCGCAGATCATGGTCTGGTACTCGAAGATGGACTGCAAAAGGCCCTGGCTGACCTCTGCTTGATAGGGGGTGTAGGCGGTGACCAGCTCCTCCCGGGAGACGATGGACTTCACCACGGCGGGGATATAGTGGAGGTAGGCCCCCGCGCCCCGGAGGCAGGTCCGGAACACCCGGTTTTTCTCCGCCATGGCGGAGACGGCGGAGCGCACCTCCAGCTCGCTCATTTCAGAGGGGAGATCTAGCTCCCGGACGAACATCTCCTCCGGCACGTCCCGGTAGAGGTCCCGTATGGTCTCCACGCCGATGGCGTCCAGCATCTCCCGCCGGACGGCCGGGGCGTTGGGAACGTAGCTTCCCATGGTCAGACCTCCTTGAGGAAGGCCTCGTATTCGTCGGCGCTGAGAAGCCCGGCGGGGACCTCCGCCTGGGAGAGCCTGGCGATCCACGCGCCGTAGGGGTCCTCGTTCAGCAGCTCCGGCGCGTCCAGCAGAGCCTCGTTCACCTCGGCCACCACGCCGGAGACGGGGCTCATGATGTCGGACACGGCCTTGACGGACTCCACGTCGCAAAGGGGCTCGCCGGAGACGGCGGGATCCCCGGTCATCGGCAGGTTCACGAACACCAGATCGCCCAATTGCTCCTGGGCAAAATCGGAAATGCCCACCAGGGCGGAGCCGTCCTCCAGCAGTTTGACCCACTCATGGGTCCGGGCGAATTTCAGTTCGGCGGGAATCGACATGATCTTGTCCTCCTATTTTCAAATAAATGATTCAGCGTTCGATCTTGTAAAAGGGCAGAGGCACGATCTCCACGGCCACCCGGCGGCCCCGGACGTCCGCCTCCAATGCCGCGCCGGGGACGGCGCGGGCCGCGTCCACGTACCCCATGGCCGCCGCGAAGCCCAGGAATGGGCAGTGGGTGCCGGAGGTGGCGCGGCCCACACGCTCCCCGCCGGGGAGATAGAGCGCGCAGCCCTCCCGGACGATGCCCCGCCCGGTGACCCTGAGGCCCACCCGCTTCACCCCGGGCGCGCCCCGGGCGATGAGGGCGCTCCGCCCCAGAAAGTCCTTGCCGTCCAGCTTGCAGGGAAGCCCCGCCTCCCTGGGAGAGGTGTCCTCATCCATCTCGTGGCCGTACAGGGGCATCCCCGCCTCCAGGCGCAGGGTGTCCCGGGCGCCCAGGCCGCAGGGGAGCAGCCCCCGGTCCGCCCCGGCGGCCAGCAGCGCGTTCCAGAGGTCCGCCGTGTCCTCCGCCGCGCAGTAAAGCTCATAGCCCCGCTCGCCGGTGTATCCGGTCTGGGAGGCCAGGACCCGGATCTCCCGGTCCGGCAGGCGGAGGGGGACGTTTTCCGTGAAGTGGTAGTAAGCCTCGGGAAGGCCGCCGCACAGGGGCCTTAAGATGGCTTCGGCGGCGGGGCCCTGGAGGGCGAGCTGGCCCACTTGGTCCGAGACGTCGGCGCAGCGCGCGTCCCCGGTGAGGCGGGAGGCCACCCAGGCGGCGTCCTTTTCCCGGTTCCCGGCGTTCACCACCAAAAGATACCGCTCCGCGTCCCGGCGGCAGACCACCAGATCGTCCACGATGCCGCCGCCCTCGTTGCACAGCATGGCGTACTTCACCTGCCCGTCGTGCATGGCGGCGATGTCCGCGGTCAGCAGCCACTGGAGGTTTCTGACCGCGTCGGGGCCCTCCACCGTCAGCTCCGCCATGTGGGACACGTCGAACAGTCCGGCGGCCCGCCGCACGGCCATGTGCTCGGCGATGACGCCGGCGGGATACTGGAGCGGCATCCAATAGCCGCCGAAGGGGGCCATTTTGCCGCCCAAAGCCGTGTGCTCGGCGTACAGCGGGGTCTTTTTTTCCATAACATGCGCCTCCCATCAAAAATCAGGTCAAAAAAAGACAGGGGCATAAAAACGCCTTTTGACTCAAAAAAGACTTTTTTACGCCTCTGTTCTGTGACCTGAGAGTTTCCCGGCCCGTTTCAGGCCGCTTGCCCCTTCGGTGCATTGCTGCTCTCCAGAGTTCCGTCCCGGCGCAGTCCTAAAAAAGCCCTGCGCCGTTCATCCGGGGATGTCTATGAACTTGTCCGGCGGGTCGCCCCTGTTCCTCTCTCAGAGTAACAAACTTTCCTGGAGCTGTCAAGAAAGAATAGGTAGTACCCCTTACAAAAAAATGCGGCCCGTTCCGTCGACCTTTTACAGTTCCATACAAAGCCGCCGCGGCTTGTCGAAAACCTCCGCGGCGTGCAGGCTGCGGAAAGCGCCTCCCGCAAGGGCGGGAACTGTGCGCTGAACGGCCCGCAGCCGCCGCGCCGTTTTCACCCCAGCCGGGCGGGGGTCCCGTCCTCGTACAGCGCCCGTTCCGTCAGCACCCAGGGCACCGGATAGTCGTGCGGCTCCAGGGGGATCTCCTCCCGCAAAAGCTTCTCCCGGCACAGCAGCACCGCCCCGCCCCGGTACCGGGACAAAAAGCGGTCGTAATACCCGCCGCCCCGGCCCAGCCGGTGGCCCTGGCGGTTGCAGCTCAGGCAGGGGAGCACGGCGAAGTCCACCGCGTCCGCATCCAGGGCCGGACTGTCCGCGGGGGGCTCCAAAATGCCGTAGGCCCCCGGGACCAGCTCCTCCGTCGACGTGATGCGCCGCAGCTCCATCAGTCCCGCCCCGGTGCACAGGGGGACGCACAGCGTCTTTCCCGCCGCCAGCGCGTCCAGCAGGATGGGGCGGGTGTCGATCTCCCGGACCGTGCCCGCGAAACAGAACACCGTCTCCGCGGCCTGATAGGCGGGCATGGCCAGCAGGCGGGCGGCGATGGCCCGGTCGGACGCGCTCCGGTATCGGGCGGACAGGCCCCGCTCCAGGGCGCGGACCGTGGCGCGGAGCCGCTGCTTTTCCTCTTTTCTGGTCATGGCGCGGGGTCCTCCTCTTTTTCCGGGACGGACGCGCCGAAGGTGATGGCGTCCGCGCCGTATTTTCCGCGGATGCGGTCCATGGCCGCCTCCAGCTTTTCCTGTTTCTCCTGCTTCAGGGGGGCCGCCGCGAACAGGTCCACCTGCTCATAGGCGTCCTCCGCCGGGACCAGGTGGATGGCGGTGACCGTGATGGCCCGGACGGGGGCGGGGGGCCGCCACAGCTCATCCACCAGCGCCCCGGCGGCGCGGGTCAGCTCCCGGATCAGATGGGTGGGGGCGGGAAGCCGGGTCTGGCGGGAGCGGTCCCGGAACTCCGGGTCCCGGACCGTCACCTGGACCCCGCCGGCGTACAGGCCGCACTGCCGCAGCCGGGTGGCCACGGCGTCCGCCAGCATGGCCGTGCCGCCGTGGACCTGCTCCCGGGTGGTGAGGTTTTGGGGGAAGGTGGTGCCGTTGCCCACGGACCGCACCGCCTCCGGCTCGTACCGGGAGCGGACCGCGTCCCGGTCCAGGCCGTTGGCGTACCCATGGAGCTGCGCGCCCATCTTGCCCATGAGGGTCTCCAGCATGTCCGCCCGGCAGGCGGCCAGCGCTCCGATGGTCTCCACGCCGTACTGCTTCAAAAGCTTCCTGGCCGCGCCGCCCACGTACAAAAGGTCCCCCACCGGCAGGGGCCAGACCATCTCCCGCCAGTTCTCCCGGGAGATGACGGTGGTAGCGTCGGGCTTTTTGTAGTCGCTGCCGAGCTTTGCAAAGACCTTGTTGAAGCTGACGCCCACGGAGAGGGTCAGCCCCAGCTCCCGTTTCACCCGGGCCCGCAGCGCGTCCGCCAGGGCACGGGGATCCCCCCCGAAGAGATGGACGGTGCCGGTGACGTCCAGCCAGCTCTCGTCGATGCCGAAGGGCTCCACCAGGTCGGTGTATGTCTCGTAAATGGCGTTGACCTTGCGGGAATAGGCCCGGTACAGGGCGTGATGGGGCGGCAGCAGCACCAGGCCGGGGCATTTTTTCCTGGCCTGCCAGATGGTTTCCGCCGTCTGGACGCCGTATTGCTTGGCGGCCTCGTTTTTCGCCAGGATGATCCCGTGGCGGGAGGAGGGATCGCCGCAGACGGCGGTGGGTGTGTCCTTAAGGTCCGGGCGGCTCAGCAGCTCCACCGAGGCGTAAAAACTGTTCAGATCGCAGTGCAGGATGATGCGGTCCATGGCGGTTTCCGGCTCCTTTCCACCGGCGCGCGGGGTCAGCCGCGCTCCAAAAGGGCGATGCGCACCCGGCCCACCTGGTATTCTCTCGTCACCTGAAAGCCCAGCTTCCTGTAAAAATAGAGGTTTTCCACCTTGTCCGCCGGGGTCTCCAGCGCCCAGCTCTTGGCGTTTGGGTAGGCCGCGTCCAGCGCGGCCATGGCCCGCTGGCCGATTTTCCGGTCTGCATAGTCCGGGACGACGCACAAGGCACCCAGGAAGCAGCGCCCCGCCTCGTCCTGGTGGACGGAGGCCGCGCCCACGATCGCGCCGTCCGCCAAAAGCTTGTAAAATGCGTGGGCGCGCATGCCGGCCAGGATGTCCGCCTCCGTTTTGTGATAGCCCGGACACTCCCCGTACCGGAGATAGTCGCTGTAAAAGCTGGCGTTGAATACCTCGGCCAGCCGCTTCGCGTCGGCGGGCTCCGCGGGCATGACGGCGATGTTCATGAGACCTTCTCCTTTTAAAAAACGACTGCCTCTATGATAGCACCTCCGCCCGCCCTTGAAAAGAGGAAACCGGCGGCGTGGATCACCAC
>JAEXWS010000121.1 GCA_023406225.1 Bacillota bacterium | reverse complement strand
GTCCAGGATGATGTTCAGCACAGTGCCGATGACCGTCCCTGCCACAGCCTCTTTGATCCGCCCCTCCGAGCGCAGGAAGTTGGGCAGCACCACCTGGAGGGTAAGCACGAAGCTGAAGCCCACGATGATGTCCAAATACCCCTGGGTGGGGAGCAGGGTCTCCGCGTCGGTCCCCAGCGCGCCGAGGATCGGGGCGTGGAGCAGAAAATAAAGCCCCGTCATCACCAGTGTGGCGAGAACCCCCGCCGGTCAGGATACCGTCCTTGCAGATATTCGGCTGCCATGACTGCCGCTCCCTTCTCGGTCCGGGAGCATACGGCCTTGCCGATCTCGTAATAGAGCGCCATCTCTGTCAGCTCTGTCCCCATCAGAGTATCCAGCACTGCGTACAATGCGGAGCAATCGACTGTCTTCCGAATATTCATTTTGTTTCTCCTTTCCGGCTTATCGCCTTGATATGAAAAGCCGCAAAAGAAAGGGCGGCGCTGGCCACCCTTTCTTTTACGGCTTTTATATTGACTTATTTACCCTGATCTCATGTTTCCAGGATCAAACCATCATTGTTGTTATCTTAATACCAATCGTGCTTTTCACCCCGGTCCAGTGCATTGATCCGGGCCATCTCTTCATCAGTGAGAGCGAAGTGGTACAGCTCCGTGTTTTCCCGGATGTGGTCCGGGTTACTGGAGCCGGGGATGACCACCACGCCCTTTTGTAGGTTCCACCGCAAAATAACCTGAGCGGAGGACACCCCATGCGCCTGGGCGATGGCGGAGATCACCGGATCTCCCAGCAGCTCCGCTGTGCGGCCCCGTCCCCCAAGAGGATACCAGCCCTGGACCACGATGCCCAAATCCTGAATGTAAGGGATCACATCATTCTCTTGATAGTAGGGATGAATTTCATTCTGCACCAGGGCGGGAACGGTGTCCACCTGGGGAAGAAACGCCTTCAGCTCCTCCACATACCAGTTGGAAAGACCAATGGAATGGATCTTCCCATTCTCCACGAACCGCTCCATAGCCTTGTACGCCTTCACATCGTTTCTATCAGGATGATGGAGAAGCATCATATCCACATAGCCGATATCCAGCCGGTCCAGGCATGCCTGAATGGATCGTTCCGGGTCGGCCATCTCACTGCCGGGATAGATCTTCGTGATGACGAAAATATCCTCACGCCGGATGGTGCCCTCGCGGATGGCCTCCCGAATGGCTTGGCCCACCTCCTCCTCGTTGCCGTATGCGGAAGCGGTGTCGATAAGCCGCACGCCGCTGGAAAGGGCCGCTTTGACGGAGTTGATGCAGGTCTCCCCATGGAGACTATACGTCCCCAGGCCGTTGATGGGCATTTCATAGCCGCTGTTCAGAATCACACGGCCAGTGTCAAAATCAAAGCCGCCGTTCACTTGTGCACCGCTGTCCAGAGACAGCGTGACGGTCACATCGCCGCGGCCCAGGGCCTCTGTCCAGCCGGTCAGGTCATCCACATGGGCAAGGGGCGTGTAACTCCAGGAGTTGGAGCCGTAGAAGAAGACGATCTGATCGCCGTTGTACAGCACGATATCCCCGGAACGGGTGGTGATCTGGCGGTTGGCGGCAGGCAGGCTGGTCCCCAGGGGGCCCACCTTCTCAAAGCCGGAGTAGTCTTGCATCCTGATGGTGACGGGCCCTTGCCGGAGCAGTTCTATCAGCGCGTCCACGGCTGCGTTATCTTCCAGCGCGGCGGTAAAGCGGCTGTCTCCGATCTGTATGTTCATTTCTGTCATCTCCGCCTGTTCTTTTTGCAGTCTGCCCTCAGGCAGAGTCAACTCACTGATCCAGTCCTCTATGGTCTCCCGGCTGGCGCCGCCGGCAAACCGCCGTCCCTCCAGCCAGTTGGCGCCGGGGGGCAGTGCATGGAGGTTGGTATCGCTGGAGCCGATGCCGCTGGAATGGGAGGTGCAGAAGGGGACGATGGTCTTGCCTGTAAAGTCGTAGCTCTCCAAGAAGGTGCTGATGATTCGAGGGGCCTGCCCGTGCCAGATGGGATAGCCCAGGAAGATCACATCATAGTCCTCCATATCCTCCACCCTGCCGGCAATGGCGGGCCGGGCAGTGGGATCGTTCTGTTCCCGGTTGGCACGGCTGGAGCCGCTGTTGTAATTCAGGTCATCGGAGGTGTAGGGTCTCTCCGGCAGGATCTCATACAGCTCTGCCCCTGTGATACTGGCCGCATCCTCTGCCAGGGGGCGGGTGGTGTTGGTGGCTGAGAAATAGGCCACCAGTACACGGGTGTCTGCAGAACTGTCCGTCTTGCTCAGCCAATGGAACAGCATAAAAGCCGCCTCCCCACGGGAAACAGATTCTTTCGGCCCAAACCGATTATCAGCAGTCTCGTGGATCATGCTCTCCTCTCCGGCCCACTGGGCGGCAGCTTCGGCCCAGGCGGCGATGCCGGCCTCGTCTGTAAAGGCAGGGGCCGTTCCGGCGGCAGGAGCGCCCGCAGACCGCCACAGGATGGTCACTGCCTGCTCACGGGTCACGGGATCACCGATGCCAAAGACGCCGTTTCCATAGCCGGAGATGATACCCGTTTCCGAGGCCCAGGCCACGGCGGTACTGTACCACGCGCCAGGCTGGGTATCGGAAAATACAGGGCCGTTGACAGGAGCGGGACTGCCCTGGATGCGGTGCAGCACCGTGGCCAGCATGGCCCTGCTCACGGTGCGCTCCGGGGCAAAGGCGGTACCGGAGGTACCATTCATAATGTTGTTTTCGTAACAATATCGGACCGCCTCTTCATACCAGACCCCGCGGGGGATATCGGCAAAGGGCAAGCCCTGACTTAATGTCAGAGAGGACTGGAGCGGTTCGGCCTCCAGGGAATTTTCAGGGTCGGCAGATACGGCACAGGCCGGCAGGGTCAGCAGATAGGTCATCAGTAACAACAGAGACATCATCTTTTTCATAGGTTCACCGCCTTTTGTCAGATTTCTAATGTGTGTTTTCATGTAGGGATGCGCCGAATTCCCGCAGCTCCTTCAGCTTCCCTGTTGAGCCGTTTTCTCCGCCGCTGGCGGTAAAGACGCCCATCCCCTTCAGGCCCAGATAGTCCAGAAAATCACCCTGGTAGGAGAACAGGGCGCCCTCATACATATCGGGGTCCCCGGAGCTGAGGATCATGGCCGCTCTTTGAAGGCGGGGCGGCTTTTGGGGAAAGGCCGCCGCGTAAAAGCGGTCAATGACGCACTTGAGCTGGCCCGAGAACCCGTGATAGTAGATGGGCGACGCGATGACCAGCATATCCGCCTTAAACAGCAGATCGTAAACCTCCTGCATATCGTCCTTCTGGATGCATTGGCCCGCCCCCTTGGTATGGCAGTATTCACAGGCCAGGCAGCCGCCGATTCTCTTTCGGCACACATCCACCACATCCACCTGATGCCCGGCGGAGCGGGCGCCCTCCTGAAACGCGCGGATCATTCCCTTGGTGTTCCCGTTGGGGCGGGGACTGCCGTTCAATACTAAGATATTCATGGTGTTCCTCCCGTTATATGTGCTTCAAAACCTTGGCGGGTACGCCTCCCACCACCGTATTGGCCGGCACATCCCGGGTCACCACGGCTCCGGCCGCGACGACGGCGCCGTCCCCGATGGTCACGCCGGAGGTGACGGTGGCGTTGGCCCCGATCCAGACGTTCCTGCCGATCACGATGGGGGCCGGATGGAGGGTGGACCGGCGCTGGGGATCAAGGTCATGGTCAATGGTGGCCAGGACCACATGATGTCCGATGAGAGCGCCGTTTCCGATTGTGATGCCGCCCTGGTCCTGAAAACAGCAGCCGCTGTTGATAAACACGTTTTTCCCCAGGGTGATATTCCTGCCGCAATCCGAGTAAAAGGGCGGAAACATGCCAAAGCTCTCCTCCACGGGCTTGCCGGTGAGTTGGGCCATCAGCGCCCGGATCTCCTCCGGCGTTTGGTAGCCTGCGTTCAGCTCCGCCGTGATCTTCAGGGCCTCCTGGGACAGGAGGTGCATCATCTGGTGCAGTTCCGAGCCGCCCTCCATCGTGTTTCCGCCTCTGAGATAGGACAGGTATTCTTCCAATTCCATGTGTATCTCCCGCGGTTTATTTCAGATTTTCCTGGAAGAAATCCTCCAGCTTGTCGAAGGGGATGATATCCATCCGGTCGTACAAATCGGTGTGGACCGCTCCAGGGATGATGACAAGCTCCTTGTTGCCAGCATAGGGGCTGTCCTTGACCATATCGGCGTAGGCGTCCCGGCTGAAGTAGCAGGAGTGGGCCTTTTCTCCGTGTACCAGCAGCACCGCGCCGCGGATCTCCCGGCTGTACTGCAGGATGGGCTGGTTCAAGAAAGACATACAGCCTGTCACGTTCCAGCCGCCATTGGAATTCAGGGAGCGGGGGTGATAGCCCCGACTGGTCTTATAATAGTCGAAATAGTCCCTGACGAAGAAGGGAGCGTCCGCCGGGAGCGGGTCCACCACGCCGCCGCCCAAGGCGTATTGGCCGCTTGTATAATCCACGATCCGCTGGGCGTTCAAGGCTTTCTTTTTCTCATACCGGGCCTCCCCGCTGTCCTCCCCGTCAAAATAGCCCTTGGCGTTGACACGAGCCATGTCGTACATGGTGGAGGCGACGGCTGCCTTGATGCGGGTATCCAACGCCGCGGCGTTGATGGCCAAACCGCCCCAGCCGCAGATGCCGATGATGCCGATCCGCTCCGGGTCAACGTGATCCTGGACGGACAGAAAATCCACCGCCGCCTGGAAATCCTCCGTGTTGATGTCCGGTGAAGCCATATAGCGGGGCGTTCCGCCGCTTTCGCCGGTAAAGGACGGGTCGAAGGCCAGGGTGAGGAAGCCCCGTTCCGCCATGGTCTGAGCGTATAGGCCGGAGGACTGCTCCTTCACAGCGCCGAAGGGACCGCAGACCGCGATGGCGGACAGTTTTCCTGTCCTGTTCTTGGGCTGGTACAGGTCCGCCGCCAGGGTGATGCCGTATCGATTGCAGAAGGTGACCTTACGGTGGTCCACTTTTTCACTCTTGGGGAAAACCTTATCCCATTCATTGGTCATGACCAGTTTTTCTTCCATATCTGTATTCCTCCTGATGTTGTTGAATTTGATAGACCAGATAATCCAGGCACTGGATCTTCCGCTCCTCCGCGTGGCAGCAGTCCAGCAGACGCCTTCGGTGCTCCGCCAGCAGAGACAGGGCTTCCCTCTCCTTTCCCGCTCCATACAGAGATAGGAAGAGGTGGATCAACGCTTCACTGCATCCGGCATCCGACAGATTCTGCGTAAGTATTTGGGCCTGCGTCAGTGCGTCCATGTTCTCGCCCCCTTACGCCCCCAGTATAAAAGCAGCCTCAGAAAATATCAAATACATATAAAAGATACGAATCTATACTTTAAAGATATGAAAGCTTGTGGTAAACTGATATAAACAGAAAGGGTGAGAGCAGCATGGATATTCGTGTTTTACAGTATTTTTTGGCCGTGGCCCGGGAGCAGACCATCTCCGGGGCGGCGGAGACCCTGCATATCACCCAGCCGCCGCTGTCCAAGCAGTTGAAGGAGCTGGAGGAGGAGCTGGGCAAGCAGCTCTTTATTCGGGGCAGCCGTGGAATCACCCTGACCCGGGAGGGGATGCTCCTGCGCAAGCGAGCGGAGGAGATCGTGTCCCTCGTGGAAAAGACAAAGTCCGAGGTAAGCACCTCGGACGAGACGGTCAGCGGGGATATTTATATCGGCGGCGGCGAGACAGAGGGGATGCGGCTCATTGTCCGGGTGGTGAAACAGGTACAGGAGCGATACCCGGACATCCGCTTCCACTTTTTCAGCGGGGACGGCTACGATGTGGCGGAGCGGCTGGACAGGGGCCTGATCGACTTTGGCACCCTCATTGAGCCCATCGACATGAGCAAGTATGACAACCTGCGTCTGCCCCGGCCCGACACCTGGGGCCTGCTCCTGCGGAATGACCACCCCCTGGCACAGCAGGCGAGCGTCCGTCCGGAGCAGCTGCGGGATGTGCCGCTGCTCTCCTCCCGGCAGATGGAGACGGAGGAGGGGTTGTCCGGCTGGCTGGGCCATGACCATAAGAAGCTGCGGGTGGTAGCAACCGGCAACCTGGTGAACACCCTGGCCTTGGCGGCGGAGGAGGGCATCGGCTGCCTGCTCACCCTGGACGAACTGGTGGACACCTCTGGGGAGAGAAACCTGTGCTTTCGGCCCCTGGAACCGAAGCTGGAGTCCTGGATGTACATCGCATGGAAGAAGTATCAGGTCTTTACCAGGGCGGCGGAGGTGTTTATTGGAGAATTAAAACAACACCTGACAGCGGAGAATTCTTGAGGATATCCGGAGATTTCATGCCGTTCCTTTCAAAATTTGCTGTCTGATTCCCAGAATAATTGCGATTCATTCCGGCTTTCCTTTTATATCATGATCATGTGTTTGCTCTGTCTCCACAGCAGAGCCTGCTTCCGGAATCTTCCGCAGAAGATTTCCACCGTATAGAGGTTCAGCGGGAAACCGTTCCATTCCGCCGGGAGCAGGTCGTCCTCTTCCGGCAGGATCGTGTACCCCTCTCTTTGCAGGCAGATGGACAATTCTCGAAAATACGGTTCTCGTTCCATGTTCTGTGTCCTCTCTGGGCTGGCGCCCTTTTTGATGTTGCCTGAAAACAAAAAAGGCGCCGGCAGGATGGTTTACGAAACCACCAAACCGGCGCCTTTATTTTTGTCTGAAATTTTCTGCGAAATCAGTGCCCTTTTTCCTTTTCAAAAAGGGCGCCGCGGGGGAATACTGAAATTCTTGGCAAGCAGGGGTCCAAATCACCCTGAACACTGAAATCCCCTCAAAATATCTTTTTTCTGAACGCGTTTTTTGAAAAAAAGCCGCAACCTCTTGGTACTGTAGGCGTTCAACCTACAATATCCAAATTGTTACGACTTTATGTCATACCATAACAATTCCGATATTTTTAAAGGTGCTTTTCGACTTTCTCTTTATTTTGTAGCTTCACTGAAAACTCATTTCCCGCTCTGTTGAATTATTCGGATATGATATCGATCCCCGCCCTAATCTTTTCCACCAGTCCCCGGCAGCCTTCCAGCATATCCCACCATGCAGCCTCGAAGTCCCCGGTGTACCACGGATCTGCCACCTCCCGTCCAGACCGGTCGGTAAAGTCCATCAAGAGCTTCATCTTGCCCGCAAAGTCTCCGCCGCAGATGCGGTACATGTTGCAGAGGTTGGTATTGTCCATGCCGATCAGCAGGTCGTACTCCTCGTAGTCGCTACTGGTGAGCTGTCGGGCCGTCTTACCGGCACAGTCGATGCCATGCTCCGCCAGTTTCCTCTGGGCGGGGGGATAGACCGGATTCCCTATCTCCTCGGTGCTGGTTGCCGCCGATGCAGCCCGGACCTGCCCCTCCAGTCCCGCTTGTTTGATCAGGTCCTTCATCACAAACTCGGCCATCGGGCTCCTGCAAATATTGCCGTGACAAATAAAAAGAATCTTCTTCATTTCCTGGCATGCCCCCACTGCTTTTCTTTCAGTATAATAGGGACCGCCAAATTTGTCTGCCTCTGTTATCAGCCATGTGCCATCCCGAATCCGGCTCAGAAGCTCGGGCTTGCTCTAGCCGTACTTATGGCCGCATTCAGATACCATGTCCGCTCATCGACCGTCCGGTACTCTTCCAAAATGACTACATGCAGCGTCCAACCAAACCGCAGCGTTTTTCCCAGCAGGTCCAACCTTTCAGCGCAAATCAAGTAAAACGTCCGCATGCGGCGCAAATTGCAAAGCGAGAACCCCTGCCGGTCAGGATTCCAACCTTGCAGATATTCGGCTGCCATGACTGCCGCTCCTTTCTCAGTCCGGGCACATACGGCCTTGCCGATCCCGTAATAGATTGCCATCTCTGTCAGCTCTGTTCCCATCAGAGTATCCAGCACCACGTACAATGCGGAGTAATCGACTGTCTTCCGAATATGCATTTCATTTCTCCTTTCCGGCTTATCGCCTGAAATCGGAAAGCTGCAAAGGAAAGAACGGCGCTGCTCCCGCTCTTTCCTCTGTAACCTTCATTTATACTACCTGCACGATTTGCTCCCACAGCAGGATATGCCTTTGATCAATCGCCCGATCATCATGCAGATGTCCAAACAACCAGTAATGATACTCGCCTGACTTCCTCCAAGAATTCCGTCAGGTGATCCAGCTGGCTATGTACACTGATCTGACGCGCTATGCTGGCCGGGGTGCAATGGGTGAGAATGTAATCCACCTTTCAACTGCATGCATCCAGGTTTTTCCATGCCTCAGCAGATTCCTTGCTGGGGAGGCCTCCGTCCACCGGGAAACTCCTTTTACCCGCGCCATACAAATAGGACAGGTTCCCAAAAGAAAACTAGCATAACCTGCAGTCCTATTTGAATTGTGACCCTTTTACCAAGTTCATTGCGAAGGGGAGGGCCGCGACTCACGTTGTGCCCTCCCCTTCTTTTTTCGTTTCAGCTTCTTGCTTGCGGGTATCTATCAAAGAGTGAACGGAGATCCGGCGGAGGAGGTAACTATCCGAAACTGTCGGACAGTTCAAACCGAGGGCCGCCGAAGGGCCCCCCGCATAAGGGTAACAATTCAAACAGAGATGAGGGAGAACCAAGCTGGTTCTCCCTCATCTCTGTTTAAGCAGTCTACCACGCTACACACGATCTCGTTCTCACACAGCAGTTTCACAAATTGGTTTCCAGCGCCGCGGCATGCAGTGCATTACCAAATTTTTACTCGATCCTCCTGCGGGATAAACATGCCGTCCATTTCGTCTATTCCATAGGTCTCATAAAATTCTTCGCAATTTGCAAACAGTGGATTGACTCGGGCCTTTCCAATGCCGTGGACGTCGTTTTGCGTAATAAACTGCGCGTACTCCCTGCTGGCGGTCATAATTTCCGCATTGGCCAGGCTATTAAAGAACTCCTTGTAATTGGGATTCTCCAGGCCGGACATGATCTCCATCATGCAGGATACGGCGCCTTGATCCGCCACATTTTCACTCAAGGTAATCGTTCCGTCCACCGCAATGCCGGGCGCGAATTCATATCCGTCATACAGGGCGACCATCTGATCGCACAGCGTTTGGAAAGCCGTGTAATCCCCCGGGGTCCACCAATCCGACGCGTTTCCGTTTTCATCATACTTCGCTCCGTTGTTGTCAAAGGCATGGGTGATTTCATGGGCAATGGTATAGCCGACGGAGCCAAGATTGTATTCGTAGGAGCGTTCCGGGTCATAAAGGGGCGCCTGCAGATATGCTGCCGGGAAGGTGATGTCATTGCTCTGCGGGTTGTAGAAGGCGTTGACCGTATAGACGTCCGTGGCCCACTCCGCTTTGTCCACAGGCTTTCCCTGAAGGGATATGATCTCATTCTGTACCGCTTTTTGGATGGCCGCCCAGTTGGAAAAATAGCTGCCGCCGTTCTGGGTGGACTTGATCCGGACGCCATCGACCGGCGTGGTCCAGTCGTCGGGATAACCCACCTTAATGTCCATGGTTTCCAGCTTTTTTAATGCCTCCATTTTTGTCGCGGCGCTCATCCAGTCCAGTTCCGCAATCCGCTTCTTATAGACCTCGATGATGTCCTTTGCCATGCTTGTTACGGCTTCCTTCTGCTCCGCGGAAAAGTATTTCTCGGCGTACAGTCTCCCTAAATAGGTGCCCATAGCACTCTGCAGGGCTTGCACCGCGAGCTCCTCGTCCGAAAGGCTCCCCTCGATCCCCATAAAATCTCGGTCGAACTGATTGTCCACGTCGGTAAAGTCGGTGCTTAAAAGTCCGCCCATATCGTTGATGATTTCCAGCTTTGCTCTCGTTTTCAGCACCTTTAGATGGTCGTTTGTAAACAGCCTCCCGTATTCCCGGACAAGGGCGGGATCCGTAATCAGAATTTTGTCCTCCTTGGCCAGCCCGCTGCACCGCAAGACCTCCTCCAGATCGATCCCGGGAAACATCGCTTGGATTTGGTCAAAGGAATACAGGTTGTTGATCTTTTCCACATCGTAATATTCCTCGGGCGCAAGCATTTTTTCGGCAAGCTGCCGGTCGAACACATAAATTTCTTCCGGGGATGCGGCATCCCGGGCGTTGACGAGGGCCAGCCGGTCCGCGATGTAGTCCAGATAAATCTGCTTCTCCTGCTCCTCCGCCCCTGCGTAAAAGGCCTGATCCATTTCCGGCCGCACAGTAGTAAAACTTAATCTACGCTTTGTGGAATCATTCAAATCTATCCACAGCGAGAAGAACATGAATTGATAACATTCCGTCTGCTCTATCACAGCGGATTGCGCTTTAATCAACTCATTGACATTCTGCGCCTGATCGATCGCATCTAAGAAGGGCTGAATGGGAGCATAGCCCGCCTTGTTTCTCGCGTCCAAATTCATTGCGGTTTCGTAATAATCCGCCATTTTCTGCTCCGGTGTGCCGTCTGCGTGGGGCGTTGTGGTCAGCTCCTGAATCATTTTTTGGTTCTGCCCCATCACATCGTCCCGCAGATCATAGACCGTGCCGCCAAGCCGACGGCCGGGCTTCATTTCATATGTATCCAGATAATCCTTGGCCACCGTGGAGTAGAAATCATCTCTTTCATTGGTTCCGAATAGGGCGAACACCCGGCGGATAAATACCTGCATCTGTTCTGTCGTGACAGTTTCATTCGGGGAAAAGGTCCCCGGCGCCGTCCCCGCGACAATGCCCGCCTGGAAAACAGACGCGAGGTCCGCCTCCGCCCACCGGGGAACGTCAGTGAACATTTCAGCCGGGAAAGCCAGCTTCGCATTCTGCCCCTTTGGAACCGGCAGGGGGCCAAAGGCGCGGCGCAGCATGACAAGCGCCTCTGCCCTGGTGGCCACCTGGTCCTCATGTAAAAGCCCGTCTTCACGGCCCCATATGATGTCGCTTTTTGTCACTCCCGGATTGTAGTCATCTGCGGCGGTCAACAGCATTTCCGCCACTTCGCCGCGCGTTGCCCCCGCATCCGCCTGCGCCACTGGAGCCGTTGTATCCGGCTGCGCCGCGAAGGCAACGGGAACGGCGCTAAAAAGGATACACAGCGAGAGAAGCATTGATAAAAGTCTTTTTTTCACGATAGGTCTGTCCCCTCTTTTTGATTTTAAGTGTTTCTTCCTATTTTCATGATGCAGCTCTTTCGTGCGGCGATCCCCGCAATTTCTCTCTTCCGTCTGTTGGAAACAAAACGCAGCCTTTTCATTCCTCATTATAATCACCCTCTCATCGCATTTCAAGGAGATCGTCGAGCAGTATGTTTTCTTTGATAAATGGTATATTCTCTTCCTTGTATCTCCGCTGTAAAACCGCTATACGATGAGCAACGCGTTGGAAACGAGGGATGCGCCATGAAGTACCGCCGCTACAGCTTCCGGGATGTCATGGAAAAAAACCGCGAGATCATCCACCTGCTCACGGGCAAAAAGATGGACCTTGGATTTACGATAGAAGTGCAACAAAAAGAAGAGGTGACTCACGTCAAGAGAACTCCTAAAATGGTGTTTGCGGACAACTAGAAAGAAGCGGAAGATATGAGTCACTATATCCTTTTTTACTATATTTGAGACAAATTGGCGCCCTTTTTAATTTTGAATGAAAACAAAAAAGCGCCGAAGAATGGTTTATGAAACCATCAAACCGGCGCCTTTGTTTTTGTCTGGAATTTTTTACATACGTCTTCTTGTATCTCTTTGAATTTAATCATCAGACCCAAAAGCCCTTGCAGACCGACGGGCATATATTCGTTCTATTTGTCAATGCATATACAGTCATAGAGCATTAAATTTACAAGCTATTCAAAATTGTTTTTTTCCTCTTTATGATAGCGTTTTCAAATTCTATTATTGGGGAGGAACTTACTATGAAATACTCGCCTGCAACAAAAAAATCCGTCGTGAATCGGTATCAGCATAACGAGACCATTGTCCACATCTCGGAAGACACAGGCATTGCTCGCAGCACACTTTATTCTTGAATTCACTTATACAGTAGAATCGCTTCTGATAGCGGCACATCCGTTACTCTCAAAAACTATGACGATCTAAAGCGCCATTCCGTAAAATTGGAGCATATTATTGAAATCTTGAAAACTGTCAATTGTACCATCTCTGCTTCACTGCAATCCAAATTATGCGCCTTGGAACCACTGTATGGTCAATACAGCGGATATGAACTCTGTGAGGCCCTTGAGGTTCCACGCGGAACTTTTTACAATCATATCTTAAGAAACAAGCGGGATGGCTCGTCATATGCCCAGCGTCGTCGGGAAATAAGTCCTAAAATTATCAAAATTCATAATGAAACCGGATGTATTTTAGGTGCACGTAAAATACGAGCACTTCTTATGGAGCAAGGAGAGCGTGTCAGCTTGAAACTCGTTAATGAATTGATGGGTGAGCTAGGTCTCAGCAGCGCCACAAAAACCGCAAAGAAGGAATTTCAAAAAATGCATCCGCAAAAAAAGAAAGAGAATATTCTCCGGCGTAATTTTCAGACCGATGCTCCGAATAAAGTTTGGGTCAGCGATGTTACCTGCCTCAAGGTCAAAGGTCGATATTATTACATCTGTGCAATCATTGATCTATTCTCCCGAAAAGTGATCACCCATCGAATTGGTTTAAATAATAGCACCCAGTTAATCTCGAGTACTTTTAAGGCTGCATATAAGGACCGTATGCCTACCGGCAATCTAACTTTTCATAGTGACCAGGGCTCCCCCTATACTTCATATGCCTTTCAACGGTTGTTGCAAAAACTGAAGGTCCAGCAGTCCCTTTCTAATCCCGGCACCCCTCATGACAATGCTGTTTCAGAGTCGTTCTTTGCCACTATGAAAAAAGAAGAACTCTATCGAATTGATTATCAATCTGAAGCACAACTCCGGAAAAGAGTTGATATGTTTATCATCTTTTTAATTCTAAACGCCCACACATGAGTTTGGGCTATAAAACACCGGACCAATTGGAATCCGATTATTTTTCCAGAATTGTCGAACATCCCAGTTCAGATCCCGATAATTTCTGATTCCTCACCTGCATTTTTAGATTTTTGCTTTAAAATATTTTTCTCCAGTTTATTAATATCACAAACATAAAACGCCTGCAAACACAGGCGTTCATAACGACACACAGGAGTAGCAATTCGGACAAATCCAAAAGATTTGTTCGTATTTGCTACTCCTGTTCATATGGAGGTGACACCCGGATTTGAACCGGGGAATCAGGGTTTTGCAGACCCTTGCCTTACCACTTGGCTATGTCACCATCGCTGTTTCTATTATATGCGAACTTTTCAAAAAAGTCCACTAAAATTTCAGCGTTCCATGCCCACACATCCGCATGGGCATGGAACTTGGAGCGGGCGACGAGGCTCGAACTCGCTACCTCCACCTTGGCAAGGTGGCGCTCTACCAGATGAGCTACGCCCGCAAATGGTGCCCAGAGCCGGAATCGAACCAGCGACACGTGGATTTTCAGTCCACTGCTCTACCAACTGAGCTATCTGGGCAAATTCCCACAAAATGTCTCCATCTGTGGGAGATGGCGACCCGGAACGGGCTCGAACCGTCGACCTCTAGCGTGACAGGCTAGCGTTCTAACCAACTGAACTACCGGGCCATATAAAACCTTGCCTCTGCAAAAGTGGTGGGAACAACTGGACTCGAACCAGTGACCCCCTGCTTGTAAGGCAGGTGCTCTAACCAGCTGAGCTATGCTCCCCTCTTACCGCTCTTGTCAGACGGCAAAAGTTATTATACTAAACCGCCCCTAATCTGTCAACACCAAAATCAAAATTTTATCTTTTTTTCTGCATATTTTCGTACAGCCCTTCCAGCTCTTCCTGTGTAAAGGTCTGAACATTGTCGCAAAAACGGCAGGTCAGCTCCGCCTTTCCCTGCTCGTCAATAAGGCTCCGCAGCTCCTGAGGACCCATGCTGATGAGCGCCCGCTCCATCCGGTCCCGGCTGCAGTCGCAGCGGTATTCCACCCCGCTCCGCTCCAGGATATCCAGCTCAAAGTCCGGCATCACCGCCCGCAGAAGCGCCTCCGGGTCCGGGTCCCGCCGCAGCAGCTCCGTCACCGCGCCGGCGGCCAAAACGCCGCCCTCCACCTTGGCGATCACATCCTCCCCCGCTCCCGGGAGCAGTTGGATCAAATAGCCGCCCGCCGCCAGCACGCTTTGATCCCGGTCCACCAGGACGCCCAGGCCGCAGGCCGTGGGGATCTGTTCGGACTCTACGAAATAGGCCGCCAGGTCCTCCGCGATCTCGCCGCCCAGCAGCGCCACGCTGCCCACATACGGCTCCTTCATATGCAGGTCCCGCACCACCGTCAGCGTCCCGCTGCCGCCCACGGCCGCCCCCACGTCCAGCTTGCCGTCGCTCCGCAGGGGCAGGTCCACGAAGGGATCGTCCACCGTGCCCCGGACGTTGCCCTGGTTGTCGGACACCGCCAGGATCGCGCCCAGGGGCCCGCCGCCCTTGATCTGGAGCGTCAGGCTGGCTCCATCCCCCTTCAGGGCGTTGCCCATCATGGACGCCGCCGCCAGAGCCCGGCCCAAAGCCGCCGTGGCCACGGGAAGCGTCCGGTGGATCCGCCGCGCCCGCTCCGTCAAATTTCTGGTGGAAACCGCCACGGCCTTCACCAGGCCGTCCCGCGACATGGCGCGGATCAATTGGTCGCTCATTTTTTAACTCCTTGTTCCATTGGTTTTTCGCACCGGAAGATCCAGCGGTCCTCCTCCGGTCCCGGCGGCCGGGAGGTCAGGTCCCCTGTGAGCAGGACCTTCCCAAAGCCCGCGTCCGCCAGCAGGCGGCGCAGCGTCTCCTCGTCCCAGGCCCGTTCCCGGTGCTCTTCAAATTCCCGGTCCCACGCGCCGTCCGCCCGCAGGCGGAACAGGTCCACCTGATAGGTGCAGACCCGGCTCCTCTCCGAAAAAAAGGTGCGCCAAACGCAGCAGCTGTCCTCCGTTTCGTCCAGATAGACCTGCCCATCCATCCGGCGCAGCTTATAGGGGGTGTTCACGTCGAAGATGAACTGTCCCCCCGGCTTCAGCCAGCGGCAGACGCGCCGCAGCGTCTCCGCAAGGGCCTTCTCCCCCGTCAGGTAGTTCAGCGCGTCCAGGGTGGATACCGCCGCGTCCACGGGCTCCAGAAGCCGCAGGCGGGGCATGGCCTGGTGCAGGAACAAAGGCGGCCGCCCGTCGAGAGCAGCCGCTTTCCGCATGGCCTGGGTCAGCATCTCCTCGGAGCCGTCCACAGCCGTCACCTGATAGCCCCGCTCCGTCAGAAGGCAGGCGATGGTGCCGGTGCCGCAGGCCAGGTCCAGCACCGTGCGGACCGGGATGCGGCTTTTTTGAAACAGCCGCTCCAGATAGGCCGCCCGCCGCCGGTGGGCCGCGTCGGCGGTCAGTCCGTCGTAGCTGGCGGCCAGCGCGTCGTAGCTGCTCATTCCGCCGTTTCCTTCATGCGCTTGAAAAGCTCCGCATAAGCCCCGGTGCCGTAGCTCAGCGAGCGGTTCACCCGGCTGATGGTGGCGCTGGAGGCGCCGGTGCGCTCCAGGATGTCGTTATAGATCATCCCCTCATGGAGCAGGGACGCCACCTCGAACCGCTGCTCCATGGCCCGCAGCTCGGACACGGTGCACAGGTCCTGAAAGAAATCGTAGCATTCCTGCTCGTCCTTCAACTGCAAGATAGCCTTGTACAGTTGATCGTTCTTCTCTTTTTTCCCGATCTTTACCATATGCGCCACCCTTTCTGGGATCGTTCCAATTCAATTTGCGGCCTCTGCCGTCATCTGGTATTTTAGCATTGTACTGCGTGAAAGTAAAGAGGCTTTCCGGAAAATTTTCACGCTTTAAAGCGCGGCTCGGGTCACCCCTTTCCCGTCCCCGGCATAGGCTGGAAAAATCGAAATGCGAGGAAGGGAGCGGCAGGTCCATGAAAAAGAGCATGACGCAGCTGCACACGGAGCCGTTCGCGGCGGAGCGGGAGTGGACGGTGGAAGGCGTTCCCGTGCTGCATGCGGCGGTGTCCGTCCCCCAGCCGGTCCCGGCGGCGGACAGGGTCTCCCGCCGCATCCATCGCTACTACCAGCTCCAGTGCCGTTCGTTCCTCCGTTACTGCGAAGGGTGCCTGCTGCCCCAGGCGGAGGCGGAGTACCACGCCGCGCTGGCCGCCAGCGCGCCGCTGCCCCAATTCCGGGCGGAGCTGTACTACCGCGTCACATACAACGAAAACGGGCTGTGGAGCCTGTACACCGAGTCCCGGGAGAGCACCCTGCCGGGGCGGCCCCTGCTGCAGCGGCGGGGGGACACCTGGGACCTGCGGACGGGGTATCCCGCGGGGCTGGGGGACTTCTTCCCCAAGGGCCAGGGCGGACGGAAATATTTGCTGGCGCTGGCGGAGGCGGAGATCCGGCGGCAGGAGGAAGCGGGGACGGCCCGGTATCACGAGGGCTGGCGGCGGGAGCTGCGGCGGCGGTTCAACAGCCAGAATTTTTACCTCACCGCCGAGGGGCTGGTATTTTTCTACCCCATGTACGCCATCGCGCCGGGAATGGAGGGGATCCCGGCGTTTACCGCGCCCTTCGGGGCGGAGGGGCCCCGCGCTCCGGCCCCCCGCGGCACTTTAAACGGGGCCGGGCCGTCCACAGCGGGAGAGAAGCCGCGCTGAGGGCCGGACTCCCGGACAGCAAGGCGAGGACCGGCCCCGTCCGCGGGGCCGGTCCTCGTTTGAAAACGGCGCTTATTTTTTCTTCCTGTAATGGACGTGCAGCAGCTCGTGGGTCCGTCCCTTCAGCTCGCCTTCCAGCAGCTCGTTTGCGATGGGGTTGCGCTCCGAGCGCTTGATGAGGGCGGCCCGGTCCGCCTCATAGAGCCCGTCGGCCCGCTGGCGCTTGATGGGGATGAGGCCGTAGGGCTGGCCCGCGCCGCCCACGCAGCCGGTCTTGCAGGTCATGACCTCCACCAGGTCGAAATACTCCTTCCCCTCTTCGATATCCGCCAGCAGCTTCTGGGCGTTGATGAGGCCGTGGACCACGGCGATGCGCAGCACCCGGTCCCCCACGGGGAGGGAGACGGCGCGGATGGTCTCCGTGCCCCGGATGCCGGAGAACTGGATGGCCTGAAGGGTGTTCTTGGACTTATCCTCCACCACCCGCCGGGCCACCGCCTCGGCCACGCCTCCGGTGGTGCCGAAGATGGTGGCCGCGCCGGTGCCCATGCCGAACGGCAGATCCGGGGACTCTCCCTCGATCTCCGCGAAACGGACGCCCGCCTCGTTGATCATGTTGATGAGCTCCTGGGTGGTAAGCACCAGGTCCACGTCGGGCTTTCCGCCGCGGGCAAACTCCTCCCGGGCCGCCTCCATCTTCTTGGCGGTGCAGGGCATGACGGCGATATGATAGGTAGTGCGGCCGTCCTCCGCGTCCTTTTTGGCGTAGCGGTCCTTCAAAACCGCTGCGAACATCTCCATGGGGGACTTGCAGGTGGAGACGTTTTTCAGGTATTTGGGGTTCTCCTCCTCCAGATACTTGATCCACGCGGGACAGCAGGAGGTGAACATGGGGAAGGGCCCGCCCTTCTTCAGCCGCTCCAAAAACTCCGCGGATTCCTCCATCACGGTGAGGTCCGCGCCGAAGTTCGTGTCGAACACCTCGTCCGCCCCCATGATCTTGAGGGACGTTACGATCTTGTCGATGACGTTGACGCCGGGGGCCATGCCGAAGGCCTCGCCCACGGCCACCCGGACGGCGGGGGCGATCTGGACCACCACGCGCTTTTTGGGGTCGTGGAAGGCCCGCCAGGCGGGTCCGATGTCGTTTTTGATGGTGATGGCGCCGGTGGGGCAGGCGGCGGCGCACTGGCCGCAGCTGATGCAGGGGGTGTCCGAGAGCTTCCGGTCAAAGGCGGGGCACACCACCAGGTCGCTGCCCCGGTGGGCGAAGTTCAAAATGCCCATGCCCTGCATCTCCTCGCACACCCGGATGCAGTCGCCGCAGAGGATGCACTTGTTGGGGTCCCGGACCACGGCGGGAGAGGACTCGTCCTTTTCATACGCGGGCCGGGTGTCCGCGAAGCGGACGTGGCGGATGCCGAACTGAAGGGCCAAGCGCTGGAGGGTGCAGTGGCTGTTTTTCTCGCAGGTGGTGCAGTCCCGGCAGTGGGAGGCCAGCATCAGCTCCAGGATCATCCGCCGGTGCTTCAAAAGCCGGGCGGTGTTGGTGCGGATCTTCATGCCGTCCCGCGGCTCCATGGAGCAGGAGGTGTCGATCTTGCCCTTTTCGTCCTCCACCACGCACATGCGGCACGCGCCGTAGACGGAGAGCTCCGAATAGTAGCAGAAGGTGGGCATATCGATCCCCGCCTTGCGGATGACCGCCAGCACGTTTTTCTCCCCGTCGAAGGGCACCCGCTGGCCGTCGATATACATGATTCCCTTTGCCATTGTCTCAGCCCTCCTTGCTTGCCGTGATGGCGCCGAAGGGGCAGTTCCCCACGCAGGCGCCGCAGTTGATGCATGTTTCGGGGTCGATGACGTGGAGCTGCTTGGGCGCGCCGGAGATGGCCTCCATGGGGCAGTTCTTCCGGCACTTGCCGCAGCCCTTGCACTTGTCCGGGTCGATGGCGGGATGGGGCTTTTCGCCGTTGCAGATGGGACAGTGGTGGTCCACCACATGGTGGAGATACTCGTCCCGGAAATACTTCAGCGTGCTCTGAACGGGCTTGCAGGCGCTCTGCCCCAGGCCGCACAGGGCCGTGGAGGTGATGGTGTCCGCCAGCTCCTCCAGAAGGTCCAGGTCCTCCAGGGTGCCCTGGTTCGCCAGGATGCGGTCCAATATCTCCAGCATCCGCTTGGTGCCCTCCCGGCAGGGGACGCATTTGCCGCAGGACTCCTTCTGGGTGAATTCCATGAAGAACCGGGCCGTCTCCACCATGCAGGTGTCCTCGTCCATGACCACAAGGCCTCCGGAGCCGATCATGGCCCCGATGCTCTTGAGGGAGTCGAAGTCCAGGGGCAGGTCCAGGTGCTCCGTGCTGGCGGTGGTGGCGCCGCCGGAGGGACCGCCGATCTGGACGGCCTTGAACTTCTTTCCGCCCCGGATGCCGCCGCCGATGTCAAAGACCACCTCCCGGATGGTGGTGCCCATGGGGACTTCGATCAGGCCCGTGTTCACCACGTTGCCGGTGAGGGCGAAGGCCTTGGTGCCGGGGGAGGTGCGGGTGCCGATGGAGTGGTACCACTCCACGCCGTTGCGAACGATGAGCGGCACGTTGGCGAAGGTCTCCACATTGTTGAGGACCGTTGGCTCCGCCCAGAGGCCGTGCTCGATGGTCCGGGGGGGCTTGACCCGGGGCATGCCCCGGTTGCCCTCGATGGATGCGGTGAGGGCGCTGCCCTCGCCGCAGACGAAGGCCCCCGCGCCCTTGTTCACATGGATGCGGAAGGAGAAATCGGTGCCCATGATGCGCTCGCCCAGAAGGCCGTAGTCCTCCGCCTTGGCGATGGCGGTCTTGAGCCGGTTCACCGCCAGGGGGTACTCGGCCCGGACGTAGATGTACCCCTCGTCGCTGCCCACCGCCAGGCCCGCGATCATCATGCCCTCCAGCACGCTGTGGGGGTTGCCCTCCATAATGGAGCGGTCCATGAACGCGCCGGGGTCGCCCTCGTCGCCGTTGCAGACCACGTATTTCTTCTCCGCCGTCTGCTTCCGGGCGCCCTCCCACTTGCGGCCCGCGGGGAACCCTCCGCCGCCCCGGCCCCGGAGGCCGGAATCGGTGATGGTCTTGCAGATCTCCTCGCCGGTCATCTCGAAGAGGGCCTTTTCAAAGGCGGCGTAGCCCCCCTTGGCGATATACTCCTCGATGTCCTCGGCGTCGCTGCGGCCGCAGTTCTCCAGCACCACCCGATGCTGGCGCTTGTAGAAGGGGATGTCCTCCTGCTTGGGGTAGGCCACGCCGTCCAGGTGGTACACCAGCCGGTCGATGACCTCGCCGCCCAGCACGGTGGTCTCGATGATCTCGCGGCAGTCCTCGGGCTGGACGTGGATGTACATGATGCCCTGGGGCTCGATGTGGACCAGGGGACCCATCTCGCAAAAGCCGTGGCAGCCGCTCATCTTCACATGGAGAGCCTGCTCCTCGTCCGTGTCGTGCTTGAGGCCCACGTAAACGCAGAGGCCCCGTTTCTCGCACTCGGCCTTGATGTTCTCATAGATCTTCATGGCGCCGCCGGCGATGCAGCCGGTGCCCGCGCAGATCAGCACGGAGGCCACCTGCTCGCTCTGCTTCAGGGCGTTCCGGGCGTTGGCCTGGAACACGTGGAAGCTGTCCCGCGTCAGTTTTGTCCGGGTCATTGCGCCGCCTCCTTTTTCCGGATGTCCTCCAGCAGCGCAAGCGCCGCCTCGGGCGTCATTTTCGCGTGCACGTCGCCGTCGATGGTCATGACGGGGGCCAGGCCGCACGCGCCCAGGCACGCCACCGTCTCCAGGGTAAACAATCCGTCGTCCGAGGTCTTTTTCTTCCCCTTCAGACCCAGATATTCCCGGATCGCGTCATAGATCGGCTGGGATTTGCGGACATGGCAGGCCGTTCCGGCGCAGACCTTGATGATGTACTTGCCCTTGGCCTCCAGGGAGAAGTTCTCGTAAAAGGTGGCCACGCTGTACACCCGGGCGGTGCTGACGCCCAGCTTCTCCGCCACCAGCGTCAGCGCCTCCTCGCTGAGGTACTTGTACTCCGCCTGGATCTCCTGCATGATGGCGATGAGATTCGATTGCTCGCAGCCGTAGCGCTCAATGATCTCATTCGCCCGGGTCAGTTTTTCGCTCATCGGCAGTTCTCCTTTTTCGTAATAAAACGGCACGGCGGCCCCTCCGGCCGGCGCGCCGACGCGGCTTCCCATCCGCACTTCGTGATGAATTTATCACGCTCGCTTTTTCAGTATACCCCATCCCGCATATCCTGTCAAAATGTTTTTATTTTTTGTCAAAACAGAATTTTTGTGCCAGTTTTTTTGTTGAAAAAGTCAAAGGCCGCCCTCTTGAAGCAAGAGGGCGGCCTCAGGCGGCGCTTCGATCATTTCCCGGCGGGGTCTCTCTGGCGGACGGCCCTGACCACCATGCCGGTCAGGGCGAAGAGCGCCAGGGCGTTGGGGATGACCATGAGCTGGTTGAACATGTCGGACAGCTCCCAAACCAGGTCGTTGGAGGCCAGGGTGCCCAGGAAGATGAAGACCAGGGCGATGACGGTGTAGACCACCGTGCAGGTCTTGGCGGACCGTTTGCCGAACAGGTACACCGCGTTCACCTTGCCGAACAGGTTCCAGCTCAAAATGGTGGAAAAGGCGAAGAAGAACAGGCACACGGCCACGAACATCGCGCCCAGATCCTCTCCGAACACCACGCCGAAGGCGGTCTGCGCCAGATTGGCCTTGCCGATGGTCTCCGTCACCGCGCCCAGATAGCCCTCCGCCAGGGGGCCGCCGGCGGTGTACAGCGTGGAGATGATGACCAGGGCGTTCAGGGTCAGCACCACGAAGGTATCGAAAAACACGCCGATCATGGCCACCACGCCCTGGTCGTGGGGCTTGGCCACGTTGGCCAGGGCGTGGGCGTGGGGCGTGGAGCCCATGCCCGCCTCGTTGGAGAAGAGGCCCCGCTTGGCGCCCTGACTGAGGGCGGTCTTCAGCGCGTAGCCGATGCCGCCGCCGATGATGGCGTTGGGGGCGAAGGCATACCGGAAGATCATGCCGAAGGTGGCGGGAAGGTACTTGGCGCGGGCGATCAGGATCACCAGGCCGCCCAGCAGGAAGATGACCGCCATGACGGGGACCACCTTCTCCGTAACGGAGGCCAGCCGCTGCACGCCGCCCAGGAAGATCACGCCGCAGATGACCACCAGCACGATCCCCACGATCCAGGCGGGGACGTGGAAGGCGTTTTCAAAGGTGGAGCCGATGGAGTTGGACTGCACCATGCAGCCGAAAAAGCCCAGGGCCAGGATGATGGCGACGGCGAAAAAGCCCGCCAGGAACCTGCCGAGCCCGCCCCGGAAGGCGGTGGTGATGTAATAGACCGGTCCGCCCTGGATGTTGCCCTCCGCGTCCTTCACCCGGGTCTCCTGGGCCAGGACGGCCTCGGCGTAGATGGTCGCCATGCCGAAAAAGGCGATGATCCACATCCAGAAGATGGCGCCGGGGCCGCCGGTGAGGATGGCGCCGCTGGCGCCCACGATGTTGCCGGTGCCCACCTGGGCGGCAATGGCCGTGGCCAGCGCCTGGAAGGAGCTCATGCCGCTCTCGTGCCGCCCGCCCCGGAGGGACAGGTTGCCGAACACCCGCCGCATGCCCTCGCCGAAGCAGCGGACCTGGACGAAGCGGGTCTTGATGGAATACCACAGGCCCACCGCGATCAGCAAAACGACCAGAATATAGTCGGACAGGTAGGCGTTGATGGTCTGCACAATGGATAGTAACATAGTTTTCCCTCTCTTTTTTGCGGCAAACGCCCCTGAAAAAAGAAAGGAGCCGGACGCCATGGCGCTGTCCAGCTCAACAAAAAGGAGCGGTCCCCCGCCACACACAGGCCGGGTCCCGTCGTCCTACTCTGTCCTTTTACCTGAGAGATTCAACGCGGCACGCCGCGCCTTGCACCTTCGGTACTCATTATCGAGCTTCTCCAGAGCCACATCCATCCATAGTCCTCACCCGTACCCGGGCGCCTGAGAGTTTTACTCCTTCGGCAGGCTTTCGCCATTCCCCTACAAACTTCGTTTGCCGTTATATAATTGTGTGGATACCTTACCATGCCGGGGGCCGGATGTCAAATCCACTTTTTACATGGGATGCATGCCGTTTTCGCATGCCTCTCATGCGAAAAGCGAGAGCGCGCACCCGTGGAAGGGCCCCCGCCCCGCCCGGCGCTTCCGCGCCGGCATGAAAACAGCCGCCCTGCCGGGCGGCTGTGAGGCTGTCGAAAAAGTGCCTTCGGCACTTTTTCGAGTAGGCTGCGGCCCGTCGCGCGCACGCACTGTCCGCTGAAAGCGGACAGTGCGCACACTTACGGACCGAGATGTATTTTCTCCGACGCACATGTCGTCGGAGAAAATGAATTTGACTTTCTTCGCGCCTCCGGGCGCGAACTCTGCGAGGCTCTTTCGACAAGCAAAACAGCCGCCCTGCCGGGCGGCTGTTTTGTTCCAAAGGCTTTCCGCTTTTACGCTTCCAGGTTCTTTCCGCTCTCCTTGCTGAACACGTGGGCCACGTTGCCGCCGAAGGTGAAGGCGATGGGGCTACCGATGGAGAAATCCACCTTGTTCGGCCCCTGGAGGTCCATGGTCTGGACGATGATGATGGTATCCTTGCCGCAGGCGTTCACGTGCAGGTGCACGGCGCTGCCCATCATCTCGCTGACGTCCACGGTGCCGTGGATCATCTGCGCGCCGTCCCCCAGCAGGGCCAGGTGCTCCGGCCGGACGCCCAGCGAAATGGGCTGGGGCTCCACGCGGTTGTTCGTCAGCCGGTTCTGCTTGTCGTCCGAGAGGACGATGTGGGCGTTTTCCAGCACCACGGCGTACCGGCCGTCCTCCTTCACCAGTTCCGCGTCGTAGAAGTTCATCTGAGGCATGCCGATGAAGCCCGCCACGAACAGGTTGGACGGATGGTCGAACACCTCCTGGGGGGTGCCGATCTGCTGGATGACGCCGTCCTTCATGATAACGATGCGGTCGCCCAGGGTCATGGCCTCGGTCTGGTCGTGGGTGACATAGATAAATGTGGTGTCGATGCGCTGGCGCAGCTTGATGAGCTCCGCGCGCATCTGGTTGCGCAGCTTCGCGTCCAGGTTGGACAGGGGTTCGTCCATCAAAAACACCTGGGGGTCCCGGACGATGGCGCGGCCGATGGCCACCCGCTGGCGCTGGCCGCCGGACAGGGCCTTGGGCTTGCGCTCCAGGTACTCCGTGATGTCCAGGATGTCCGCCGCCTCGCGGACCTTCTGGTCGATGATCTCCTTGGGCGTCTTGCGCAGCTTCAGTGCAAAGGCCATGTTCTCATACACCGTCATGTGCGGGTACAGCGCGTAATTCTGGAACACCATGGCGATGTCCCGGTCCTTGGGGGCCACGTCGTTCATCAGCTTGCCGTCGATGTACAGCTCGCCGCCGCTGATCTCCTCCAGCCCGGCCACCATGCGCAGCGTGGTGGATTTGCCGCAGCCGGAGGGGCCTACCAGCACGATAAACTCCTTGTCCTTGATCTCCAGGTTGAAATCCTGGACGGCCAGAACGCCCTCGTCGGTGATCTGGAGGTTGGTCTTTTTCTCCTCCTCACCCTTCTTCTTTTTCCTGCCCTCGGTGTTGGGATAGACCTTCTTGAGATTTTTCAGGATCACTTCTGCCATTGCATTGGACTTTGACAGCCCTGCCTCCGCAAGGGGCTGTCTCACGGCCAGCCGCGAAGGGCTGCGCCGCGTTACGGCAGGTCTCCACACTGCCGCACCGCAAGCCGGGCGGTTTTTTTATCCTCCTTTTTTTCGTCCGGCCCGTCAAGAAGTGGAGTGGCGGGTCCGGATCGGTTTACAAGGTTCGGCGGGAACTCAATAAAATTCCCGGATATACGCCAGCACGTCCTCCCGTTCCCCCTGGAAGGGGCCGGGGGTCTCCATCTTCAGGGAGACCAGCGCCGTGCAGTATTGCAGCGCCGTGGGGATATCGGCCCGGGCCCGCTCGGTGATGTAGCCGGCGAAGGTGGTGTCGCCCCGCCCGGTACGGCCGGAGAGGTTGCGGGCCTTGATGGGACAAGTATACACCGTCTCGCCGTCAAATGCCAGCACTTCCGTATTATGAGTGATCAGGATCTCCTTCGCGCCCCAGGCGTGAAGCTGCCTGGCGGCCTCGGCCCGGTCCGTGAGGCCGGTGAGGATCTCCGCCTCCGCCGCGTCGGTCTTCAAATAGTCGATGTACGGCAGATACGTCCGCTTTTCCGCCCAGTCGTGGAAGGCCATGGTCCTGTCCGCCTCTACATGGCGCAGCAGGCACTGCACGTCCACCGCCACCTTGCCGTGCTTTGCGGCCTCCGCGAAGAGCGCGCCGTCAAAATCGCCGTAGACCAGTCCGGCGAAGTGGTAGATCGCCGTTTGGACCTCCGGCAGCTCGCTGAACCGGAAAGGGTCGCACCTGCCCATGGACGTGCAGGCCCGCTTCTCCTTGTCGGCGGTGAAATACTGGTTGCGGATGGAGCAAGTCTGCGCGGAGGGCTTCCAGTACACGTCGGCCCCGGAGCCGGCGAAGCGGCTCTCCACATCCGCGTCGGCGGGATTCAGCTTGGTGAATACGGCGGTGCGGTTGCCGCTTTTGGCCGCCGCAAAGCCGGAGGCCACCACGGCCCCGCCCACTTCCTTACGCTCGTTGCCCTGATAGTCGATGTTATGATCCAGGGACACCGGCCCGATAACCAGCACGTCATACGCGTTTCCCATATCGTCTCTCCTTCTCTGACTCGTCTTACAGCTCCTCCACGGAGATCACGCCCTCCGTGGCGTTGACCTTTGCCAGCACCCGCTCCACCGGGCAGCGCTTGTTCAGCTGCAGGGCGAAGATGGCGCAGGCGTTGTGCCGGTCCGTCTCCTTGGAGCGGGTGATCTCCATGTTGGTGACCTTCACGTTCAAGTCCCGGTACAGCTTCAAAACCTCTTCCAGGGCGCCCCGGTTCGTGTACTCCATATAGAGGTGGATCTCCGGCGCGCTGTACAGGATGCGGTACTCCAGCTTGGAAAAGAACAGCTCCGCCGCCAGGATGAGCAGCGTGGCGCTGATGGCGCCCTCGTAAAATCCGCCGCCCACCGCCAGGCCGATGATGGCCGAGGCCCACAGCCCCGCCGCGGTGGTCAGGCCCTTCACCCGCTGGCGGCGGGTGACGATGATGGTGCCCGCGCCGATGAAGCCGATGCCCGCCACCACCTGGGCGCCGAAGCGGGCCATGTCGGTAAAGTAATTCATGACCAGATACAGGTACTGGCTGGTCAGCGTGGTCATGGCCGCGCCCAGGCAGATCAGGATATGGGTGCGGAAGCCCGCGGGCCGCCGCTTATACTCCCGCTCGATGCCCACCAATCCGCCGCAGACCACCGCCAGGATCATCCGCACGGTGACGGAGGCCAGCGTCACGTCCCGCAGGCCGTCAAAAATCTCTAGCACAGACGCTTCCCCCTTCCGTCAGATCTCATCGATGATATATACGCTCTCCAGCTCGGAAATGGCCGCCAGGACCCGGGTATGGGACCGCTTCTGGTTCAGCCGGATGGAGAACACGGCGCTGGGATTGCGGAGCTTCTCCTCCCGGCCGTGGTCCAGCTCCACATCGTAGATCTGCACGTCCTGGGCCTTGATGCGGTTGATGATCTCCCCCACGTCGTCCAGGGTCTGGAACTCCACATAGATGTTCATGTCCCGGGCGTTCTCAATGATCCAGTTCTCAATGATGGGCAGGATGCGGATGCACAGGAAGATGAGCACGAACCCCAGCAGCACGCATTCGTAAAAGCCCGCGCCGATGGCAAGGCCCATGCAGGCCGAGGCCCACAGCCCCGCCGCGGTGGTGACGCCCTTGACCTCCTGCCGCCCGGTGACGATGATGGTGCCCGCGCCCAAAAAGCCGATGCCGTTGATGACCTGGGCGCCGAAGCGGCTCACGTCCGTCCGGATGCCGATCTCCGCCGCGAGGCCCGCCCAGCGGGTGGTGACCATCACATACTCGTACTGGCTCAAAAGCACCGTCAGCGCCGCGCCCAGGCACACCAGCATGTAGGTCCGAAAGCCGGCGGCCCGCCGCTTTCTGCCGCGCTCCAGGCCGATCATCCCGCCGAAGAGCATCGCCAGGATCAGCCGCAGCAAAACGGAGGCCATATTCATCTGCCGCAGATATTCCAGTGCCTCGATCACGGGGCTTCTCCCTCCTCTTCCCGCCAAGCAGGGCGGAACAGATGTAAGGGAGGAAGCGGCGGCAAAGCCGCCCCTTCCTCCTGCCGCCGCGGGGCCCGGTGCGGGGCGGCGGCGTTTTGAAATCGTTTGCGCTCATGCATCCATTCAAAAAATGGACTGTTTTATATGTATCATGGCGCGTTGGGAATGTCAACGGATTCCCCGTCCATTTTGGAATCTTTGGCAAATCAGACAAAGTGTTTCCAGTGTTTTTGGCGGATTTGGCCCCGCTTTTTTCCGACAAATCTCCTCCGGTCCCCGCCCGTTTCCGCAAGGCCGCCCCATCCCGAAACCGGCCCCTTCCCCAGCCGCCTCCGCTTTCTCCCGTTTTGAAAATTTTGCAGTTTCGCCAATTTTGCATTGCCGTTTTTGACAAAAATTCCTGTAAAACCGGCCGTTTGCTCTCCGATTGGTTTTTATATAAATTCATTTGTCCTTGTAACAAGGACATTGCACGTTTTTACAGGTTTTGCAAACGTTAACATTCATTGACAGGCCAAAATCCGGATGCTATAATAAATGCACAATTCCAGAATGGGACAACGCACTAAAATTGGTGAAAAGGAAAAGGAGACATACTATGAAACAGTTCAAACGACTGTCCGCGCTGGCTTTGGCGGCGATCATGCTGTTGAGCCTGCTGACCGCCTGCGGCGGCTCCGGCACGCAGGCTCCCGCCGGCGGCGGCGAGGCGAAAGACCCCGCCCCCGCCGAGAGCACCAGCAAATCCCTGACCGTCTACACCGCCTTCCCCGAGAGCGAGGTCATCTACTACTTCAATAAGTTCACCGAGGAGACCGGCATCCAGGTCGAGTACATCCGCCTTTCTGCCGGCGAGATGCTGACCCGCGTGGCGGCCGAGAAGGAGAACCCCCAGGCCGCGCTGATGTTCGGCGGCTCCACCGACAACTACATCGCCGCCGCGGAGCAGGGCCTGCTGGAGCCCTATCAGTCCTCCGAGCTGGGCGCCACCCCCGAGAAGTACATCGATCCCGACGGCAACTGGAACCCCATCTATGTGGGCGCCATCGCCTTCGCCTGCAACAAGGACTGGTTCGCCAGCAAGGGCTATGACTATCCCACCTCCTGGCAGGACCTGCTGGACCCCAAGTACAAGGGTGAGATCATCATGGCCCACCCCGCCACCTCCGGCACCGCCTACACCGTCCTGGCCACGCTGGTCCAGCTCATGGGCGACGACCAGGTCTGGGATTACCTGCAGAAGCTGAACGTGAACATGTCCCAGTACACCAAGTCCGGCTCCGCCGCCCCCAACGCCGTGGCCCTGGGCGAGGCCGCCATCGCGCTGACCTTCTCCCACGACGGCCTGCAGCCCACCGCCGAGGGCTATCCCATCGAGCTGAGCTTCCCCTCTGAGGGCACCGGCTACGAGGTGGGCGCCGCCGCGCTGATCAAGGGCGGTCCCGCCGACGAGCAGGAGAACGCCAAGAAGTTCATCGACTGGATGTGCTCCACCGCCGGCCAGGGCCTGTACGCCGAGAGCAGCTCCTTCCGCGTGCCCACCAACACCGAGGCTCCCGTGGCCGACGGCCTGGTGACCCTGGATAAGGTCACCGTCATCGACTATGACGCCGTTTGGGCCGCCAGCGTGAAGGGCGAGTACACCGACAAGTTCGAGGCGAACATCTCCGGCGCTCCCCAGGAATAAGCAGTCTCCCGAAAGGGTCTCAGGGCTTCCTCCCCTTTTCCGGGGAGGAAGTTCCTCTTTCCAACCATAAGCGCTGAAATCACTCAGGAGGAAACCAAATGGCAAACGCTGCTGGAGCGGGCGTGAAAAACGCCGCCCGCACAAAAAAGTGGAACGAGACGAAAATGATGATGCGCCAGCCCATCCTGCTGGTGGCCGTCGTCGTGATCGTGGCGCTGCTGCTTTTATTCGTGGTCTATCCGCTGTTCAAGGTCCTGGCGTTCAGCCTGACGGACGAGAACGGCAGCCTCTCTCTGGCCACCCTGGGGAGCATCTTCTCCACCTCCCGGTACTTAAAGACCTTTGGGCGCACCATGGCGCTGGGGTTGATCGTGGCGGTGATCTCCACCTTCATCGGCTACATCTTCGCCTTTACCATCACCCGGACCAACGTGCCCTGCAAGGGCTTTTTAAAGACCATCGCCACATTGCCCATCCTGTCCCCGCCCTTCATCTTGTCCCTGTCCATCATCTTCCTCTTCGGCAAGCAGGGCATCATCACCAAGGAGCTGCTGGGCATCACGGGCAACAACGTCTACGGCATGGGCAGTCTCATCGTGGTCCAGGTCATGAGCTTCTTCCCCATCGCCTACATGACCCTCTCCGGCATCCTCTCCTCCATCGACGCGTCGGTGGAGGACGCGGCGTGCAACATGGGCGCCAGCCGCTGGCACACCTTCTGGACCGTCACCTTCCCGCTTTCTCTGCCGGGCATCATCTCCGGGTGCCTGCTGGTGTTCATCCAGTCCCTGGAGGACTTCTCCAACCCCGCCACCATCGGCGGCGACTACACAACGCTCTCCGTGGAGGTCTACCAGATCATTACCGGCAGCTACGACATGAGAAAGGGCTCGGTGCTGGCGATCTTGCTGCTCCTGCCCGCCATGATCGCCTTTTTGCTGAACAAATACTGGGTGAACAAAAAGAGCTTCGTCACCGTCACCGGCAAGCCCACCCAGGCCCGGAAGCTCATGGACGAGGGCCACATCAAATGGCCGCTGTTCGCCTTTTGCATGGTGATCGCCGCCGTCATCATCCTGTTCTACGGCACCGTGGTCTTCGGCTCCTTCGTCAAGACCTGGGGCTATGACTACACCCTGACCCTGGACCAGTACACCCGGGCCCTGGCCTACGGCTGGGACAGCCTGAAAAACTCCATGGTCCTGGGACTCATCTCCGCCCTCATCGGCGGTATGCTGGGCATGGTCATCGCCTATCTCACCGCCAAGCGGAACTACTTCGGCAAGCGGTTCATCGAAGTCTCCTCCGTTTTGATGTTTGCGGTCCCCGGCACGGTGCTGGGCATCAGCTACGTGCTGGCCTTCAACACCAAGCCCATCGTCCTCACCGGCACGGCGCTGATCCTCATCATCGTCTTCACCTTCCGGAACATGCCCGTGGCCATCGAGTCCGGCACCACCACGCTGCTGCAGATCGACAACTCCATCGAGGAGGCCTCCACCATCCTGGGCGCGGACAGCGGCTACTCCTTCCGCCGCATCACCCTGCCCATGCTGCGCAACGCCTTTTTCTCCGGCATCGTGTACTCCTTTGTGAAGGCCATCACCGCCGTCAGCGCGGTCATCTTCCTGGTCTCTCCCCGGTGGAACCTGGTCACCAGCAAGATCTACACCCTGTTCGACCAGGCCAAGTACAGCCAGGCGGCCGCCTTCGTCACCATGCTGGTGGTCATCCTGCTGGTGTTCATCGGCATCTTCAACACCCTGATCAATCTGCTGCTGGCGCCTCGTTCCAAGGTGCCCCAGGCCAAAACGGCTAGTCTCAACAATACGGAGGGAACAACATGAGCAATCAGAACGAAAAGCTGGGGTTCAGCAAGAAGAGCTCCGGCGTGATCTTGAAGGACGTGACGAAGATCTTCCAGCAGCCCGACACGGGCAAGGAGTTCGTGGCGGTGGACCATATCGACCTGGAGATCCAGGACGGCGAGATGGTGACGCTGCTGGGCCCCTCCGGCTGCGGCAAGACCACCACCCTGCGGATGATCTCCGGCTTTGAGTATCCCTCAAGCGGCAGCGTCTTCATCGGCGAGCGGGACGTGGCCAAGGTCCCGCCCAACAAGCGGGGCATCTCCATGGTGTTCCAGAGCTACGCCCTCTTCCCCCATCTCAATATCTGGGAGAACATCGCCTACGGTTTGAAGGTGGAAAAGCTCTCCCAGGAGGAGGTCATCCGCCGCACCAACGACGTGGTGGAGCTGATGCAGCTCTCCGGCATGGAAAAGCGGTTCCCCAACCAGCTCTCCGGCGGCCAGCAGCAGCGGGTGGCCCTGGCCCGGGCCGTGGTCATCGAGCCCAGCGTCCTGCTCTTCGACGAGCCCCTCTCCAACCTGGACGCCAAGCTGCGCGAGAGCATGCGGGACGAGCTCCGCGCCCTCCAAAAGCGGCTGGGCATCACCTCGCTGTATGTCACCCACGACCAGTCCGAGGCCATGGCCATCTCCGATCGGGTGGTCATCATGAAAGACGGCGTGATCTGCCAGGTGGGTTCGCCCATGGAGATCTATGAGCAGCCCAACAGCCGCTTTGTGGCCAACTTCATCGGCAAGGCCAACTTCATCGACGGCACGTTCCGCGGCCTGGACGGCGAAGCGGCCCTGGTGGAAGTGGGCGGGCACACCTTCTCCATCCCCGCTCCCGGCAGGATGGAGGGCGTGGTCCAGGACGGCCCCTGCTGCCTGACGGTCCGGCCCGAGTCCATCCACCTCTCCGCCGGAGAGGGTCCCCTCCCCGGGCGGGTCACCCGGGCCACCTACTACGGCGCCAAGGTGGAGTATGAGGTCATGCTGGGCGAGCAGCCCATCATCGTGGAGGTCTACAACCCCCAGCTCACCGAGCGCTTTGCCGAGGGCGACCAGGTCCATATGGCGCTCATCGACCGCTGCGTGCGGGTCCTGGCGTAAAAGCGAAAAAAGGCCGGCCTTGGAGAAAGGCCGGCCTTTTTCTGCGCCATGGCAGGGCGACACGGGGTCCCCTCTGTATCGAACCCGCGCTCCCCCGCCCTATGGGCGCTCACCGCTTCGTTCCTTTTTCCCCTCCCCGCGCGGCGGGCCGCGCGGGGAGCCCCTCTCTGTCCAGCGCTCCACCGGCCCTTTCTTTCTCCGCCGAAAAGAAGATCCGCCCGCAGATGTGACCACTTCCCGAGCGCAAAAAGGACCAGCCCCGTTCCGGGACTGGTCCTTAGCCTATTCGGAGAGATACCGCGCCGACAAACTCCCCTCCGCGCCCACGGTGAACTCCAGCGCCCGGTGGGGCGCAAGACCGTCGGTCAGGCCGGGCAGCCTGGGGCAGTCGGAGAAGTACAGATGCGCGCCGCTCCGGGCGATCATCCCCAGCGTCCCGGGATGGGCGCTCTCATAGCGCCGGTCGCTGGACGCGCAGCACACCACCGCCTCCGGGCGGATGGCCTTCATGAGGGCCTCCGTAACGCCGTCCCTCTGGCCGTGGTGCCCCACCTTGAACAGCTTCGCCCGAAGCTCCTCCGGCGGCAGGCCGCCGTAGCCCAGGCAGTTGGTGTCCCCGGGCAGCAGGATGCGGGTGCCCCGGTACTCCAGGCGGAGCATCAGGCTGAAATTATTCATCCGGGCGTCCAGCGCGGAGAGTTTTTTCAAAAATGCCGCCGGGTCCGTCTCCGCGAACAGCCCGCGACACAGCTCCGTCAGCTCGCCGTTTCCGGCGGCCAGCACCCGGAACCGCAGTCCCTGGCACAGCTCCCCCTCTTCCCCGGCCCGCATGGTGCGGATCGCGCCGCCGTGGGCCGTTACCGTCCCGCAGAGCTTTTGGTAATCGTTCAGGGCCCGGAGGAATTTGCTCTGGGAGGGATTCTGCGCCGCGCTTTCCTCCAGGGGGCGCATGACCGTCCGGTAAAAATCCCGGGGCAGGTTCTGCCAGAAAACCCCGGGGGCCAGCCGCTCCGCCACCGGCAGAAGGCCGCAGGTATGGTCCTCATGGATGTGGGTGCCCACCATGCAGTCGATGTGGTCGAGGCCCCGGTCCAACAGGTACTCCGCCAGCGGCACGCGGCCGGAGGACCGGTCCGCGAACTCCGCATGCTCGGCGCTGCCGCCGTCGATGAGCATGGTGAACCGCCCGCCCCGGAACGCGGGGTCGGGGCACTCCACCAGGGCCGCTTCGCCGTAGCCCACGTTCACGAACGTCAATTTCAAAGTTTCCATAGGCTATTTCATAGCCTTCTTGATGTAGAAGCTGGACAATATCAGCACCAGCAGCGTCATGACGATGGCGCCCGCGCTGCCAAAGCCGAACTTCAGGTTCTTGATGCCGTAGTTATACAGGAACTGGGTGATGGTGGACGTGGTGCCCGCCGGGCCGCCGCCGGTGAGGATGTTCACCTTCTCGAAGAGACGGAAGGTGTCGATGGTCCGGAGCAGGGCGCACAGGGCCAGGCCGTTTTTGATATTGGGGATCGTGACGTACCAGAACTGCTGGATGACGCCTGCGCCGTCGATGCGGGCGGCCTCATACTGGCTCTCCGACACGCCCTGAAGGGAGGCGTACAGCAGCAAAAACACGAAGGGCACGTTCTGCCACACGTCGATGAGCAAAATGGTGCCGAAGGCCGTGTGGGTGTCCATAAACCAGTTGTAGACCGGCAGGTGCAGGGCGGTCAGCGCCTGGTTGACGATGCCGTAGTTGGATGAGAGCATCATCCGCCAGCTCAGGGCCACCGTCACCGCGGGCAGCAGGTACGGCAGGAGCAGCAGCGTGCGCATCAGCTTCTGCCCGCGCTTGATGCTATTGATGAAAACCGCCACCAGCAGGCCGAACACCATTTCAAAAAACACCGCCAAAATGGTGAACTTGACCGTGTTCCAGACCGCCTGGCGGAAATACTCGTTTTGAAACAGGGATACGTAGTTGTCGAACAGGATGAAAGACGGTCCCGCCAGCTTGCCGTATTTATAATCGGTGAAGCTGTAGACCAGGGTAAAGACCATGGGATAGGCCGTCATGACGGCCATCATCACCAGAGTCGGTGCGATCATCAGACGGGGGAACGCCCGCTCGCCCAGGTGGGGCGATCCGGCGCGTTTCAGTCGTACGGTATTTCGTTCCATAAGCGCCCTCTCGATCTTGCGTTATTACTCCGGGGGTCCGGGCTCGCACCGCCGGAGGCTCCGGCGCCGCGTCCACCGCGGCGCCGGGCCGGCGTTCGTTATGCTTCAGTCGCGTTCAGCAAAGGGTCAGGCCAGCAGCGCTTCCAGAGCGGCCTGGGCGTCGGCCAGAGCGGTGTCCATGTCCTTGGTGCCCTGGATGACGGTGTCCATCTCGGTGCCCAGGATGTTGGTGAACTCAGCCCACTCGGCGATAACGGGGCGGTACACGCCCACTTCCAGAGCGTCGCAGACGGTCTGCAGATGGGGCATGGTCTCCAGCACGGCGGGGTCGGTCAGGCAGGAGTACCGGCAGGGCACGCCGCCGCTGGGCACGGAGGCCAGCTGGGTTGCGGGGTCCATCAGATACTTCAGCAGCTCCAGGGTGAGCTCCTTGTTCTGGCTGTTGTTGCAGATGCCGATGGTCCACACGCCGTACATGGAGGTGTTCTTGGGAGTATCGGAGTCATTGAGCTTGGTGGGGATAACGGTGTAGTTGGCGGCGGAGTCCGCGGAGGGGACGTACCAGCCGGGCCAGCCCTGGCCCAGAGCGGCGCTGCCGCTGTCGATGGCGGCCACGATGTCGTCCTTATCCATGGTGTCGCCCAGCTTGTACAGGTCCAGGTAATTCTGGAAGGCGGCCTTGAACTCGGGGGTGTTCACGGTGGGCTTGTTGTTCTCATCCACGACCCAGCCATTATAGGCCAGCAGGTGGGGGATGAAGTCGGAGACGATGTTGTCGCCGGAGCCGCCGCGGATCAAAAAGCCCTTCTTGCCGGCGGCGTTGGCGGACTTGGCGATGGTCATCAGGTCCTCAAAGGTGGTGATGTCCTCGGGGGCGTAGCCGGCGTCGGCGATGAGCTGCTTGTTGTACAGCATGACGGTCACGTTGCCGAAGTAGGGAGCCAGGTAGATGTCGTCGCCCACCATGCAGATGTCGGTGGTGGCGGGAATGATGTCGTCATCAAAGCTGTAGCCCATCTCGGAGAGGTCGGCCAGCACCTGGTTCTCGGTGAACTCGGCCATCCAGGAGCCGTCCACCATGCACAGGTCGTAAGCGCCCTGCTTGTTCACGGCGTCCAGGGCGATCTTGCTGTGCAGATCGTCGAAGCTCAGGTCCAGGACCTCGCAGGTGACGTTGTGCTCGGCCTCAAAGGCGGGCAGGGCCTCCTTGATGACGTCGCCGTAGGTGCCGCCGCGCAGGATCAGCGTCAACTTGGTGGGGGCCGCGGCCGCGCCGTCATCGGTGGGAGCGGCAGGCTCCTTGGAGCCGCTGTCGCCGCAGGCGGCCAGGGTAAGAGACATTGCCAGGGCCAGGATCAGTGCAAAGAACTTTTTCATTTCTTTTCCTCCTAATCTGATTCTTGGGTGTCCGACTCTTCTATATTTTGTTACTCCTTGACAGCGCCGCTTGACAAACCGGAGATCAAGTAGTTCTGTGCAAAGATCACAAACAGGGTGATGGGGATGACGGAGATCACGCCGCCCGCGGCCACCAGGCCGAAGTTGGTCAGGTTATCCTCCGTGTTCAGCACGGCCAGGGCCAGGGGGACGGTGTAATTGCTGGGGGACTGGACGAAGATGATGCTGTATGTATACTCGTTCCAGGCGTACATGAAGGAGAGCATGGCGATGGCCGCGATGCCCGGCGCCACCAGCGGCAGCACGATCTTGCGGAAGAGCTGCCACTCGGTGGCCCCGTCGATCTGGGCCGATTCCTCGATATCCTCCGGCAGGTCCTGGAAAAAGCTGACCATGAACCAGATGATCAGGGGGATGTTGATGAGGACGCAGGCCATGGTGGGCGGGACCTTGGTATTCAGCACGCCCAGCTTTGAAAACATGGTGTACAGCGGGATGGTGAACGCCACGGGGGGCAGCACGCGGACCAGTAGCACCCAGTAGGTCAGGGGCTGCTTCAATCCGAACCGGAACCGCCGCCGGGCCAGGATGTAGGCCGCGCAGAGGCCCACGGCCAGGGACAGGACCAGGGAAACGCCGGTGGTTTGAAGGCTGTTGACAATGGCCTGGCCGAAGCCCTTTTCGGTAAAGAGCTGCTTAAAGTGCTCCATCGTCAGGGAGTGGGGGATGATGGAGATCAGCCCCGTCATCTCGCTGGTGGGCCGGATGGCCATGGCCACCAGCCAATAGATGGGAAACAATGCGATCAGCAGCAGCAGCGCGCAGATGACGCCTTTCACCGCGGTCCGGGCTCTCTTCTTCGCTTTCATGCGCTCTCCTCCTCGTATTTGCGGGGTCGTTCAAAAGCTCTTGACCCTCGAAGTATAGCGATTTTCAAAGTCTCCGGCTATCACAGCCGGATAAAATCCAGGTAAAGCAAAATTTAACGTCCGGCCACGCGCCGTCCGGCTCCCCGGGCGTTCCGCGCCCGCGGGCGCAGCGGAAATAGGCGGGGGCAAGGGACCCCGTCCCCTCTTTACGTCGTCCCGCGCACCCGCAGCTCCGCCGGCACCACCGTCACCTGGGGGCATTCCCCCTGGCCGGAAAGCAGCGTTTGCAGCCGCTCCACGCACAGCTCGCCCATCCGGCGGCAGTTCACATGAACGCTGGTCAGCTCCGGCTCCACCATCTCACAGGCGGTGGAATCGTCGAACCCCACCACCGCCAGGTCCTCCGGCACCCGCAGCCCCAGGCGGCGGGCCGCCTTCATGGCGCCCACGGCGATGATGTCGTTGGCGCCGAATACGGCGGTGGGCCGGTCCTTCCGGCTCAAAAGCTCCATGGCGGCCCGGGTGGCGCTGGCCACGGAGGGCTCGCACATCTTGATGTGCTGGGCGTCCGCCGGGAAGCCCCGGTCCCGGGTGATGTCCAGGAAGGCGTTGTAGCGCTCCCCGATGATGTAGGGGGAAAACCGCCCGGCGATCATGGCGATCTCCCGGTGCCCCCGCTGGATGAGATGGTCGATGGCCAGCTTCACGCCGCCGTACTCGTCGGACACCACGCAAGGCAGGTCCAGTCCCGGCATCCGGTTGTTCACCAGCACCACGGCCACGTTCTGGCTTTGAAACTCGTTCACCATGTCCGCCTGGGCGTTGCCGCCCAGGATCACGCCCTCGATCTGCTTGCGCTCGGCGGTGTTGGGGGCCAGGTTCCAGTCCTCGGCGGTGGAGATGACCAGCTGGAAGTCGGATCTGTTCGTGGCCCGCATGATGCCCTCGCAGATGCTGGCGTAAAACTCGTCCAGGATCGTGGCGTCCTTCTTGCAGATCAGGAAGGCCGTCTTGTCCGTCCGCTGGCGGGCCATGGCCCGGGCGATGGCGTTGGGGTAATAGTGCAGGACCTCCGCCGCCTCGAACACCTTCCTGCGGGTGGCCTCCCGCACCTGCTCCGGGTTGGAAAAGGCCCTGGATATGGTGGCCGTGGAGACCCCGGAAAGCTTGGAAACATCATAGATCGTCGGGTTCATCGGTCCTCCGTTCCCAAAATGTAAGCGGTTACAATTTCAAGAGTACAAACAAGCACACGATGGTTTTTCGGTGCTTTCTACTGCAAACTTACCACCTCCTCTTTGAAAAATCAAGTCTCAATTGTAATTTTATCCAATTCAAATAAATTCCCCTCTCTGTTTTCGTCGTTTTTGCCGATTAAATGTAATCGCTTACATTTTCTTGCGGCATCCCGCTCCACCCGGCCCGCATTGACAAGCCCCGCCTTTTTCTCTATACTGGGTGCAGTCAAACCCGGCGGCGCGCCGATCCGCGCGTGGCTCGGCGCCTCGCGGAAGGAGGACCCCTCATGAAAAAGCACGGTACTTTTTGGAAGAGTTTTTCCGCCTTTTTTGCGGATACCTCCCCTTTTATGGTCTTTGTCGGAAAATTGGCGATGCTGGTGGTCGTGAACATCTGTCTGGCGGCGTGCAGTGTGCCGCTGGTGACGGCGGGGGCCGCCGCCACGGCGGCGTACGCCGTGCTGCTGGACCGGTCCTCCCTGACGTTTGTCAGCGCTTTCACAGCCTTCTTCCAGCGGTTCCGCCGCCATTGGAAGGCCGCCACGCTGGCATGGCTCCCGGCGCTGGCGGCAGGGGCGCTGCTGCTCTGGGACCTGCGGTTCCTGCTGGTCCGGGATCTGAGCGACCACATGCTCCTCCTCGCCCCGCTGCTGCTGGCGGGGGCCGTGTGGGGCATCACGCTGGAGTGGCTGCCGCCCGTGCTGGCGGCCACCGGCTGCAGCGCCCGCGCCGGATTGAAAACGGCCTTTCTCCTGGGCCTGCGGGAGCTGTGGCGGTCCTTTCTGCTCCTGGCGCTGGACGCGGTCCCCGTGGTCCTCTTTTTCCTCTACGCCCAGACCTTCATGACTTTGTGGGGCTTTTGGTCCCTGCTGGGCTTCGGGCTGATCGCCCTGGTCAAGCTTTTGCTGATGGAGCCGGTCCTGAAGGCTCTGACGCCGGAACCGTAACAAAACAGCGCCCGGACTTTCGTCCGGGCGCTGTTTTCCGTTTATCGGCCCACCATGATGTTCAAGATCTCCTCGTCCGTGCGGCGCATGCCCTCCCGGGCCAGACGGCCCACGCTCTCGATGGTGGGCTCCACGCCGTCCTTGAGGATGCCCTCGCCGCCCAGGAAACGGCGGCCGCCGCGGCACATGTAGTATCCCGTCAGACCCGCGTCCACGGCGGCGGCGATCTTCCCCGCGCAGGAGGGCTTGGCCCCGTCGCAGACCATGCCCGAGCAGACCGCCAGGGCGTTCATCACGGTGCCCTCGATCTCGTCGCGGCCCCCGCCCTGGAGATAGGCGATGCCCGCCGCCGCGCCCGCGCCCGCGCTGACCGCCCCGCAGAAGGCGGACAGGCGGCCGATGCCCGTTTTTTGATGGATGGTCAGCAGGTCCGCCACCACGAGCGCCCGGATGAGCGCCTCTTCGTCCGCGCCCAGCTCCCGGGCGTACTCGATCACCGGCAGGGACGCGGTCATGCCCTGGTTGCCGCTGCCGGAGAGGATGACCACCGGCAGCTCACAGCCGCTCATGCGGGCGTCGGACCCGGCGGCCGCCGCCGCTCTGGCCCGCACGGCCACGCCGTCGCCGTTCACCTCCCGCAGCGTCCTGCCCACCTCGGCGCCCCAGCCGCCCTTCAGCCCCTCGGCGGAAATGGCGCTGTTGTATGCGATCTGGCGGCGGATCACCTCCGCCACGTCCGCGATGTCCAGGGTGTCCGCGAAACGGAGGATCTCCTCCACGCTGAGGACGGAGCGGTCCGTCTGCCGTTCGCCGCCGCCCGTGTCCCCGGACTGGAAGAGCACCGTCTCGTCCCGCTGGATGCGGGTGATGTTCGTGTGGCGGTCCACGATCTCGCAGCAGGCGGAGTGCCCATTTGCAAACAGCGTCACATTGATGTAAAACACCCGGTCCCCCAGGGCGGGCACCACCTTCATGTCGCAGCCCGCCAGCAGGGCGCGCATCGCGGCGATCTCCTCCGGCGTCACCCGGGACAGGACCTCCAGCTCCAGGTCCGCCCGGCCCGCGGCGATCCCGGCGGCGGCGGAGGCCTCGATGCCCTTCAGGCCGCCGGTGTTGGGCACGGTGACGGCCTTCACGTTTTTGATGATGTTCCCGCTGACCTCCACCCGGCATCTGTCGGGCATCGTCCCCAGCGCCTCCCGGGCCTTCGCCGCCGCCAGGGCCACGGCGATGGGCTCCGTGCAGCCCATGGCCGGGATCAGCTCCTCCTCCAGGATCTTCACGTAACTGTCGTAATGAGGTGTTCTCTCCATAATGCCCTCCCTTTCGTCCCCGCGGCCCCTGCCGGTCTATTCAGCTTGATTATAACGCCAAAATACCCCGGTTGCAAGCCGGCGCATTTGGTAATTGTGCACATTTTTCATCCGAGCGCCACGTCCAGCATCATCATGATCAAAAATCCCGTCATCACGCTGATGGTGCCCGCGTGGGAGTGCTCGCCCAGCTGGGCCTCGGGGATCATCTCCTCCACCACCACATAGATCATGGCTCCGGCGGCAAAGGACAAGATCCAGGGCATGACGCCGGTGACGCTGCCCGCCGCCAGCACGGTCAAAAGTCCGAACACCGGCTCCACCACGCCGGAGAGCGCGCCGCACCAAAAGGCCTTCCAGGTCCCCGTGCCCTGGGATTTCATGGGCAGGGACACCGCAGCCCCCTCCGGGAAATTCTGAAGCCCCATGCCGATGGCCAGCGCCACGGCCCCCGCCAGCGCGCCGGGAGCCGTGTCCCGGGCCGCCATGGAAAAGCTCAGCCCCACGGCCATGCCCTCCGGGATGTTGTGGAGCGTCACCGCCAGAACGATCATGGTGGTGCGCTTCCAGCGGGCGTGCAGGCCCTCGGGGCGGCTGCTGCCGAGATGCAGATGGGGAAGCAGGCCGTCCAGCAGCATCAAAAACACGCCGCCCAGCACAAATCCGCCGCCCACCGGCAAAAGGACGCCCGTTCCCTGGGTCTCCGCCATCTCCATGGCGGGCATCAGCAGCGACCACACCGAAGCGGCGATCATAACGCCCGCCGCAAAGCCCAAAAACACCTTTTGCGTGATGGGCGAGAGCTCCCTGCGAAAGAAAAATACCATCGCCGCGCCCAGCACCGTGGCCAAACAGGTAAAGCCGGTGCCAAGGGCCGCGTAGATCAGTTCCCGCTGCAGCATGAGTCCTTCCCCCTTTTTCCTATCATACCCAAACAGGGCCGTCAAATGCATGGGTCCGCATGGTATCCGATCCCCATCCTGGCGGGAAAAGGCCCCGCCGCCGAAATGAAAACGCGCCCCAGGGCCTGCCCCGCGGCGCGCCTCACACCGGCCAGAGGATGTCCCCTGCCACCGGCGCATAAAAAAGCCGCTCCACCTCCGCCCGGTCCCGGGTGCGGCCCAGGATCCACATGAGCTTCGCCACCACCGCCTCGGTGGTCATGTCATAGGCCTCCAGCACCCCCAGACCGCTTTTCAGCCCGTGGCCCACATGGTAGACCCCCAGATCGCTGCCCTCGTTTTCCACCTGGGTCGTGAGGACCACGATCCGCCCCGCCGCCATCCAGCGGCGGAGGCACGCGTGAAACCCGCCGTGCTCCGGCAGTCCGCCCACACCGAAGCTCTCGATGATGAGGGCGTGGTTCCGCTCCAGCAGGAAGTCCGCCTGGGCCACCTCCGCGCCGGGCGTCAGCTTCATCAGCGCCACCTTGGGATCCAGACCGTCCCAAAACACCGGCGCTTCGCCGCAGGGCTGGCGGATGTACCGCAGCAGCACCCCGTCCCGCAAAACGCCCAGCTCCGGGTAATTGATGCTGGAAAAGGCCTGAAAGCTCTTGGAGCGGGTCTTTTTGGCCCGGGTGCCCAGGATGACCTTGTTGTTGAACACGATGGAGACCCCCGGCAGGTCCCCGGCGGCGCAGCGCAGGGCGTCGGTCAGGTTGATCTTGGAATCGGTGGACTCGAAGCCGATAGGCTTTTGCGCCCCGGTGAGGACGATGGGCTTGGGACTGCCCTGGATCAAATAGCTGAGGGCCGCCGCCGTATAGGCCATGGTGTCCGTCCCATGGGTGAGAACGAAGCCGTCGTACGCGCCGTAATGGTCCCGGATGCACCGGGCCATGGCCTGCCAGTGGCAGGGCCGCATGTTGGTGCTGTCCAGGTTCAAAAGCTGGAGGCAGTCCACCCGGCAGATATCCGAAATGGCGGGGATGCGGGCCAAAAGCTGCTCCGTGGTCAGCTCCGGCGCCAAGCCGTCCGCCGAGACCTCGGAGGCGATGGTGCCTCCGGTGCCGATCAGCAGAATCTTCTTCATGCTCTCTCCCTCTTTATCCCAGGTCCCGGTGGTCCAGCGCCGCCAGGCCGAACCGGACCGCCCGGGCCACCGTCTCCCGCTCGCCGTCGGTCCCGGCGGCCGCCAGCCGGCTTTGCAGCTCCCGGAGGAACAGGCCCCGGAGGGAGTCCTCTCCCGCCCGGGCCCACACGTCCTCCGCCACCCGGGTCCGGTCCCGGACCTCCAGGGCGTAAAACCGGTCCGCCAGGGCCTCCTGGATGGCCGCCGGGTCCGTCTCTCCGGCCTCGCCGGTGAGGACGATGCGGTACAGGTCCCGGGCCGTGTCCGGCGGCAGGGCCGCTTCCACGGCGGCCCGGGGGAACGCGCCGGTCACGTCCACCTCCAATATCTCATACCGCCTCCGGGCGAAGGGCACGAAGTCCAGGGAGACGGCGCCGCCGTCGGACACGCTTCCCCGGTAGAAGCCCTTTTCCCCCAGCTCGTCGAAGCCCCGCCCCTCCGGACAGCCGGGCCAGGCGCAGACGGTCCTGCCGAAGGTCAGCGGATCCGTGCGCCTGTGGATGTGCCCCAGAGCCAGATAGGCAAGGCCGCTGGCGGCGATCTCCTCCTTGCGGATGGGGTCGTACCGCCTCTCCGCCGGGTCCACCTCTCCGTGGAAAAGGCCCAGGTGGACGCGCCCGTCCTGCGGCGCGGCAAAGCCGGACAGAAAGCCGCCGGCCTGCTCGGGCCCGGTGAAGGCCGCCCCGTGGACCACGGCGTTCAGCTCCGGCAGCTCCACGGCGGACACGGCGCCCTCCCGGAACACATGGACGTTTTCCGGCCAGGCCACCGTCTCCCAGACGCTGCCCTTCCCCGCCCAGTCGTGGTTGCCGGGGGCGATGAAGACCCGGGCCTCCATCCCGCCCAGCGCCTGGGCCAGCAGCTCGCCCGTCTCCCGGAACGCGCCGCTGTGCTCGAAGAGGTCCCCCGCCAGCAGCACCAGGGGGATGCCGCGGCTGTTCACGTAATTTGCAAGGCGGAAGCCCAGTTCGCGGCTCTCTCTCCGGCGGGCGGCGGCCTGCTGGGGCGATAATGCGCCGAAGGCGCTGTCCAGGTGGAAATCCGCGGCGTGGATGAATTGGAACATGGGGCCGCCTCCTGTGGAAGATTTTTTCCGCCCCCGCGCTCGCAGGCACTGCCGGAGGGGGGACTGGGGGATCTGGGGCTCCCCCGGCTC
>JAEXWS010000081.1 GCA_023406225.1 Bacillota bacterium | reverse complement strand
GGCCCATCATCTTCCGGGGCGGCAGATTCACGATGGCCACCAGGGTCTTGCCCACCAGGTCCTCCGGCTCGTACCACTTGTGGATGCCGGAGAGGATCTGCCGGTCTGTGCCCGTGCCGTCGTCCAGGATGAATTTCAAGAGCTTCTCGCTCTTTTTCACCGCCTCGCAGGCCTTGACCTTCACCGCCCGGAAATCGGACTTGCAGAAGGTTTCGAAATCCACGCGCTCCGCGGCCTGGGGCTCCAGCTCGATGTCCGGCAGGGCGGCTTTCTTCGCTGCGGCCTCCCGGGCCTCCAGCTCCTCCAGGGCCTTGTCCATATCGATGCGGGGGAAGAGGTTCTCCCCCTTGGCCACCGCCGCCGTCTCCGGGAGGCTGCCCCACCGGGCGGCGGAATCCCAGGTCCGGACCGCCGCGTCCGCGCCGATCTGGGCGAAGAGCTTTTCGCAGCTCTCCGGCATGAAGGGGCTCAGGAGCACGCCGCAGATGCGGGTGGCCTCCAGCAGGTTATAGAGCACATGGGCCAGGCGGGGGCCGTTTTGCTCCATGTCCTTGGCCAGGGCCCAGGGGGCGTTTTCGTCGATATACTTGTTGGCCCGCTGGATGACCCGGAACACCTCGGCCAGGGCAGCGTGGGGGGCGAAGGAATCCATGCTGGACTCATAGGCGCCGCGCAGGCCGGAGGCCAGGGTGACGAGCTGCGCGTCGAACAGGGCGGGATCCCCCTCCCCGTCCGCCGTTAAGGAGACCTCCATCCCCTGGCGGACCGCGGCGGCCAGGGAAAGCTCGTCCTCCACGGGGCCGCAGCCCTCCGGCAGCGCGCCGCCGAAGTATTTGCCCACCATGGCGGTGGTGCGGGAGACCAGGTTGCCCAAATCGTTGGCCAGGTCCGTGTTGATGGTCTGGATGAGCAGCTCGTTGGAGAAGTTGCCGTCGGACCCGAAGGGGAAGGTCCGCATCAGGAAGAAGCGCAGGGCGTCCACCCCGAACTGCTCCGCCAGGATATAGGGGTCCACCACGTTGCCCTTGGACTTCGACATCTTGCCGCCGTCCAGCAGCAGCCAGCCGTGGCCGAAGACGTGCCTGGGCAGGGGCTCGCCCAGGCTCATGAGCATGGCGGGCCAGATGATGGAGTGGAACCGGACGATCTCCTTGCCCACGAAGTGGACGGCGGGCCAGTAATGCCCATAGTCGTGATAACGGTCGTTTTCATAGCCCAGGGCGGTGATATAGTTGCTCAGGGCGTCCACCCACACGTAGACCACGTGCTTGGGGTCGAAATCCACGGGGATGCCCCAGGAGAAGCTGGTGCGGGAGACGCACAGGTCCTCCAGGCCCGGGTCGATGAAGTTTTTCACCATCTCGTTCACCCGGCTGCGGGGCTGGAGGAAGTCCGTGTTCTCCAGCAGGTCCCGGATGCGGCCGGCGTATTTGGACAGGCGGAAGAAGTAGGCCTCCTCCTCCGCGTCCTGGACCTCCCGCCCGCAGTCGGGGCACTTGCCGTCCACAAGCTGGCTCTCGGTCCAGAAGGACTCGCAGGGCTTGCAGTACTTGCCCTTGTAGGTGCCCTTGTAGATGTCGCCGTTGTCGTACAGCTTCCGGAAGATCTTCTGGATGGCGGAAACGTGGTAGTCGTCCGTGGTGCGGATGAAGCGGTCGTTGGAGATGTTCATCAGCTTCCACAGGTCCAGGATGCCGCCGGGGCCCTCCACGATCTGGTCCACGAAGGCCTGGGGCGTGACGCCCGCCTCCCGGGCCTTGTCCTCGATCTTCTGCCCGTGCTCGTCCGTTCCGGTGAGGAACATCACGTCGCAGCCGGTGAGGCGCTTGTACCGGGCCATGGCGTCCGTGGCCACGGTGCAGTAGGTGTGGCCGATGTGGAGCTTGTCCGAGGGGTAGTAGATGGGCGTGGTGATATAAAACGGTTTCTTTTCCATGGTGCTTCTCCTTTAAAACGGCCGCTCCGAATGGAAGAGGGCCGGTATTCACAGGCTGGAAGGTTTATTATACGCGAAAAACCTGGAAATTACAATGCCGCACCGGTATTTTCCCGGGAAACTACGCGCCGTCCCGGTCCGCCAGGCTCCCCCGGCGCTTCCAGCGGCCGGAGGCGTAATAGAGGACCGACAGGGCGAAGCCCAGGACCCAGCCGATGCCGATGCCGTAATACATGCGGTCCTGGCCGAAGTGGTTGGCGATCCAGTAAACCGCCGGGACCCGCAGCAGGATGAGGGAGAGGAGGGCGTCCACCATGGGGAACACGCTCTCCCCCGCGCCCCGCATGGCGTTGTTCAGGCAGAACATGGCGGCGAAGAGGGCGTAAAAGGGCATGATGCACCGCAGGTACACCGCCCCCGCCGCGATGACCGCCGGCGTCTCGGAGAACAATCCTACCAGCGCGTCCCCGAAGGGCATGAGCAGGGCCGTCATCAAAAGGGACCAGGCCACCGCCGCGCCGATGGTCACCCGGATGCCCCGGCGGGCCCGGTCCAGCCGCTTCGCGCCGATATTCTGGCCCACGAAGGCCGTGACCGCGTTGGAGAGGCTCTGGACCGGGAGGAAGGCAAGCTGGTCCAGCCGGTAGCCCACGTTGTACCCGGCGGTGAACTCCTTGCCGAAGGTGTTGATCTTGCTCATGACCACCATGGCCCCCAGGGCCACCAAGGACATCTGGATGCCCGCGGGCAGGCCGATGCCCATGATCTGGCGGAAGAGGGACTTGTCGAACCGGAGGCAGAAGGGGCGGATGGCGATCTCCGGGTACTTCCGGTTGATGTAAAAGAGGCCGAACAGCCAGGAAAAGCCCTGGGAGACGATGGTCCCCACGGCCACGCCCAGGACCCCCCACCCGCAGGCCAGGACCAGGATCAGGTCCAGGGCGATGTTCATGAGGGAGGCCACGGCCAGAAACAGCAGCGTGGTCCGGCTGTTGCCCAGGCCGCCCAGGATGCCCGCGTTCAGGTTGTAGCCGATGGTGCCGACCAGTCCCGCGCAGACGACGATGAGATAGACCCAGGCCTCGCGGTAGGCCCCGCCGTCCACCCGGAGCAGGAACAAAATGGGCTTCACCGCCGCCACCGCCAGCAGCGTCACCGGGACCGCCGCCGCCATGAAGGCCGTGTAGACCGTGTCCACCGCGTCCCGGACCCGGTCCATCCTGCCGGCGCCGTAAAACTGGGCGATGACCACCGTGCCGCCGTTGGAGAGGCCCATGAAAAGGGACGAGAACATGAAGATGACGGGAAAGCCCACGCCCACGGCGGCCAGGGCCGCGTCCCCCACGTACCGGCCCACCACCCAGCTGTCCACCATGTTGTAGAGCTGCTGGAGGAAGCTGCCCGCCAGCAGCGGCAGGGCAAAATAGAAAATATGTCCGGCGGGGCTGCCCTCGGTCATGTTCCGCATGCCGCCGGAGGAACGATTCTCTTCCATGGAAACACCCTTTTTTTCAGTCGTTACCTCCACTCTACTCGCTTTTGAGGGGAAGGGCAATTGTTTTTTGCCCGAAATTCGGATATAATGAGGGAAACTTGCATGATCCGGAAAGGAATCGACGATATGAAACTGGTTTCCTGGAACGTCAACGGCCTGCGCTCCTGCCTGGGGAAGGGCTTTTTGGACTTCTGCGCCTTCGCGGATGCGGATATCATCTGCCTGCAGGAGACGAAGATGCGGCCGGAGCAGGCGGCATTCGACCTGCCGGGCTACGCCCGCTTCTGGAACAGCGCCGACAAGGCCGGATATTCGGGGACGGCCATTTTTACGCGGGTGGAGCCGCTGAACGTGACGTACGATTTCGGCATCGACGAGCACCGCCACGAGGGGCGGGTCATCACGGCGGAGTACCCGGAATTTTATCTGGTGTGCTGCTACACGCCCAACTCCAAGGACCAATTGGCGCGGCTGCCTTACCGGATGGCCTGGGAGGACGACATCCGGGAATACCTGTGCGGGCTGGATGCTTCCTCTTGTGAGGGGATCTCGGAGCCGCACAGGAAAAAACCCGTCATTCTATGTGGAGATCTAAACGTCGCAGCGACTGCGATCGACTTGAAAAATCCAAGATCCAACGAACGGAACCCGGGCTATTCAATGGAGGAGCGGCAGAAATTCCGCGAATTGCTGGACGCCGGATTTACGGACGCTTTCCGATATCTATATCCTGATAAAACCGGCGCTTATACCTGGTGGAGCTATCGTTTCAACGCGCGGAAGAACAACGCCGGATGGCGTATCGACTACTTTGTGGTGCAGGATGCGCTGAAGGATAAAATCAAAGACGTCATCATTCACGATGACGTCTTTGGATCGGATCACTGCCCGATCGAGCTGGACATTGATTTATAAGTCCATCCCTTTGAAAGGATGCCCCAGGGCGCTTTCACACAAAGCCGTCCCCCCGGGCCGATTCTGTGGGGATATTCCAATGGAACATATCTAAATAGGGTCTTGCCTTCCTGTCGTCAAAATCGTCCTTCTTTTGCGCCGTCCATGCATACAGCCCCTCTCCGGCAGACATCCCGGTTTTCCCGCTGGAAATGCCGTCTGCTACGAGCCTTTGAATAGAGGTCGTGCTGCATAAAGT
>JAEXWS010000031.1 GCA_023406225.1 Bacillota bacterium | reverse complement strand
CCTGCACATCCGCTCCGGCCAGACCGTGGGCATCCTGGGCGGCACCGGCAGCGCCAAGACCACGCTGGTATCCCTGATCCCCCGGCTGTACGAGGCGGAGGAGGGCGTCGTCTCCGTGGGCGGCCGTCCGGTGGGGGACTATACGATGGAGCATCTGCGGGACGCGGTGTCCATGGTGCTGCAAAAGAACACTCTTTTTTCCGGCACCATCCGGGAAAACCAGCTCTGGGGCGATCCAAGCGCCACGGACGAGGCGCTTTGGGCCGCCTGCCGCGCCGCCTGCGCCGACGAGTTTCTGGAGCGGATGCCCGACGGTCTGGACACGGACCTGGGCCAGGGGGGCGTGAACGTCTCCGGCGGGCAGAAGCAGCGGCTGTGCATCGCCCGGGCCATTTTGAAGCGGCCTAAGGTGCTCATCCTGGACGATTCCACCAGCGCGGTGGACACCGCCACGGACGCCAAGATCCGCCGGGCGTTTGCCAATGAACTGAAAGAGACCACGAAGATCATCATCGCCCAGCGGGTCAGCTCCGTGTGCGAGGCGGACTTGATCTTGGTGATGGACGGGGGCCGCGTGGCGGCCCAAGGGACCCATGAGGAGCTGATGAAGACCTGCGAGATCTACCGCGAGGTCTATGAGTCCCAGCAGGAAGGAGTGAGCATCGGTGGCTGAAAATAAAGAGACTTCCCGCGCCGGCGGCCGCGGACGGGGGCCGGGCCGGCACGGCTATCAAAAGCCCAAGGACCTGCGGGGCACCCTGGGCAAGCTGATGCGCTACCTGGGCCGTTATAAGGCCATGCTGGCGTGCGTGGTGGTTTTGCTGATCCTCAGCGCCGCGTGCAGCGTGGGCGGGTCCTACCTGCTCAAGCCCCTGATCAACGACTATATCCTGCCCGGCGACTTCGCGGGCCTCGCCAGGATGCTGGGCGTCATGGCGGCGGTCTATATCACCGGCGCGCTGTGCTCCTTCGGGTACGCCCGCATCATGGTCCACGTGTCCCAGAACACGGTGGCGAAGATCCGAAGCGACCTCTTCGACAAGATGCAGAGCCTGCCCCTGAAATACTTCGACGCCCACACCCACGGCGAGCTGATGAGCCGCTACACCAACGATATCGAAACGGTGTCTGAGGCGCTGAACAACAGCTTTGCAAGCCTGATCTCCTGCACGCTGACCTTTGGGGGGACCATCGCCATGATGCTGGTCCTCAGCCCGGCGCTGACGCTCATCACCTTCGCCGTTTTGGCGGTGATGCTGGGGGTGGTGAAGGTCATCGGCAGCCGCAGCCGCCGGTATTTCGCCGCCCAGCAGGCGGCCATCGGCGAGGTGAACGGCTATATCGAGGAGATGATCGAGGGCCAGAAGGTCATCAAGGTATTCAACCACGAGCGCGCCGCCAAGGAGGGCTTCGCCGTCCGGAACGAGGCATACCGCCAGGCGGCCACCCGGGCCCAGGCCTACTCCGGCGCCATGATGCCCGCCATGGGCAATCTCTCCTATGTAAACTACGCCGTCACCTGCTGCGTGGGCGCCATGTTCGCCATCAGCGGCGGCGGGTTCCGGCTGGGGGACCTTGCGGCCTTCCTTCAGTACACCCGGCAGATCAGCCAGCCCGTGAGCCAGATCTCCCAGCAGGTGAACACCATCCTGGCGGCGGTGGCCGGCGCGGAGCGGGTGTTCGAGGTGATGGAGGCCCAGCCCGAGCCGGACGAGGGAAAGGTCCGGCTGGTGCGGGTCACCGAGAGCCGGGACGGCGCGCTGGCCGAGGCGGCGTTCGACACCGGCGAATGGGCCTGGAAGCGGCCCGACGGCGCGCTGGTCCCCCTGCGGGGCGACGTGCGGTTCGACCATGTGGTGTTCGGCTACGACGCGCGCAAGATCGTTTTGAACGACATCTCCCTCTTTGCAAAGCCCGGCCAGAAGCTGGCCTTCGTCGGCTCCACCGGCGCGGGCAAGACCACCATCACCAGCCTCATCAACCGCTTCTACGAAATTCAAAGCGGCACCATCACCTATGACGGCATCGACGTGCGGGACATCGAGAAGGACTCCCTGCGCGCCTCCCTGGGCGTGGTGCTCCAGGACACCCACCTCTTCACCGGCACCGTGGCGGACAACATCCGCTACGGCCGCCTGGAGGCGACGGACGAGGAGGTGGAGGCCGCCGCCCGGCTGGCCGGGGCGGACAGCTTCATCCGCCACCTGCCCCACGGGTACGGCACCGTGCTCTCCGGGGACGGCGGCAATCTGAGCCAGGGCGAGCGGCAGCTTTTGAACATCGCCCGGGCGGCCTGCGCCAACCCGCCGGTGCTCATTCTGGATGAGGCCACCAGCTCCATCGACACCCGCACGGAAAAGCTCATTGAGCGGGGCATGGACCGGCTGATGGCGGGGCGGACGGTGTTCGTCATCGCCCACCGGCTCTCCACGGTCCGCAACGCCAAGGCCATCATGGTCCTGGAACAGGGCGAGATCATCGAGCGGGGCGACCACGAGGACCTGCTGAGCCAGCGGGGCCGGTATTACCAGCTCTATACGGGCCAGGCGGAACTGGCATGAAAGAAAGGCTCTCCGGTATTCCGGAGAGCCTTTTTTGCGGGAAAAAGCGGAGCGTCTGCGGCAAAATCATAAAAAATTCCTAAAACACCGAAAAATTTTCGTGTTTGCAGTGCATATTTTTATGTAAAATAGCACCATTCGATAGGAGATCCGCAAAACAGAACTGTGTATAACGCATAAAAACAGAGCGGAAACGCGCCGCCGGAGAGGGGAGAACCAGAATGTATCACCTTTTATCCCACCCCATCGAGGAACGGATGCCCGCCTGGCCGGACAGTCCGCAGCTGCAGGTGGAAAAAAAACTGCAGATCGCCGGGGGCGATGTGGCCAATACGGTCTATTTCAGCTTCTATAACCATGTGGGGACCCATATGGATGCCCCCAACCACTACCTGGCTGACGGCGCACAGATCGCCCAGCTTGGGCTGGAGCGGTTCATTTTTGAAAAGCCGCTGCTGCTGGAGATACCGAAGGGGCCTTGCGGGCGCGTGACGGCGGAGGATTTGGAGCCCTTCGCCGACCAGATCGCCGGACGGGACCTGCTGATGATCTGCACGGGTTTTTACAAGGTGCGCAAGGAGGACCCGGAGACCTTTGAGCGGCGGGGGCCCGGCATCGGCGCGGACTGCGCGGCGTGGCTGGTGGAGCGATTCCCGGAGCTGCGGGCGCTGGCGGTGGATTTTGTCTCCCTGGCCTCGTACAGCGATCAAGAGGATGGCAACGAGGCACACAGGATTTTGTTTCGCGGGAAGGATGGGTGCTTCATCTGCGGGATCGAGGACGTCGATATGGGACCCGTTCTGGGCAGGCCGCTCCGGCGGGTGTTTGCCCTGCCGCTTCTGATTCGCGGAATCGACAGCGCGCCGGTGACGATGGTGGCGGAATCGTCGGATTGAGAGTCCAAGTGGGAACGCCCCATTGGAAAATAGAGAGGATACAAAAAATTTTGAGGAGGAACAAACATGAAAAAGTGGTTATCTCTCTTGCTGGCCCTGTGCATGGCCCTGAGTCTGGCGGCCTGCGGCAGCGGCGGCGGCACGGACGGCGGTGACCCGGCCAAGGACGCCGGGACGGCCGGGGACGGCGGCAGCGGCGGATACAAGATCGCGTTCAGCAACTCCTATGTGGGCAATGCCTGGCGGACCGCGTCCGTCAACATCTTTGACGCGTATACCAACGACCTGGTGGAGCAGGGCGTGCTGGAGAAAGCCTATTCCTCCAGCGCCGGCGACGACGTTCAGGCTCAGATCAACGAGATCCGCAATATGATGTCCGAGGGCTATGACGCCATCATCTGCATCGCCGCCTCTGCCACGGGACTGCAGTCCGTGCTGGAAGAGGCCGCCGACCGGGGCATCGTGGTGGTGTGCTTCGACGCCAATGTGGATTCCGACCTGGTGTACAACGTGAATACCGATCAGTTTGAATACGGCCGCCTGCTGGCCCAGTCTCTGATGGACCGGATGGACGGCAAGGGCAATATCCTGTGGATCAAGGGCATCGAAGGCAACCAGGTGACCCTGGACCGCACCGCCGGTATGGAGAGCGTGCTGGAGAAGTATCCCGACATCAATATCCTGGGCGACGGATACGGCAAGTGGGACGACTCCACCACCGCGGCGGTCATGAGCAA
>JAEXWS010000236.1 GCA_023406225.1 Bacillota bacterium | reverse complement strand
CGCAACCGGGGGGGGGGCACCCCCCCCCCCCCGGCCGGGGAACAAGATCACAAAATGCCCATCAGCACCAGGGCCAGGATCACGAAGGTAGCCAGCAGCGCCAGGGAGAACAGCAGGAAACCCGCGTTCAGCTTTCTGGACGGCTGGGAGACGGCCTCCTGGGACTGGGGCACCAGCTTGGCCTTGCGCAGGGCGGTGACCACGGGCTTGTAGAGCAGCAAAATCACGGCCATGTTCAGCCCGCCCTTGACCAGGTTGAAGGGCAGGAACACCGGCACCAGCATGCCGGCCACCACCTTCCGAGTAGCTTCCACGGTGTCGCCCATTGCCATGTAAAGCGGGGTGATGAGGTAGTTCCACAGCAGCATCACGGCCGTCAGCGCCGCCACGCCCAGGGCCAGGCCCAGGACCGCGCCCTTTTTGGTGTGGGCCTTCTTATAGACGAAGGAGGCGGTGCAGCAGAAGGCGCAGGTGGCCAGCACGTTCATGACCCAGCCGATGATGCCGGTATCGGAGACGGTGAACATCTCCACGGTGGCCACCACGATGGAGATGACGGCGGCGGACAGGGGGCCGAAGACGAACGCGCCGATGCAGATGACCGTGTCCTTCAGATCCAGCTGCAAAAAGCCGCTGATCTGGGGCAGGGCCTTGGAGAGGACCATCACCACATAGGCGATGGCGGTGAGCATGGCCAGGGAGGTGATGGTCTTGACGTTGGTCCGGGGACGGACGCCGGTGGGGATCGCGTTGACATTGGGTTCGGACATAATAAAATACACTCCTTTTCTTGTTTGAAAACACCCCGGATGCTTTGACTTCTCCAAGGTGAACAAACAACAAAGAAGTGCATGAAACATGCACGGCCCTGCCGCACTCATCTTCTTCCATCCAGACTGTGACTGTTGGTCCCGGAGTTTCGCCGGGTCAGCGGGCGCCGTGAGGCGTCCGGTCGCGGACTGTACCGCCAGTGGGGAATTGCACCCCGCCCTGAAGACAAAGATTCAGTTGTTTTCTAATGGCAGTATACGATACTCTCCGGCAAAATGCAACCCCCAAATTGAATCTTTACAAGCGCGAACGAATGTTCTATACTGGGGATATCGACGGAGGAAAGGGGGCGGAGCCATGCGGGGGAGACAGTCCGCCTGCTGCTTCACGGGGCACCGGCCCGGCAAGCTGCCCTGGCGGGGCGACGAGGGCGACGCGCGGTGCCTGGCCCTCAAGCGGGCCATCGCCGCGGCGGCGGAGGCCGCCTATGAGGAGGGGTACCGCCATTTTCTGTGCGGCATGGCCCAGGGCTGCGATCTGTACTTCTGCGAGGCGGTGCTGGCGCTGCGGTCCCGCCGGCGGGACGTGACGGTGGAGGCCGCGATCCCCTGTCCCTCCCAGGCGGAGGGCTGGTCCGCCTCCCAGCGGGCGCGGCATGAGGCGCTGGTGGCCGCCTGCGATTTTGAAACGCTGGTTTCCCAGCGGTATACGCCCTCGTGCATGCAGCGGCGGGACCGGTATATGGTGGACCATGCGTCGCTGCTCATCGCCGCCTTCGACGGCTCTCCCGGCGGCACCCGGTACACGGTGGAATACGCCATGCGCCGGGGGCTGGACATCGTGGACCTGCCCATTTTGGCTGAAAAAGACGGTTTCACAAAATTTTAACGGGAATTTGATAGCGGCATGGCGTTTTTTTCGCGTATACTATCCTTATGAGAAAGGCGGTGGGCGGATGAACGTCATGCAGCATATCCGGCGGCTGGAGGCCGCGGGCTTCGCGGGGGAGACCCTGGACCGGGCCGTGGCGCTGGCGGGCGCGAGCCGGCTGGTCTATGAGGCGCTCTGCGGCGCGGTGGAGAGCCGGGGCCTGTCCCCGGCGGAGGCGCTGCAAGCGGTGGAAACAGCGGACGCCCAATGAATCCGCGGGCCCTGCGCCGCCGGAGCATATCCCTGAAAAGGCCGCCCGGCAGGGCGGCCTTCAGCCTGTCGAAAAAGCCTCGCAGAGTTCGCGCCCGGAGGCGCGAAGAAAATCAGATCCATGTTCTCCGACGATATGCGCGTCGGGGAACATGCACCTCGGTCCGTAAGTGTGGGAGCTGTCCGCCCCGCGGCGGACAGCGCGTGCGCGCGACGGGCCGCGGCCTGCTTGAAAAAGCGCCGAAGGCACTTTTTCGAGCAGCCTCACGGCGCGCCCGCGTTTCCGGGCGGGGCCACCGGCGGGTCCGACGGGTCGGCGGCCTCGTACCATGCGCCGTCCAGCACGATATAGCCGCCGTTGGAGAGCACGTAGGAAAAGGACGCCTCTCCGCCGTTGATTTGAAAATCATAGACGGTCCCGCCATCGGCGTCGCCGGGAGACGCGCCTTGCGCAAAGGTCCTGCGCTCCAGCTCCAGGGCCTCGGCCCATTCCCGCACGGCCGCGATCTCCTCCGGCCTCAGGTCCCAGGACGTTTCCTCAGCCGCGTGCCAGTATACGGCCGTGACGGCGTCCGTTTCCTCCGGGAAGAGGGCGGGGGCCGCCGTCCGGCCGCATCCGGCGAGGGAGGCGGCGAGGAGCAGTCCGATGAAAACGCCCGGCAGTCTCATTGCGCGCGCCTCCTTTCGAATCCTTTACCGGTATAGACGGAAAAATCCGGGAAAGGTTTCGCGTCGGCGGGAAAAAGTCCCGTTCGTCCGGCGGGGGCCGCCGTTTCCTGAGCGGGACGGCCGCCGAACCCACCGTTGACTTTCCGGGGCGGGCGGGGTAGGATAGAAACGGTCGGCGCGGAGCCGGCTGACATTTGTTTGAAACAAGGAGAGAGGGACCTGCCATGAAGAAAGTATTTGGAAGCCTGCCCTTCCGCCTGCTCCTGGGCATCGCCGTGGGCATCGTCTGCGGCCTGGTCTTCCCGGAGAGCGTGATGAAGGTGATCGTCACCTTGCAGTATATCATGGGCCAGCTCATCACCTTCTGCGTGCCCCTGATCATCATCGGCTTTATCGCCCCGTCCATCACCAAGCTGGGGGCCAACGCCTCCCGCCTTCTGGGCGTGGCGGTGGTCATCGCCTACGTGTCCTCCATCTGCGCGGCGTTCATGAGCATGGGCGCGGGCTACGCGCTCATCCCCCACCTGTCCATCGATACCAGCGTGGCGGGCCTGCGGGACCTGCCCGGCGTGGTGTTTGAGCTGAACATCCCCCAGATCATGAGCGTCATGAGCGCCCTGGCGCTGTCGCTGCTGCTGGGACTGGCCGCCGCCTGGACCAAGTCCCATAGAACCATGGAGCTTTTGGCGGAGTTCCAGAACATCGTGCTGGACATCGTCAGCAAGATCATCATTCCCCTGCTGCCGTTCTATATCGCGGCCACCTTCTGCAACCTGAGCTATGAGGGCATGATCACCCGCCAGCTCCCCGCCTTCCTCCAGATCATCCTGATCGTCATGGCGGGCCACTATATCTGGCTGGCGGTGCTGTATCTGCTGGCCGGGGCCTACTCCCGGAAAAACCCCCTGGAGGTGGTGCGGCATTACGGGCCCGCCTACCTCACCGCCGTCGGCACCATGTCCAGCGCGGCCACGCTGGCGGTGGCCCTGCGCTGCGCCCGGAAGAGCAGCGTGCTCCGGGAGGACATGGTCAGCTTCGGCGTGCCCCTGTTCGCCAACATCCACCTCTGCGGCTCCGTTTTGACGGAGGTGTTTTTCGTGATGACCATCTCCAAGATGCTTTACGGCAAGCTGCCGGGCGTTGGGACCATGGTGCTGTTCTGTCTGCTGCTGGGCATTTTCGCCATCGGCGCGCCGGGCGTTCCCGGCGGCACGGTGATGGCCTCCCTGGGCCTCATCACCGGCATTTTGCTCTTTGACGACGCGGGCACCGGGCTGATGCTGGCCATCTTCGCCCTGCAGGACAGCTTCGGCACCGCCTGCAACGTCACCGGCGACGGCGCGCTGACGCTGATGCTGACGGGCTTTGTGGAAAAGCACGGGATGAAGGACGCGGGCGTGCAGGCCCCGGACCTGTGAGCAAAATCAAACCCAAAGAGAGACGGCGGAAGGCCGTCTCTCTTTTTTTGCAAAAAAATCCGCGGCTTTACAAGGACTTTACAATCGCCTGGTGACGGATTTTACGCAGGACTGTCTATACTAGGAGCGTGGCGCAAAGCGACAGACATATGATGAAAAGGAGTCAATTGCAATGAAAAAGATGATTACCCTTCTGCTCTCCCTGGCGATGCTCATGGCCCTGCTGGCCGGCTGCGGAGAGTCCCCCGCCGCAGACCCCCAGACCCCCGCCGGAGATCCCCCCGCCGACGTCCAGGAGCCCGCCGCCCTCAGCGGCAGCGTCTCCACCAACGGCTCCACCTCCATGGAGAAGGTGATCGGCGCCCTGAGCGAGCAGTTCATGGCCGACAACGGCGGCGTGAAGGTCACCTATGACCCCACCGGCTCCGGCACCGGCATCGAGGCCGCCAAAAACGGCGCCTGCGATATCGGCCTCAGCTCCCGGGGACTGAAGGAGGAGGAGAAGGCCGCGGGCCTGGTGGGTACCACCGTGGCGCTGGACGGCATCGCCGTCATCGTGGGCAGGGACAGCAAGGTGTCCGATCTGACCGTGGAGCAGATCGCCCGGATCTTCACCGGCGAGATCACCGACTGGAGCGAGGTGGGCGGCGACGCCGGCGCCATCGCCTGCGTGGGCCGCGAGGCCGGCTCCGGCACCCGGGACGGCTTCGAGACCATCACCGGCACCAAGGACGCCTGCGTGCTCAGCCAGGAGCTGACCTCCACCGGCGCCGTCATCGAGGCCGTGGCCGGCAACCCCAACGCCATCGGCTACGCGTCCCTGTCCTCCCTGAAGGATACCGTCAAGGCCGTCACCGTGGGCGGCGTGGCCTGCACCGAGGCGGCGGTCCTGGACGGGACCTACGCCATCCAGCGCCCCTTCGTCCTGGTGACCAGGGACGGCGCGGCCCTCAGCGGACAGGCCCAGGCCTTCTTCGACTTCGCCACCTCCCCCGCGGCCAACGATCTCATCACCGCCGCCGGCGCGGTGCCCGTGGCCTGAAGCGGCGCGCGCCCGCTCAGGGGATCCGCCTCCGCCCCGGCGTTGGGCGGGGGCTGTTCCCATCAGATAAGGAGTCGAATATGCAAATGGAACGGAAATTGACCGGCGGCCTTTTCGCCGCCCGCGGGGGGGCGGAGCGGACCGCCGCCCCGGACAGGGTCCGGGGGAAAAAGGACCCGGCCCCCCGGGGGAAGCGCCATGCCCGGGAGTGGATGGAGCTGGCCGTGCACCTGGCGTTTTTGCTCTGCGGCGTGGTGGCGGTGGCCTTCGTGCTGCTCATCAGCGCCTATCTCATCATCTCCGGCCTTCCCGCGATCCGGGCCATCGGCCTGGGGGATTTCCTGCTGGGGCGGACCTGGGCCCCCACCGCCACCACCGCGGAGCCGTCCTACGGCATCCTGCCCTTCCTGCTCACCTCCGTCTACGGCACCGCCGGGGCGGTGCTGATCGGCCTGCCCGTGGGGCTGATGACCGCCGTGTTTCTGGCGAAGGTGGCCCCGCCCGGGGCGGCCCGGGTCATCCGGACGGCGGTGGAGCTGCTGGCGGGCATCCCCTCGGTGGTCTACGGCCTGGTGGGCATGATCGTGCTGGTGCCCGCCATTCAAAGGGCTTTCGGCCTCAGCTCCGGCGCGTGCTTGCTGGCGGCCGTCGTGGTGCTGGCGGTCATGATCCTGCCCTCCATCATCAACGTGTCGGAGACGGCCCTCCGGGCCGTGCCGCCGGAGTATGAGGAGGCGTCGCTGGCCCTGGGTGCCACGGAAATCGAAACGGACTTCCGGGTGATCCTGCCCGCCGCCCGCAGCGGCGTGGCGACGGCGGTGGTCCTGGGCGTGGGCCGGGCCATCGGAGAGGCCATGGCCATCATCATGGTGGCGGGCAATGTGGCGAATATGCCGGGGCTGTTCACCTCCGTCCGGTTTTTGACCACCGCCATCGCCTCCGAGATGTCCTACGCGGCCTACGGCAGCCTTCAGCGCCAGGCGCTCTATTCCATCGGCCTGGTGCTGTTCCTCTTCATCATGCTCATCAACGTCTTGCTGAACCTGTTCATCAAGAACAAAAAGGAGGACTGACGGGATGGACCAGAGGCTCTCTCCCCGCCGCCGGGCCTATGACCGGGGGCTGCGGGCGCTTTTGTGGCTGTGCGCCGGGATCACCTGCGCGCTGCTGGCGTTCCTCATCGGCTATATCTTCTACCGGGGCCTGGGCGATCTCTCCTGGAAGCTGCTCACGTCCCAGACCAGCTATATCCAAGATACCATCGGCATCCTGCCCAATATCCTGAACACCCTCTATATCATCCTGGTGGCCATGGTCATCGTGCTGCCCCTGGGGGTGGGCGCGGCCATCTACCTGACGGAGTACGCCGAAAGCCGCAGGGCGGTGGCGGCGGTCGAGTTCGCCACCGAGACCCTCACGGGCATCCCCTCCATCATCTTCGGCCTGGTGGGCATGCTGTTTTTCATCCAGAAGCTGGGTTTGGCCCCGGGCATTCTGGCGGGCGGGCTGACGCTGGTGGTCATGATCCTGCCCACCATCGTCCGCACCACCCAGGAAAGCCTCAAGACCGTCCCCCAGTCCTACCGGGAGGGGGCCCTGGGCCTGGGGGCGGGGAAGTGGCGCATGGTGCGCACCGTGGTTTTGCCCAACGCCGTGGACGGCATCGTGACCGGCTGCATCCTGGCGGTGGGCCGCATCGTGGGCGAGAGCGCGGCGCTTTTGTTCACGGCGGGCTTCGGCCTGGTGCTCAACGGCTTTTTCACCTCCCTCCACGCCTCCTCCGCCACGCTGACCGTGGCACTGTACGTCTATGCCAATGAACGGGGGGAGACCGGCGTGGCCTTCGCCATCGCGGCGGTCTTGATGGTTTTGACGTTCCTCATCAACCTGGCCGCCAACGTGGTGGGCCGGAGACTGAAAAAATAACGGGAGTGGCTTCCATGTCAACGATATTACGCGCGGAAAACCTGAACCTCTGGTATGGCCGGAACCATGCCCTCCACGATATCACCGTGGACATCCCGGAGCACGAGATCACGGCCTTCATCGGCCCCTCGGGCTGCGGGAAATCCACCTTTCTCCGAACGCTGAACCGCATGAACGACTTGATCCCCACCGTCCGCATCACCGGCGCTGTGAACTATCAGGGCCGGGACGTATACGCCCCGGGGGTGGACCCCACGTGGCTGCGCAGGCAGATCGGCATGGTGTTCCAAAAGGCGAACCCCTTTCCCATGAGCATTTACGACAACGTGGCCTACGGCCCCCGGACCCACGGGGTCCGGTCCAGGGTGCGGCTGGACGAGATCGTGGAAAACGCCCTCCGGTCCGCCGCCATCTGGGACGAGGTGAAGGACCGGCTGAAAAAGAGCGCCCTGGGGCTCTCCGGCGGGCAGCAACAGCGGCTGTGCATCGCCCGGGCGCTGGCGGTGGAGCCGGAGGTGCTGTTAATGGACGAGTCCACCTCCGCCCTGGACCCCATCTCCACCTCCAAGATCGAGGACCTTGCGGCGGAGCTGAAAAACAAGTATACTGTCATCATGGTGACCCACAACATGCAGCAGGCCGCCCGCATCAGCGACAATACCGCCTTCTTCCTGCTGGGGGACCTGGTGGAATACGGCAGGACGGAGCGGCTGTTCTCCAATCCGGCGGACAAGCGCACCGAGGACTACATCACGGGAAGGTTTGGCTGATATGCGGAATCGATTTGACGAGCAGCTGGAGCGGCTGCATGTGGAACTGATCCAGATGGGCGCGCTGTGCGAGGACGGCATCTCCGCCGCGGCGGAGGCCCTGCTGAAAGGGGACGCGGCCCTGGCGCGGAGCGCCGTGGAGACGGAGCGGGAGATCGACCGGAAGGAGCGGGAGGTGGAGGACCTCTGCTTGAAGCTGCTGCTGCATCAGCAGCCGGTGGCCCGGGACCTGCGGGAGATCTCCGCGGCGCTGAAAATGATCTCGGACCTGGAGCGCATCGGGGACCAGGCGGCGGACATCGCGGAGCTGGCGGCTTATATCCGCCTGCCCATGGGCGTGTCGGACCGGCTGCACATCGCCGACATGGCCCGGGCGGTGATCGCCATGGTGACGGACAGCGTGGATTCCTTCGTGAAGCGGGATCTGGAGCTGGCCCGGGCGGTCTGCGCGGCGGACGACCGGGTGGACGGCCTTTTCGGCCAGGTGAAGCGGGAGCTGATCGCCCTGATCGCCCAGGACGCGGCGTACGGCGAGCAGGGACTGGACCTTTTGATGGTGGCCAAGTACCTGGAGCGCATCGGGGACCACGCGACCAACGTGGCCGAGTGGGTGGAGTATTCCCTCACGGGGGAGCACCCGTCGAATAATTAAGGGGGGATCAGGCTCCCCCTTGGTCCCCCCACCACCGGTCCGCGGACTGGTGCGCGCGCCTCCGGGGCGCACGGGCCGGGGTATTTTCGGCAGGTACGCGCCCTGCCGAAAATGATCGATATTTCTTCTTTCGCCTCCGGCAAAAGAACAGGGGAAACCTCAGGTTTCCCCTGGACCCTTTCGCTGCGGGCGCGGGACGTATTTCAGGTTTTAGGGGGTTTTGGAATGCTGACGTATGAGACGGTGAAAAATGATCCGGCGATCCGCACCTATATCCAGCGGGCGGACGAGTCGCTGACCGAGCTGGGATTCACGGAGCACAGCTTCGCCCATGTGACGGCGGTGGCGGAGAACGCGGGCTATATCCTGGAGACGCTGGGGTATCCCGGGCGGACGGTGGAGCTGGTGAAGATCGCCGGGTTTCTTCACGATATCGGGAACCTGGTCAACCGCATCGACCACTCCCAGTCCGGCGCGGTGATGGCCTTCCGCATCCTGGACAATCTGGACTGCGACCCCGGGGAGATCGCCACCATCGTCACCGCCATCGGCAACCACGACGAGGGCACCGGCCTTCCCGTGAACGCCGTCTCCGCCGCCCTCATTCTGGCGGACAAGTCCGACGTCCGCCGCAGCCGGGTCCGCAACCGGGATATGACCGCCTTCGATATCCACGACCGGGTGAATTACTCGGTGAAAAAGTCCCAGCTCAAGATCAACGAGGAGCATACCCTCATCAAGCTGAAGCTGTCCGTGGATACGAAGTACGGGTCCATCATGGATTACTTTGAGATCTTCATGGGCCGCATGATCCTCTGCCGCAAGGCGGCGGAGAAGCTGGGGCTCCAGTTCAAGTTGATGGTCAACGAACAGCAGCTGATTTAAGGGGGGAGCGTATCTCCCTCACCCGGCCCCGCCGCCGGGCTGCGGGCCGGGGGATGCTCGGCGGGCGCACGTCCTGCCGGACATGGTTTCGATTGCTTCTTTCGCCCCGGGGCGGGAGGACCGGGGCCCCCCGCCGGGGTCCCCCAGACCCGCTCGGCGGCGCCGAGGCGCCGGCCGGTTTTTGATTTACATCGTTTGGAGGCAGCGGTATGATCTACTTATTGGAGGACGACGACAGCATCCGGGATTTTGTCATCTACACCCTGAACAGCCAGGGGATGAAGGCCCGGGGATTTGGACTGCCCTCGGAGTTTTGGGCCGCCGTGGCGGAGGCCGTGCCGTCCCTGGTCCTGCTGGATATCATGCTGCCGGAGGAGGACGGCCTCTCCATCCTGAAAAAGCTGCGGGCCTCCGCCCGCACCGCCCGGCTCCCCATCCTCCTCCTCACCGCCAAGGGCGCCGAGTACGACAAGGTCCTGGGCCTGGACGCCGGCGCGGACGACTATGTGGCCAAGCCCTTCGGCATGATGGAGCTGCTCTCCCGCATCCGGGCGCTGCTGCGGCGGACGGAGACGGAGAGCGGCGTCTACCGCTGCGGCGTTTTGACCGTGGACCCCGGCCGCCACGTGGTGGAGGTGGATGGGGAGGAGGTCGTCCTCACCCAGAAGGAGTTCGAGGTGCTGTGCCTGCTGCTGAAAAACCGGGGCCAGGTCCTCTCCCGGGAGCAGCTCATCGAAAACGTCTGGGGCTACGCCTTCACCGGCGAGAGCCGCACCGTGGACGTCCACGTCCGCACCCTGCGCCAGAAGCTGGCGGCGGCGGGGGCCTACATCGAAACGGTCCGGGGCTACGGCTATAAGATCAGCCGGGAAAGCTGAGGCGGGACATGACGAAACGCATTTTTCGCTCCATTTTGCTGGTGACGCTGACGGTGCTGGCGGCGAGCCTGGTGCTCATCGTGGGGGTCCTCCACGGCTATTTCCAGGACCGGGTCCTGGATGAGCTGGCCCTGCGCACCGCCTATATCGCCCACGGCGTGGAGCAAAGAGGCGGGGATTACCTGACGGAGGACCTGCCGCGGGAGTGCCGGATCACCTGGATGTCGGCGGAGGGCGCGGTGCTGTTCGACAACTGGAAGGACCCCTCCGGCATGGAGAACCACATGGACCGGGAGGAGGTCCGCGAGGCGCTGCTGCTGGGGAAGGGGCATGCCGCCCGCTATTCCCAGACCCTGGCCGAACAGACGCTGTACTACGCCCTGCGCCTTTCCGACGGATCGGTCCTCCGGGTGTCGGACGTCCAGTATTCCGTCTGGATGCTGGTGGTCCAGGCGCTCCAGCCGGTGGCGCTGATGCTGCTGGTGGCGGCGCTGCTGGCCATGGCGCTGGCGTCCCGGGTGTCCCGCCAGCTGGTGCGGCCCATCAACGCCATCGATCTGAACGATCCCGCCGCCGGGGAGGATTACGAGGAGCTTGCGCCGCTTTTGGGCAGGATCCGCAGCCAAAACCGGCAGATCCAGCAGCAAATGCGGGATTTGAAGCGGCGGCAGGAGGAATTTGCCGCCATCACGGAAAATATGAGCGAGGGGCTTTTGGTCATCGACCAGGAGACGCGGGTGCTGTCCTATAACTCCGCGGCGCTGAGGCTGCTCCAGGCGCCGCCCCCGGCCGGAGAGGGGGAGAGCGTCTATGCCTTCGCCCGGGACGCGGGGCTTCGCCGCTGTGTGGAGGAGGCCCTGGCGGGCCGCCGGTGCGAGCAGATGCTGGAGCGGGGCGGCGGGAGCCGCCAGCTCATCGCAAGCCCCGTGGAGCAGGACGGCGCCCGGGCGGGCGCGGTCCTGGTGCTGCTGGACGTGACGGAAAAGGAGCAGCGGGAGACGCTGCGCCGGGAGTTCGCCGCCAACGTCTCCCACGAGCTGAAAACGCCCCTGACCTCCATCCTGGGCACGGCGGAGATCTTGTGCAACGGCCTGGTGAAGGCGGAGGACGTGCCCCACTTCGCCGGGAACATCCACCGGGAGACGGAGCGGCTCATCGGCCTGGTCAACGACATCATCAAGCTCTCCCGCCTGGACGAGGGCGGCCCCGCCGCCCAGTGGGAGACGGTGGACCTGTACGACCTGGCCGGGCGCGTTCTGGGCCAGCTTGCCGACGCGGCGGTGCGCAAGCGGGTGGAAACGGCGCTGGAGGGCGCGCACGCCCTTGTCCGGGGCGTGCCCCAGATCGTGGAGGAGATCGTCTACAACCTCTGCGACAACGCCGTGGCCTATAACCGCCCGGGGGGCTCCGTGGCCGTCGCGGTGGAGGACACGCCCGGGGGCGTGCGGCTCACCGTGCGCGACACGGGCATCGGCATCCCGCCGGAGGACCAGGGGCGGGTGTTCGAGCGGTTTTACCGGGTGGATAAGAGCCACTCCTCCGGCGGAACGGGCCTGGGCCTTTCCATCGTGAAGCACGGCGCGGCGTACTTGGGCGCGCAGCTTTCCCTGGAGAGCGCGCCGGGGAAGGGGAGCGCCTTCACCCTGACGTTCCCAAAGGCCGCGGAAACGTGAATCAGAGCCGCCCCAAGGGACGGTACGCCCGGTATTTTGGCCGAACAGCCTGCTGTTTGCAAGATACCGGGCCGTTTTTTGGGCGGAATCGAGATTGAACCCACCGGAAGAATGTGGTATACTCATCTGCGTTTCCGCCCCCGGAGGCGGGAGATATAGAAAGGGAGGAAGGAAAGAGATGAGAAAAGGAGCGATCGCCTGCATGCTCGTGCTGGCCTTGGCGCTGACGGGTTGCGGCTCCAAGGAGGGCTATGCCGAGGACGGCTACGCCGAGGGCCGCATGGGCGAGGTCCTGCACACCTATTTTTTCGACTTTACGGTGAACAGCGCCTATGTCTGCGGTGAGCTGGGCGGCTATGAGCCCGCCGAGGGCAGCGAGCTGCTGGTGGCGGAGCTGACCATCAAAAACACCGGCCGGGAGAGCATCCCCATGTGGGGCGAGGACTTCCAGGTCCAGTGGAGCGATGGCGACGGAGAGGACGACTATTCCATGCCCGTGAAGGACGGCGGCCTGACCGACGACCAGTTGCCCGACGAGTACGACCTGGCGGTGGACGAAGAGCGGACCGGCACCTTGGTATTCGAGGTGCCCGCCGGCAAGTCCGATTTCTCCGTCTCCTATTGGGAGTATTTTGAAAACGACACCAGCGGAGATATGTTCTTTGTGTATTTTACGGCGGACCGGGAGAGCGACGCGGCTTGAATCCCGGCCCCCGCGAAACGGGACCGGCCCTGAGGGCCGGTCCTTTTTTGCGCGCCGGACGATTTGCGAAATACCCCTTGACAACCGCCGCCGGCCGTGCTATCTTAGTTACACGGTTAGTTACTCGACTAACTAACTAAGAAACGGGAGGAGGCGCGGCGTGACCTTTACCGACGACCGGCCCATCTTCCAGCAGCTTGCGGAGCAGCTGGAGGAGGCCATTCTGGCAGGGACCTATCCCGAGGAGAGCCAGGTGCCGTCCATCACGGAGTATGCGGTGACCTATAAGATCAATCCGGCCACGGCCCTGAAGGGCGTCAATCTCCTGGTGGAGGCGGGACTGCTGTACAAAAAGCGGGGCGTGGGCATGTTCGTGGCCGCGGGCGCCCGGGAAAAACTCCGCGCCGCCCGGCGGGAGCGGTTTTATCAGGACTACATCCAGCGGGCGGTGCGGGAGGGGCGGAATCTGGGCCTCACCGCGCGGGAGCTGTCCGCGCTGATCGAAAGGGGATTTGCGGAAGATGGCGATTGAATTTCAAGGAGTGGGCAAGGCCTTTGGGGAGACCCGGGCCCTGCGGGACGTGACGCTGACTCTGGGCGGCGATAAGATCTACGGGCTGCTGGGCAACAACGGCGCGGGAAAATCCACGCTGCTGAACCTGCTCACCGGCCGGGTGGCCATGGACGAAGGGACCGTGACCGTGGACGGCTTCCCGGCGGACAGCGACGAGGCCCAGGGGCGGCTGTTTCTGGTGGGGGAGAAGAACTTCTTCCCCGACGAGATGAGAGTCCGCAGGGCCTTCGACACGGTGGCCCGGTTTTACCCCGGGTTTGACCGGCCCCGGGCCGACGCCCTGGCGGAGGAGTTCGGGCTGAGCGTGAAAAAGAAGATATCGGCCCTCTCCACCGGATACGGCTCCATCTTCCGGCTCATCCTGGGCCTTTGCGTGAACACGCCCTACGTGCTCTTCGACGAGCCGGTATTGGGCCTGGACGCCCAGCACCGGGACCTCTTTTACAAAAGGCTTCTGCAAAAGTACGCCGAGGACCCCTGCACCGTCCTCCTCTCCACCCACCTGATCTCAGAGGTGGCCAACATCGTGGAGCACACCGTCATCATCCGGGACGGGCGCATTTTGCAGGACGCGCCCACGGAGGACCTGACCGCCGACGCCTGCACCGTCTCCGGCCCTGCCGGGGCGATGGAGGCCTATCTGGAGGGACGGGACGTGGTGTCCCGCAGCGTGCTGGGCGGGCTGGTCACGGCCTGCGTCCGGGGCGGGACGGACCAGCCCCTGCCCAATGGGCTGGAGCGGAGCCGGGTGAACCTCCAGGATTACTTTATCAGCCTGATGCAGGAGGAGGACCGGAGATGAATACACGTTTTTGCACGGCGCTGCGCTACGATCTGCGGAGCATGATGAAGGGGGCCGGGGTGTTTCTGGGGGCCATGGCCCTGGTCATGGCGTTTTTCACCATCCGATTCAGCGGTTCCAAAGGCATACAGATCAGCTTCACCGGGTTCGGCTTCAGCAGCGTGGTGTTCATGCTGGTGATGGGCATCGCCTGCGTCCGGGAGGACCTGCGGGTCCTGGCCCAGTGCGGCGTCACCCGGCGGACCGCGTTCCTGACGGAGCTGGCCGCGCTGGCGGCGGTGTCCGCCGTGGTGGCCCTGACGGGAGAGGTGCTGACCGGGATCGCCCAGGCCGCGGCGGGGGACGGGCTGTTCTTCACCGGGGACCTGTATCAGATCCTGTATCTGGGGGGCCTGGACAGAGCGCCCATGTCGGCGGGGGAGCACGGGGCCAGCTTCCTGTTCAGCTTCGGGCTGATGCTGGCCGTGGGGATGCTGGGCCAGTTCTTCTCTCTGCTGTACTGGCGGATGAACAAGTTTTGGACCGTGGCGGTGTCCGTGGGCATTCCGGCGCTGGCGAACGGCGTTCCCTGGCTGCTGGTTTGGCTGGGATATGAGGACGCCATGGTCCGGGCGGCGCTGGGCCTCGCCCAGTTCCTGGCGGATTCCCTGTGGAATTTCCTGGGGGCGGCCCTGCTTGGCGCGGCGGCGCTGGCGGCGGCGAACTGGCTGCTGCTGCGGCGGATGAACATCCGCTCCGCAAAGTAAGGGTTCGTCCGTATGCGAAAAAATCCGCCCCTCCCGGCCGGGAGGGGCGGATTTTTTTACGGTTTCCTGGCGGGGATGAGGAAGCCCAGGGCCGCGCACACCGCCGCCGGGACCAGCCAGCCGAAGCCCAGGGAGGCCAGGGGCAGGCGGTCCAGGAAGTCCAGGGGGACGCCGTAGCCCCGGAGCACGGAGAGGAGGCTGGCGGCGAACGCGCCCAGGGCCCCCAGCCGGAACACCCAGTCGCTGCGGATGCGTTTTCCGAAAAAGGAAAGCACGATCAGCGCCAGGGTCGGCGGATAGACCAGGTCCAGAATGGGGCCGGCGATGGAGATGATCTGTTCCAGGCCGAAGTTGGAGACCACGGCGCTGAACACGCAGATGCCCGCCACCAGCCAGGAGTACCGCAGGCGGCCGCCGGAGAGGGTGGAGAAATAGTCCGCGGCGGAGCTGACCAGGGCGACGGCGGTGGTGACGCAGGCCAGGGCCACCACCACCGCGAAGAGGACGGTGCCCGCGGAGCCCAGCAGATTCCGCACGATGGAGACCACCAGGTACGTGCGGTTCACGGACAGGTCGAAAAACCGGGAGGTGGTGACGCCCAGATAGGTCAGCCCCAGGTAGACCGCCATCAGGCCCGTCCCCGCCACGACGCCCGCGCCGGAAACCACCCTGAACTGGTCCTTTGGGTCGGTGTGGCCCTTCTCCCGGGCGCTTTTGAGGATGATGATGCCGAATACCATGGCCGCCAGCACGTCCATGGTCTGATAGCCCGCGGCGATGCCGGTGGCGGGAACGTTGTCCACCAGCGCATGGCCGGGCACCGGGCCGATGGGGGTGACGACGCCCTTGACGATGAGGATCAAAAGCCCGATCAGCAGGGCGGGGGTGAGGAATTTGCCCACGATGTCCACCACGGCGGATTCCTTCATGCAAAGGGCCAGGATCAGGAGGAAGAACAGCGCGGAGAACAGCACCGGGCTGAAGCCCGCCACCAGGGGAGAGATGGACATTTCATACGTGGAGGCCGCGGTGCGGGGGAAGGCCAGCATGGGGCCGATGCAAAGGACGATGGCGCTCATCAGCACCGCCGAGGGGACCCGCCCGATCCGGCAGGTGATGCCCGCCGGATCGCCGCAGCGCAGGATCGCGAACATCGCCAGCAGCGCAAGGCCGATGTCGGCCAGGAAATAACACACGAAGCCCAAAAACCACTGGGAGCCGGAGCCAAGTCCCAGATAAGGTGGGAAGATCACGTTTCCGGCGCCGAAAAACATGGAGAAAAGTGCGAAACCGATAACAAATATGTCCTTGCGCGCTTGCTTCATGCGGGGACCTCCTCAGATATAAAATGTCCGCATACGAAAGACTGGTGCGGATAAAAAACGGAAATTTCCAAAAAAAGGAACCAAATATTGTGCGAAATGATTATATATCTCCTGCAATCAAATGTCAATATTGTAAAAAATGAATAAAAACACATAGTCATCATACGTCCTGAAACGATGTATGAATGCGTGTATACGGCGGACAAAATCGATTTTTTCCGGCGCGCCGGGAACTTTTTTCCCCCGGTTTCGTCAGAAGAGGCGAAGCGGGGCGCCCGGGCGTCCCCCGGATAAAAATAAGCGGTCCACGCTGTTTTTCGCGCCGGTTCCCGGTGGTTCGGGGAGGCGCCGCGGTCCTCATGCCCGCCGTTTGCCGGCGGAGGTGATTTCCGTTTCCGGACGCCCCCGAAAATAAAAATCAGGAGACGACCCATGAAAAAAAGACTGCTGACCTTGTTCCTGGCCCTGACGATGCTGCTGGCGCTGTCCGCCTGCGGCGGCCCCGGCCAAGCGGAGAGCGGGGCGCCCGGTGAAAGACCCCCGGCGGCGGAGCCCCAGCCCGAAGAAACGCCCCAGGAGCCGGAGGACCTGCCCGCCGAAGAAGAGGCGGACGACGGGGCCGATCCCGCCGGCCCGCCGGCAAAACCGGCGGAAACGCCCGCCAAACCCGCCGAAAAGCCCGCCAAACCGGCGGAAAAGCCCGCCGCTTCCGTGGACCTGACGGCGTTTTTCAACGCCCTGACGGCAGACGGGGACTGGCCCGCCATGATGGAGGCGGATGAAGAGACGCTGGACAGCTTTTACAAGGGCCTGTCCGATATCTCCACCAAGCAGTGCGGGGTGTATCTGGCCATGATGTCCGCCACCGGCATGGAGATCGCCCTGGTGGAGACCTCCAGCAGCGCCGACGTGCAGGCGGTGAAGGACATTTTCCAGGCCCGGGTGGACTACCAGGTGGGGACCGACGGGAATCCCGGCGGCGCGTGGTATCCCGAGCCGACGGAGATGTGGAAGAACCAGTCCCGGATCGTGAGCAACGGGAACTTCGTGATGCTGGCGGCCTCAGGCAATGCGGACGCGGTGGTGGAGGCCTTCAACGCCCTGTTCCAATGATGCCCGTTTTTTCAAAGGGACCGCAAAAAAGATCCCGGCGGCAAAAGCCGCCGGGATCTTTGCGCTTTTTCAGATCTGGATCAGTTCATAGTCCCGCACGCCCAGGCCCAGCTTTTCGCCGTGCTCCAGGCAGACCTTCCAATCCGTGTCCGGATGGGCGGCTTGGAAGTGGTCGCCGCAGGCGCGGTCATACCCCTCGTCAAAGAGGAGGGAGCCGGGCATGGCGGGCTGGGCCAGAACGGCGTCCGCGCAGGCCTGGTCCAGGGCCACGGGATCGAAGGAGGCGAACATGCCCACGTCCGGGGCGATGGGGGCGTCGTTCTCGCCGTGGCAGTCGCAGTTGGGGGAGATGTCCAGCACCAGGGACACGTGGAAGCAGGGGCGGCCGTCCACCACCGCCTTGGTATACTCCGCGATCTTCTTGTTCAGAATGGCGGGGGCCTCGTCGTCCCGGGAGGCGATGGCGTCCTTGGGGCAGATGGCCAGGCACCGGGCGCAGCCCACGCACTTGGACGTGTCGATGGAGGCCTTGCCGTCCTCGCCGAACTGGGGCGCGCCGTGGGCGCAGATCTTGGCGCAGGCCCGGCAGCCGATGCAGTGCTTCTGCTTGACGAAGGGCTTTCCGGCGTTGTGCATCTCCATCTTGCCCGCCCGGCTCCCGCAGCCCATGCCGATGTTTTTCAGCGTGCCGCCCATGCCGGCCTGCTCATGGCCCTTGAAGTGGGTGAGGGAGATGAACACGTCCGCGTCCATCACCGCCCGGCCGATCTTGGCGGCGGTCACGTACTCGCCGCCCTCCACGGGGACCTCCACCTCGTCGTTGCCCTTGAGGCCGTCTGCGATGAGGATGTGGCAGCCGGTGGAGAAGGGGGAGAAGCCGTTCACATAGGCGGACTCGATGTGGTCCAGCGCGTTTTTCCGCCCGCCCACGTACAGGGTGTTGCAGTCGGTGAGGAAGGGGCGCCCGCCCTGGGCCTTCACCAGGTCCACCACCACCTTGGCCCAGTTGGGCCGCAGATAGGCCAGGTTCCCCGGCTCGCCGAAGTGCATTTTGACTGCCACGTACTTCCCGTCCATGTCGATGTCGCCGAAGCCCGCGGTCATCATGAGGCGGGCCAGCTTCTGGGGCAGATTTTCCCGCCAGCTTGGGGCGCGGAAGTCCGCGAAATAGACCTTCGATTTTTCAGCCATCCTTGTGTTCCTCCAAAATCCTGTTTTTTATGTCCGCCCCCCGAAAACCGGGGGGCCTCTCCCATCTCTCCATCCTCCCGTCCCGCGCCTCAGCGCCGGGGAGGAGGGCTAGGGGGGACCCGCGGTCCCCTCCCGGTTCTTCCTCCCAAAGCCCCGCGCCTCAGCGCCGGGGAGGGGGGCTGGGGGGGACCCGCGGTCCCCTCCCGGTTCTTCCTCCCGAAGCCCCGCGCCTCAGCGCCGGGGAGGGGGGCTAGGGGGGACCCGCGGTCCCCCCAGTTCTTCCGCCTTTTGGCGGAAGAAGGAAATCAGATCATTTTCGGCAGGGCGTGTACCTGCCGAAAATTCCCCGGCCCGCGCGTCCGGGGGACGCGCTCACCAGTGACCGGCGTCACTGGTGGAGGGGGGTCTAAGGGGGGAGCCATGCTCCCCCTTTAATCCAGGTCGACGGAAATATGGTCCGTCCCGTTCTCGTCGAATTCGGAAAGGTACGCGTCGATGCGCTCCATCAGCTCGGCGTAATTCTCCCGGGTCAGCGGCTCGCCGTCCATGTCCCGCAGGGCCAGCTCCTCCGCCAGGATCTCGTAAAACACGATGTCCTCATAAGTCTCGATGGCCTCGTGGATGCCGCCGTCGGCAAAGGCGCGGGACGGGATCAGCTCCCCCTGGTACACCTCCACCAGCTTTTGCATCTTATGGTCCAGGCAGTGGGAGAAGATCAGGCTCTCCACCTGGTCGTATTCCCGGATGCGGTCGTTTTCCCGGGTGGAGTTCATCACCCAGTTTCCTATGTACACCAGGTCCAGCAAATACCGGTACTGCTGTTCCGTCAATTCGAGTTTCATGGGCAGACACCTCCCAGCATGTATTCTATGAGAGATTATAGCAGAGTGGTTCCAGGAATTCCACCTAAAAAAATGAGCAAAAAGACTAAAATCTGTCTTGCGGCGCGAACTGCTACATAGTATAATATAAAACTTGATGATATTGGGATGAAACCGGGCGCGGCGGCCCGCTTTGATAAAGGAGTTTTTGAGAATGGACAATCGACCCATCGGGGTGTTCGACTCGGGACTTGGGGGCCTGACGGCGGTGCGCTCGCTGTGGCGCATCCTGCCCGAGGAGGACCTGATCTACTTCGGAGACACGGCCCGGGTGCCCTACGGCGGCCGGTCCAGGGAGACGATTTTGCGCTACGCCCGTCAGGACGTGCGCTTTCTCCGGTCCTTTGACCTCAAGGCGGTGCTGATCGCCTGCGGCACCGTGACCACCACCTCCCTCTCCACCTTGCAGGCGGAAAACGATCTGCCCATGGTGGGCGTGGTGGAGCCGGCCTGCCGCCGGGCGCTGGCGGTGACAAAGACGAAAAAGGTGGGCATGATCGCAACGCTGGCCTCCGTGCGCTCCGGCGCTTACGAGGCCGCCCTCCGGCGGCTGGACCCGTCGGTGGAGGTGGTGTGCAGGCCCTGCCCGCTGTTCGTGCCCCTGACGGAGAACGGACGCATTCACCGGGGGGACGTGGTGATCGAGACGGTGGCCCGGGAATACCTGGAGCCCCTGCTCGAAACGGGCATCGACACCCTGATCCTGGGCTGCACCCACTATCCGCTGCTGGCGGAGATCATCGCGGACATCATGGGGCCGGGGGTGGCGCTGGTGTCCGCCGGAGAGGAGTCCGCCTTTGAGCTGAAGCGGATGCTGCGGGCCGGGGACCTCCGGGGAGACGGGGACCGCCGGGGCGGGACGGATTTTTACGTCAGTGACCGGGTGGAGGACTTTGAGCGCATCGCCTCCACGTTTTTGCAGGAGGACCTGCGCTGCGCGGCGCGGAGGATCGACATTGACCAGTACTGAAAAAGCGCCCATCCTGCTGTCCATCCGGGGGGAGCAGTATTTTGACGGCTGCGACCCGGACGCCACGGAGCTGATGACCGAGGGGACGCTGGAGCTGACGGACGGGGGGCTGGTGCTGCGCTATGAGGAAAGCAGGCTCACCGGCATGGAGGGGACCACTACGACCTTTGAGGTGCGGGGGCCCCAGGTGATCCTGACCCGGACGGGGACCACCAACTCCCAGATGATCTTTGAGGAGGGGCGGCAGCACACGTCGCTGTATGAGACGCCCTTCGGGGACTTGACGGTGGATATCCGCACCAGCCGCCTGCGGCACAACCTCACCGAGCGGGGCGGAGTTATGGAGATCAAATACTCCATCGCCGTGGAACATACCGTGACGGGAAGAAACTGCTTCAAGATCCGGGTGAAGCGGAAGCAGTGAGCGCGGGCGGTTTCGCGCATCAGCGCGTCCAAGCATTTTGGCGCGAGCCAAAATCTTGCCGCAGGCGGGCTGTGCCCGCCGAGGATCTTAAATAAAAGGGCTCCCATGCGGCCCGCCGCATGGGAAAGGCATACCGTGACCGGGCGAAACTGCTTCAAGATCCGGGTAAAGAGGAAGCAGTGAGCGCGGGCGGTTTCGCGCATCAGCGCGTCCAAGCATTTTGGCGCGAGTCAAAATCTTGCCGCAGGCGGGCTGTGCCCGCCGAGAATTTCAAATGAAGAGGAAGCAGTGAGCGGGAGAGGGGCCGCGGGACGGCGGGGCTGCTTTAAAATCCGCGGAAAGCGGGAATCCTAAAAAGACGATAATGCTATACGAAAGAGGTATCTTCTCATGATCCATATGATCCAGAATGCGAAAAACCAGGCGGCGGAGCTTGCCATGCAGGCCTACCGCGCCGCGGCGGCGGACGGGACGCTGCCCCAGGCGGAGGTGAAGTCCGCTCCGGTGGAGATCCCCAAGGACGCCGCCAACGGCGACTTCACCACCACCTTCGCCCTGGCGGCCTCCAAGGCCCTGCGCCGGCAGCCCCGGGCCATCGCCCAGGCGCTGCTGGACCACATGGACCTGACGGGGAGCTATTTTTCCGCCGCCGAGATCGCGGGCCCCGGCTTTTTGAACTTCCGCCTCAACGAGAGCTGGTACCGGGGGGTGCTGGAGGCCGTGGAGCAGGAGGGGGCGGACTACGGCACCGCCGGGACCCATCAGGGCCAAAAGATCATGGTGGAGTTCGTCTCCGCCAACCCCACGGGCCCCATGCACATGGGCAACGCCCGGGGCGGCGTTCTGGGGGACACGCTGGCGTCCGTGCTCTCCGCCTGCGGCGCGGACGTGACGAGGGAGTTCTACGTCAACGACGCGGGCCACCAGATCGACAAGTTTGCCCAGTCCCTGGAGGCCCGCTATCTCCAGATCATAAAGGGGGAGGAGAACGTGCCCTTCCCCGAGGACGGCTATCAGGGCGGCGACATCACGGAGCTGGCCCAGATGTACCACGACCGGAACGGGGACAAGCTGTTGAACGTGTCCGCGGAGGAGCGGCGGGACGCCCTGGCCCGGTTCGGCCTGGACGTGAACCTGCCCAAGATGAAGCGGGACCTCCAGCGCTATAAGATCGAGTACGACGAGTGGTTCTATGAATCCACCCTCCACGAGAGCGGGTATGTGGCCGAGACGGTGGACCTTTTGGCCGAGCGGGGCTGGACCTACGAAAAGGACGGGGCGCTGTGGCTGCGCACCGCCGATATCATGCGGGAAAACCTCCTGAAGGCGGGGAAAAAGCCCGGGGACGTGGAGAAGCTGGATTTGAAGGACGACGTGCTCCGCCGGGCCAACGGGTTCTATACCTACTTCGCTGCCGACATCGCCTACCACCGCAACAAGTTCGCCGTCCGGGGCTTCGACAAGGTCATTAACGTCTGGGGCGCGGACCACCACGGCCACGTGGCCCGGCTGAAAGGCGCGCTGGACGCCCTGGGCCTGAACGGGACGGAGCGGCTGGACATCGTGCTGATGCAGCTGGTGAAGCTGCTGCGGGACGGAGAGGCGGTGCGCATGAGCAAGCGCACCGGCAAGGCCATCTCCCTCTCGGACCTGCTGGACGAGATCCCCGTGGACGCGGCCCGGTGGTTCTTCAACTCCAAGCCGGACACCCAGATGGAGTTCGACCTGGGGCTGGCGGTCCGGGAGGACTCGGAAAACCCCCTCTACTACGTGGAGTACGCCCACGCCCGCATCTGCTCGCTGCTGCGGGCCCTGGGGGAGGAGGGCGTCGCGGCGCCCAGGCAGGCGGACGTGGACATGGCCCTGCTGGCCGGAGAGACGGAGAAGGCCCTCATCAAGCAGCTTGCCCAGTTCTGCGAGGAGGTGAAGCTGGCCGCCCGGGACTATGACCCCAGCCACATCAACCGCTATCTCCAGGACCTGGCGGCCTGCTTCCACCGCTTCTACACCGCCTGCCGCATCAAGGGCGAGGAGCCAGCGGTCCGCTCCGCCCGGCTCAAGCTGGCGGACGACGCCCGCATCGTGCTGAAAAACGGCCTGGCGCTCATCGGCGTGGACGCGCCGGAGAAGATGTGAAAAAACCGCCAAACCGCGCCGGAAGCGGCGCGGTTTGACTATTAAGAGAGAGCAGGAGGAAGTCGCAATGGAGCGGCAGCACCGCTGGGGGCCGGCCTTCCGGGCCGCGCTCCCCGCAACCCTTCCCGTGCTGACGGGATTTTTGTGCATCGGCATCGCCTACGGGCTGCTGATGCAGACCAAGGGGTACGGCCCGCTGTGGTCCGCCCTTATGAGCGCCGTGGCTTTCTGCGGCAGCATGCAGTTCGTGGCCATCGGCTTTCTGACGGCGGCCTTCGACCCCCTCCAGGCGTTTTTGCTGTCCGTGATGGTCAACGCCCGGCACCTGTTTTACGGCCTTTCCATGCTGGAGAAGTACAAGGGCATGGGAAAGCTGCGGCGGTTTTTCGTGGTCTACACCATGTGCGACGAGAATTTCTCCCTCACCTCCACCCTGGAGCCGCCGGAGGGCGTGGACAAGGGGGACTTTTACTTCTGCCTGTGTCTTCTGGATTACAGCTACTGGATCGCCGCCTCGGCCCTGGGGGGCCTTCTGGGCAGCCTCATCACCTTCGACACCACGGGGCTGGACTTCGCGCTGACGGCGCTGTTCGTGGTGCTGTTTTTGGAGCAGTGGAAAAAGCGGGAGAACCGGCCCTCCGCCGCCATCGGCGTTGTGTGCACGGCGCTGTGCGTGGCGGTGTTCGGGGCGGACGGCATGATTATCCCCGCCATGGTGCTCATCGTGGCGGTGCTGCTGGGAGGGAGGAAGAAGTTATGTACTTAACGTCGTTTCAGGCGGTGGGCATCATCCTGGCGGTGGCCGCCGGGACCCAGCTCACCCGGTGGCTGCCCTTCTGGCTCTTTCCGGAGAAGAAGGCGCCTCCCCCCGTCGTCGTGGACCTGGGCCGCATCCTACCTCCGGCCATGATGGGCCTTTTGGTGGTGTACTGCCTGCGGAGCACTCCCGTACTCCAGGCGCCCTACGGCGCGCCGGAGGCCCTGGGCGTGGCGGCGGTGGTGCTGCTCCACGGGTGGAAGGGCAACATGCTCCTCTCCATCGCGGGGGGCACGGCGGTCTACATGCTGCTGGTGCAGGCGGTCTTTGCATAAAAAAACCGCCCGCCTCCCAATCGGGAGACGGGCGGCTGGCTTGCCGAAAAAGCCTCGCAGAGTTCGCGCCCGGAGGCGCGAAGAAAATCAGATCCATGTTCTCCGACGACATGTGCGTCGGAGAACATACATCTCGGTCCGTAAGTGTGCGCGCTGTCCGCTCACGGCGGACAGCGCGTGCGCGCGACGGACCGCATCCTACTCGAAAAAGTGCCGAAGGCACTTTTTCGACAGCCTCAACCGCCCGCCTCCCGATTGGGAGGCGGGCGGCTTTTTCAATCGTGGGCCCGGGGCAGGTTCCAGCGGAAGTGGGCGGAGAGGCACCGGATGAGGATCACCAGCGCCATCCCCGCCAGCATGGCGGGCAGGCTCCCGGCGCGCCGCCACAGCGCCGCGCACGCCAGCGCCCCCGCAAGGGAGGCGGAGGCGTACACATGCTTGACGAAGATATAGGGCGTGTCCCCGGCCAGCACGTCCCGCAAAACGCCGCCGCCTACGCCCGTGACCACCCCCACGAACACCAGCAGGAACCAGGTGGGCCGGACCGTGTGGGCAAAGGCAATCTGGACGCCCATGACGGTGAAGATGCCAAGGCCCGCCGAATCCATCAGGAAAAGGCCCAGCTCATAGAGCCGCTGGTCCCACATGAGCAGCCGCCGGACCCCCGGCAGGAACAGGACCAGGGAGGTGGCCAGGGCCACGGCGGCATAGACCGGGTCCCGGAAGGTGTTGGGCGGGGTGTTGCCCAGGATCAGGTCCCGGATGACGCCGCCGCCGACGGCGGTGGTGAGCCCCAGGATGCACACGCCGAAAACGTCCATGTTCTTTTTCAGGCCGGTCATGGCGCCGGAGGCCGCGAAGGCCAGGGTGCCCGCCAGCTCCAATATCAGCAGAAAACGGTCCATGTCCCCTCCTCAGCGGCCGCCGCGGACCATCTCCATGAAGGCCGCGGCCGCCGCCATGGGGGTCACGTCCCGGAGCGTGCACATGTCCACGCTCCGGGCGGGGACCTGGAAATCCGTTTTCAGGACCCGGATCTCCCCGGCGTCCAAGGCCCGCTGGACAAATTCCAGCGTCACTCCCGCCACGCCCAGGCCGATGCGGGCCAGGGACACCAGCAGGCTCCGGGAGCTGAGCTCGATCTCCGGGGTCAGCTCCACGCCGCTTTTGAGAAAATACTGCTCCAGAAACACCCGGCTGCTGGCCTTGCGCTCCAGGAGGATCAGGGGGAAATCCGCGATCTCCCGCCGGGTGTGCGCATGGTCGAAATCGCAGCCGTACCCGCTGCCCGCCACGAAGGCGGTGTGGGTGGCGAAGCAGGGCCAGTTGTCCACCGCCGGGTCCGCGGGGGAGGAGGCGAAGGCGATGTCCACCGCGCCGGACTTCAGCATGCTGAGGACCTTGGCGCTGCGGCCGCTGACGATTTTCAGCCGGATGCCGGGGTGCTCCCGGTGGAAGGCGTCCAGATACGGCGTCAAAAACCAGCTGGTCACCGTGTCGCTGGCCCCGATGACCAGGGTGCCCAGCAAAAGCTGCTGGGCCTGGGAGAGCTTGTCCTCCCCCGTGGCGATGAGGCCCAGGGCGCTGCGCACATACTGGTAGAGCATCCGCCCCTCTCCCGTGAGGGCCACGCCCCGGGGGCTGCGGGAGAACAGCCGGGCCTGGAGCGCCGTTTCCAGCTGCTTGATGGACTGGCTCACCGCCGACTGGGAGATGTAGAGGTTTTTTGCCGCCACGGAGATGTTGCCCGTCTCGGCCACCTCCTTGAACACGCGGTACAGTTCCAGCTTCACAGCCATGAGAATCCCTCCTGGTATCAAAACAACTGATCACATATAGGTCCATTATAAGCAAGAACGGAGGAAAGCGCAACAGCCGCCGGGCGGAAAATTCACAATATCTTTACGCGCGGGCGGTTGACAACGCCGCGGATCCGGCATATACTGCCCACAAGAAAAGGGAGTAGCTGACACAGCGATGTGCATCCGCGGGCGTCAATACGGGCTTTTGGCTCCGCTCCGGGTTGAAACGGCGAGACTTTTGGAACAATGCCAGTGGCATTGGACGCAAAAGCCTCGCTTTTTTTGCGTCCTGCCGGAAAGGAACGATGGAAATGAGCACAGAGAAAAAAAGCTGGGAGCGCGGGCCGGAGGAGCTGTTCCGGGAGCTGGAGAGCGCGCCGGAGGGGCTGACCGGAGCGGAGGCCGCCCGCCGCCTGGAGCGGGACGGCTTCAACGAGCTGCAAAGCGGCCCGGGCAAGAGCGCCGCGCGCATTTTCCTGGAGCAGTTCGCGGATTTTCTGGTGGCGATCCTCATTGCCGCCGCCGCGGTCTCCGCCTTTTTGGGAGATGTGGAGAGCACGGCGGTCATCCTGGCGGTCATCACCATGAACGCCGTTCTGGGCACCGTCCAGACCGTGAAGGCCGCCGCGTCCCTGGACGGTTTGAAGCGGATATCCGCCCCGTCCGCCAAGGTCTTCCGGGACGGGCGGCTCGTCCAGATCCCGGGGCGGGAGGTGGCCGTGGGCGACGTGGTGGCGCTGGAGGCGGGGGACGCCGTGTGCGCCGACGGCCGCCTGCTGGAGTGCGCCAGCTTGAAGTGCGCCGAGAGCGCCCTCACCGGCGAGAGCCTGCCGGTGGAGAAGGACGCCGCGCCCATCGCCGGAGACGTGCCCTTGGGCGACCGGAGGAACATGGTGTTCTCCGGCACCTTCGCCTCCTATGGGCGGGGGAGGTTCCTGGTGACCGCCGTGGGCATGGACACGGAGATGGGCAGGATCGCCGCCCTGCTCAAGAGCACCGGCGAGCGGAAAACGCCCCTTCAAATCAGCCTGGACCGGTTCGGGCGGAAGCTCTCCGCCGGCATTTTGGCCATCTGCGCCGTGCTGTTCGCCGTCAGCGTCCTTGTCCGGCACGAGCCGGTGATGAACGCCTTTTTGTTCGCCGTGGCCCTGGCCGTGGCCGCCATCCCGGAGGCCCTCAGCTCCATCGTCACCATCGTCCTCTCCTTCGGCACCGCGCGGATGGCCCGGGAGAACGCCGTGATTCGCAGGCTCCAGGCGGTGGAGGGCCTGGGCGGCGTGTCCGTGATCTGCTCCGACAAGACCGGCACCCTGACCCAGAACAAGATGACCGTGCAAAAGCTCTACGCCGGGGGCCGCGTGGTCTCCGTGGAGGAGGCGGATTTCCGCGACCCCGTTCAGGAGCCGCTGCTGCGGGCGGCCCTCCTTTGCAGCGACGCCACGGTGAACGAGCACGGCGAGGTGGGGGACCCCACGGAGACGGCGCTGGTCCGGCTGGGGGAGCGGTTCGGCTTTGACGAGGAGACGGTCCGCGCCCGCTGGCCCCGGCTGGGGGAGCTGCCCTTCGACTCCGACCGGAAGCTGATGAGCACGGTCCATGCGCTCTCCGGGGGGCTGGTGATGGTCACCAAGGGCGCCGTGGACGTGCTGCTGCGCCGGGCGGCGCTCTCCGCCGGGGAGCGGGAGGAGATCGAGCGGGTCAACGAGCAGTTCTCCCGGGACGGCCTGCGGGTGCTGGCCTTCGCCTGCCGGACGGTGGATTCCCCCGCCGTCTCCCTGGCGGACGAGGACCGCATGACCTTCCTGGGCCTCATCGCCATGATGGACCCGCCCCGGGAGGAGTCCGCGGCCGCCGTGGCCGCCTGCGTGGCCGCGGGCATCCGGCCCGTGATGATCACCGGCGACCACAAAGTGACCGCCTCCGCCATCGCCCGGCGGATCGGCATCCTCACCGGGGACACCGAGGCCGTGGAGGGCAGCGTCCTGGACGGCATGACGGACGAGGAGCTGCGGGACTTTGTGCCCAGGGTCAGCGTCTACGCCCGGGTGTCCCCGGAGCACAAGATCCGCATCGTCCGGGCCTGGCAGGCCCGGGGGGACCTGGTGGCCATGACCGGCGACGGCGTGAACGACGCCCCGGCGCTGAAGCAGGCGGACATCGGCGTGGCCATGGGCGTCACCGGCACGGAGGCGGCCAAGGACGCGGCGGGCATGGTGCTGGCGGACGACAACTTCGCCACCATCGTCCAGGCGGTGAAAAACGGCCGGAACGTCTACGGCAACATCAAGCGGGCCATCCAATTCCTGCTCTCCGGCAACGCGGCGGGCATTTTGGCGGTGCTGTACGCCTCCCTGCTGGGCCTGCCGGCGCCCTTCGCGGCGGTGCACCTGCTCTTCATCAACCTCCTGACGGATTCCCTGCCCGCCATCGCCCTGGGGCTGGAGCCCCACTCGGACGCGGTGATGCGGGAGCCGCCCCGGCCCCGGTCCGAGGGCATCCTGACAAAGAAGTTCCTCGTCAGTGTGGCGGCGGAGGGCGCGGTCATCGCCGCCGCCGCCATCGCGGCGTTCCACATCGGCCTCCTGGGCGGCGGCGCGGCGGTGGGCAGCACCATGGCCTTTGCCACGCTGTGCCTGAGCCGGCTGTTCCACGGGTTCAACTGCAAGGCGGACCGGCCCGTGCTGCTGACCCGGCGCTTTTGGAACAACCGATACCTTCTGGGCGCTTTCGCCGTGGGGACGGCGCTGCTGGGGGCGGTGCTGCTGGTCCCGGCGCTGGAACCGCTCTTCAAAGTGGCGGCGCTGTCCGCCGGACAGGCGGGGTGCGTGGCCGGACTGGCGGCGGGCAGCATGGTGGTCATCCAGGCGCTCAAGGCCCTCCGCACGCGGGGGAGATGACACGGGAATCGTTCCTGCCGGAAACCGGAACAGGGGGGCCGGATACCGCAGTCATGCAGCGTCCGGCCTCCCCGTTTTTGTAATATCTACAGGAAAAAGCGGGGCGCCTCGGGGGAGAGAGCGGGAAAACGCCGGCTGATGCCGGCGGAGAATGCGCCGCGCCCCGCGGCGGGGGTCCTTCTTTTTCTGGCGCAGAAAAAGAAGGACGAAGAAAAAGACCTGCCCCGGGCCGAAAAAGCCGTGGGACTTTTTCGGACTTTCCGGGGGCGAGGGATGAGCGCCCGTGTTTCCCGACTGTTTTGTGGGGCATCAAGAGTTCTTTGCCACGGAACCACAGGAACGAGGGAGGTCCCGGACACCTTGCCCTCCTCTTTTGCTACCGCCCCCTGGCGCTTCCGAAAGAGAGTGGTGCGGCGGCAAAAAGTGAAGCCGGGTGTGCCCGCAGCCGCCTTCCCGGCGCGCGTCCCCCAAATGACCCAAGGAGGCCGTTTGGACCCTAAGCGCTTTTCTTTTGGACCGTGTACGGCCCGTTTTAGATAAGTGCTGCTGGTAAAAATTCCGTCAATTTCACCAAACAGCCTTGAGAAGAGCGGTTTCATTATGATAGAATGCAAAAAAAGCAGGTCGTATTAGGCGGATAAGCTGTACTAAATAAAGGAGATATGGTATTGAACGGACGTGATGTTAGAATAGGCGCAAGCCTGTTGGTTGGCGATATGGACAGTATGGTTCGGTTCTACAGAGATACTTTGGGCTTTCATACACAATGGGATGGCGGGGATTTCGCGGAGTTTGAAACAGCAAGCGGTGCGCTGTCCTTGTTCATGTATAGCAGGAAACAATTTGTAAAGGCGATTGGAGAGAGCTACGTCCCGCCAAAAGGAATCAATCAGACGTTTGAAATTGCTCTTTGGCTGCCCAGCTTTGCTGATGTGGATGCGGAATATGAGCGGTTGTCAAAGTTGGATCTGCGATTTCCTACTGGAGGACCCATTACCTATCCTTTCGGCATCCGCAACTTTTATGTTGCGGACCCAGAGGGCAACCTGCTTGAAATCGGCAGCACGAGAGAAACATAGAACTGCGCATTCTTGGCATAAGGCGACACAAATTGGAAAATCCCCACACCGGAGAAGTGTGGGGATTTTTTGGCTGTTGCGGCGAGGACCGGTTCGCCATGCCGAAAAGCGGCACTTTTCTACAACAGGGACGAAAATGAGAGGCGCTTTCACTCCGGGACTTTTCTTTTTGCCGGAAACCGGGTATAATGATGCCCACGAGGAAGGAAGGTGTGCGGCATGCTCAATTCGACGCTGTGCTATCTGGAGCGGGACGACGCTTACCTGATGCTCCACCGGGTCAAAAAGCAAAACGATCTCAACCGCGACAAGTGGATCGGCGTGGGCGGCAAGTTCGAGGAGGGGGAGAGCCCCGAGGACTGCATCCTCCGGGAGACCTGGGAGGAGACGGGGCTGACCCTGACGGACTACCGCTACCGGGGCCTGGTGACCTTCGTCTCCGACCAGGCTCCCACGGAGTACATGCACCTCTTCACCGCCCGGGGCTGGACCGGCGCGCCCCACCCCTGCGGGGAGGGGGAGCTGGCCTGGATCAAAAAATCGGACCTGCGGGAGCTGCCCATGTGGGCCGGGGACCGGATCTTTCTGGACCTGCTGGACTCCGGCGCGCCTTTTTTCTCCCTGAAGCTCCGCTACGAGGGGGAGGCGCTGGTTTTGGCGGTGCTGAACGGGGAGAAGCTCCTGTGAGCGCGGCGCTTGCGCCGCTGTCCGCCCGGGGCCCTTCCGCCGGGACGGACGGGAGAGCGACATTTTGGACTATGCGCGCCGCCTGAGCGGCGGGGAGGAAGACGATGAACGGAAAACTGCTGTTGTTCGGATTTGAGGACCTGCCGTCCATTCTGGCGGTGGAGGCCGCCGCCGGGCCCTTCGGGGCGGAGACGGTGCCCGTGGGACGGAGCGATTACGGACGGTCCCTGGCGGTGCTGGCGGGCCTGGAGGACGGGGAATTTCCCGCCCCGGCCTATACCGGCGGCCCTCTGGGCGGGCGGATGATCGTGCTGTGCGGCCTGGAGGAAAAGGTGGGCGCGCTGCTGCCCGCCCTGGCGCAGGCGGGGGCGGGCGCGGCCTGCTTGAAGGCGGTGCTCACCGCCCACAACCGCGCATGGGACCCGGTGCGGCTGTTCGGGGAGCTTCAGCGGGAGCGGCTTGCCATCGGGCGGCAGACCGGCGGAACGTGAGGCGGGCGCGATGAAGCTGCTGGTGAGCGCCTGCCTGCTGGGGACCTGCTGCCGGTACGACGGCGCGTCCAAGCCCCACCCGCTGGCCCGGCGCCTTTTGCAGGCCCATACCTGCGTGCCCGTCTGCCCGGAGCAGCTGGGGGGCCTGCCCACGCCCCGCCCGCCCGCCGAGCGGCGGGGGGGCCGGGTGGTCACGAAAAGCGGGGCGGACGTGACGGAGGCGTACCGCCGGGGGGCGGAGGAGGCGCTGCGGCTGTGCCGCCTGTTCGGCTGCGAGGCCGCCGTGCTGAAGGAGCGCAGCCCCTCCTGCGGCTTTGGGACGGTTTACGACGGGACGTTTACAGAGACGGCGGCGGCGGGGGACGGCATGGCGGCGGAGCTGCTGGCGTCCCACGGCGTGCGGGTCTACGGGGAGTCCCGGATCGAAGAGCTGCTGAAATGACGGGGCGTTCCCGCCCCGTCATTTTTTACAATTTTCGCATGTATTTTTATCCGCCTATCATGGAAAACCAGCCTTGCAATCCCGGGAGCCGTCCAGTATAATATTGCACAATAAAGAAAAGGAGGACCCGCAGGATGCTGTATTTCACGAACGAACTGGCCCAGGCGGACGTTTCCTCCTTCCTTTTTTGACCGGCCTTGGGGCCGGTATTTTTTTGCGCGGATCGTGATGTGGAAATGAGAGGAGAAGATCAATGAACGAAAGTCAGAGCAAAGGGCCCATCCGGGACGCCCGGACCCTGGGCATGCCCAAAATGCTGGTGCTGGGCCTCCAGCACATGTTCGCCATGTTCGGCGCCACGGTGCTGGTGCCCATCCTGGTCCAGAGCTACGGCCTGCCCCTGAGCATCCAGACCACGCTGTTCTTCGCGGGGCTGGGCACGCTGTTCTTCCACGTGTGCACGAAAATGAAGGTGCCGGCCTTTTTGGGGTCCTCCTTCGCCTTTTTGGGCGGCTTCGCCGCCATGGGAAGCATGGATTCCGGCATGTACGCCGCCATGGAGGCCTCTGAAAAGCTCCAGTACGCCTGCGGCGGCGTGGTGGTGGCGGGCCTTTTGTACGTGGTGCTGGCGGGGATCATCAAGGTGGTGGGCGTGCACAAGGTGATGCACTTCCTGCCCCCGGTGGTGACGGGCCCCATCATCATCCTCATCGGGCTGAACCTGGCTCCCTCCGCCGTGAACAACGCCTCCACCTGCTGGTGGCTGGCCCTGGTGTCCATCGCGGTGATCGTGGTGGCCAACATCTGGGGCAGGGGCATGATCAAGATCATCCCCATCCTGCTGGGCGTGGTGGTGCCCTACCTGGTGGCCCTGGCCGCCGGGATGGTGGATTTCTCGGGCCTTGCGGACACCACGCTGTTTGGCGGGGCCAATCCCGTTTTGGGCCTCCAGCCCTTTTTCACCGACTTCTCCGGCAGCGTCGCCAAGTTCGACGTGTCCGCCATTTTGGTGATGGCCCCCATCGCCGTGGCCTCCATGATGGAGCACATCGGGGACATGTCCGCCATCTCCGCCACCGTGGGCGAGAACTTCATCGAGGACCCGGGTCTGCACCGGACCCTGGTGGGCGACGGCGTGGCCACCGCGCTGGCGGGCCTCTTCGGCGGCCCCGCCAACACCACCTACGGCGAGAACACCGGCGTTCTGGTGCTCAGCCGGGTCCACGACCCCCGGGTGGTGCGCCTGGCCGCCGTCTACGCGGTGATCCTGTCCTTCTCCCCGGCTTTCGCGGTCATCGTCAACTCCATCCCCGCGGCCATCATCGGCGGCGTGAGCTTCATTCTGTACGGCATGATCTCCGCCATCGGCGTCAGGAACGTGGTGGAAAACCAGGTGGACTTCACCAAGTCCCGCAACCTCATCATCGCCGCTGTGATCCTGGTGTGCGGCCTGGGCTTCACCGGCGGCCTCACCTTCACCGTGGGCGGAGCCTCCGTCACCCTCACCAGCCTCGCCATCGCGGCCATCGCGGGCATCGCCCTCAACGCGGTGCTGCCGGGCAACGACTTCCATTTCGGCCAGAGCGCCACCTCCGATACCGCCGCCTCTTTGGGCCGGTATTGAGTCCATACGCCCGCGGGCCAGGCGTTTTTGCCGGGCCTGCGGGCAAAAAAGCGGGCGGGACGCCCGAAAATTCGGCAAAAAGCCGCAAGATGCGCCGAAATGCGGTTGACATTTTTGGAAACTTCGATATAATAAACAGGCCAAAGCATGATAGAGGCGCGGACGCCAAGAGTATCCCTCCCCATACGGACAGGTCCGGGGAGCGGGGAAAGGGGCTTTCGCCGAGGTTTCGCCGCCCCGCCTGTGGGGAAGCGGAGCCGGGCCGCGGGAGAACATCCCGCGGACTGTCGCCCCCATGGGGCGGAGCGCTGTCGTGGGTTCAACCGTTTTTGCGCGCCGGTATGAAGTCATGACACGGTCATGACTTCATTTTTTTGTGTGTGAAAGAGGAGAGAGAACCATGAGAAAGCATCTGCGCCGCGTTCTGCCGCTGTTTGCGGCGGTCCTGCTGCTGGCCGCGGCCATGACCACCAGCGCCTTTGCCGCCGGGGACCCCACGGAGGAGCCGGGCTCCAAAATGATCGAGTGCGCCGACTGCGGCGGCTCCGGCGCCTGCCTGGTCTGCTACGGCCTGGACCCGGACTGCGAGAGCTGCGCCGGGGAAAACGTCTGCCCCGCCTGCGGCGGAAGCGGCTATGTGGAGTCCCCCAGCCGGTTTTATAACTCCCTGTGGGCCCTGCTGCCGCCGGTGATCGCCATCGCCCTGGCCCTCATCACCAAGGAGGTCTACTCCTCGCTGTTCGTGGGCATCCTGGTGGGTGGCCTGCTGTACTCCAACTTCAGCTTTGAGGGCACGGTGCTCCATGTGTTCAGCGGAGGCATCGTCTCCGTGCTGTCCGACGGGTATAACGTGGGCATTTTGATCTTCCTGGTGATCTTGGGCGCCATGGTGTGCCTGATGAACCGCTCCGGCGGCTCGGCGGCCTTCGGTCGGTGGGCCCAGACCCACATCAAGTCCCGGGTGGGCGCGCAGCTCGCCACCATCGTTCTGGGCTGCCTCATCTTTATCGACGACTATTTTAACTGCCTCACCGTGGGCAGCGTCATGCGGCCCATCACGGACAAGCACCGGATCTCCCGGGCGAAGCTCAGCTATCTGATCGACGCCACCGCGGCCCCCATCTGCATCATCGCCCCCATCTCCTCCTGGGCCGCCGCCGTGGCGGGCTTCGCAGAGGAGGGACAGGGATTGAACCTGTTCATCCGGGCCATCCCCTTCAACTTCTACGCCCTGCTGACCGTGGTGATGATGGTGGGCATGGTGGTGATGAAGGTGGAGTACGGCCCCATGGCCCGCCATGAGGACAACGCCCGGGAAAACGGCGATTTGTTCTCCGGCTCCAACCCCTACGCCTCCATGGCGGAGGAAGCGGACGAGAGCCGGGGCCGGGTGCTGGATCTGGTGCTGCCCATCGTGGTGCTGGTGATCTGCTGCATCGTGGGCATGATCTATTCCGGCGGCTTCTTCTCCGGCGCGGGCTTCGTGGAGGCCTTCTCCAACTCCGACGCCTCCGTGGGATTGATGCTGGGCTCCGCCTTTGCCCTGGTGTTCGCATTCATCTATTTCATGGTCCGCAGGACCGTCTCCTTCAAGGACATGATGAGCTGCATCCCCGAGGGCTTCAAGGCCATGGTCCCCGCCATCATGATCCTCACCTTCGCCTGGAGCCTGAAGGCCATGACGGACTCCCTGGGCGCGAAGTATTTCGTCCGGGATTTCGTCCAGAGCTCCGCCGCCAGCATGCAGATGTTCCTGCCCGCTATCGTGTTCGTCATCGGGTGCCTGCTGGCCTTTGCCACCGGCACCAGCTGGGGCACCTTCGGCATCCTGATCCCCATCGTGCAGAACGTGTTCGCCATGGACAACCCCCTGGCCATCGTGTGCATCTCCGCCTGCATGGCGGGCGCCGTCTGCGGCGACCACTGCTCCCCCATCTCCGACACCACCATTATGGCCTCCGCCGGCGCCCAGTGCGACCACGTAAACCATGTGTCCACCCAACTCCCCTACGCCATGACGGCGGCGGGCGTCAGCTTTGTGAGCTACATCATCGCGGGCTTCGTGCCCAACGCCTTCATCGCCCTGCCCATCGCGGTGGCGCTGATGCTGGGAACCCTGTTCGTCATCAGGATGATCCACGGGAAAAAGACCGCGTAAAAAACATGTGCGCTGGATCAGGAGGTCGCCGGAAAACCGGCGGCCCCGGGAAGAGCGGGAAAAAGGGCCCCGGACGCCGCGTTGCGCGGTATCCGGGGCCTTCTTTTTGATAAGCTTTTCCGGGTAAGAGCCGGCTTTTTGGAGGCATGGCGGGGGAAACGCCGTCTGCGGACGGCGGGAGACGCGCCGCGCCCGCGGCGGGGGGTGCTGCCCGCACGGGGGTCCTTCTTTTTCCCGGCCGAAAAAGAAGGACGAAGAAAAAGGCCTGCCCCGGGCCGAAAAAGACCGTGGGACTTTTTCGGGCTTCCCGGGGGCGGGGGATGAGT